>NZ_VCKX01000083.1 GCF_005889725.1 Nonomuraea zeae
CGAAGAGATCGTGACGGCCCTCGGCGTACGGCGCGGCGGCGCCTTCTCCTCGGGCATGGACTATCCGGGCCGCTACAGCCGATGGGCCTTCGGCTACGTCGACCCGGTCTCGGTCATCTCGGATCTCCTCTGGGGATGATGACTACAGAAATACAGTACAGCTCTGTATTGTATGTCGCCGCGGCGGGTCCCCGATGAAGGGTGCACGTTCTGGCGGGTCGCGTTGCGCGATCTTGGTCCGGCGGTTAACCTGTTCCCATGCGAAATCACGCTCAGCTCCAGTGGTGGCGCCGCTCCTAGGCGGCGCGTGTTTCGCATTCCTCAACGGACGGCCGCCCCGGAGGGCGGCCTTTCTCGTGTCCACCCCCGGGGCTCAGCATTTGACGTGATAAGGGGCAAGCTGGTGGAGACGAGCGGATATACCACAGCCGGGGGCATCGGCGTCGAGCGCGAGACACGCGAAGTGGACGAGGCGGCGCTCGAAGAGATCGTGACGGCCCTCGGCGTACGGCGCGGCGGCGCCTTCTCCTCGGGCATGGACTATCCGGGCCGCTACAGCCGATGGGCCTTCGGCTACGTCGACCCGTGCCTGGAACTGGTGGCCAAGGGCCGCACCATCTCGGCGACCGCGCTCAACGCCCGCGGCCGGATCGTGCTGCCCGCCGTCGCCTCCTGCCTGCTGGCCGCGGGCAAGCCGGTCTCCGAGCCCACGCCCGACCACGTCGAGGTCCTGGTGCCCGAAACGGCCGACCTGCTGCCGGAGGAGCTGCGCAGCCGCCGGCCCACCGTGTTCACCGCGATCCGCGAGGTCATCGCCGCCTTCCGCGGCGAGGACCCGCACCTGGGCCTGTACGGCGCCTTCGGCTACGACCTGGCCTTCCAGTTCGAGCCCATCAGGCACGAGCTCGTCCGCCCCGACGACCAGCGCGACCTCGTGCTCCACCTGCCCGACCGGCTGGTCGTGATCGACAGGCAGCGCGAGACCGCCCTCGAACACCGCTACGAGTTCACCGTCGACGGCACCACCACCCGCGGCCTGGACAGGTCCGGCACCACCGCCGAGCCCGTCACCCCCGCCGAGCTGCCCGCCAACCCCACGCGGGGCGACTATGCCAAGGTCGTGGCCGCCGCCAAGGAGAAGTTCAAGCGCGGCGACCTGTTCGAGGTCGTGCCCGGCCAGGTCTTCCACGCCACCTGCGACGACCCGTCGGCCTTCTACCGCGGCCTGCGCCACAGCAACCCGGCCCCGTACGAGTTCATCATCAGCCTCGGCGAGGGCGAGCACCTCGTCGGCGCCTCGCCCGAGATGTACGTCCGGGTCAACGGCGATCGCGTGGAGACCTGCCCCATCTCCGGCACCATCGCCCGCGGCAGCAACCCGGTCGAGGACGCCGAGGCCATCCGCACCCTCCTGTCCAGCGTCAAGGAGGAGTCGGAGCTGACCATGTGCACCGACGTCGACCGCAACGACAAGTCGCGGATCTGCGTGCCGGGCACGGTCAAGGTCATCGGCCGCCGCCAGATCGAGCTCTACTCCCGCCTGATCCACACCGTCGACCACATCGAGGGCCGGCTGCGCCCCGAGTTCGACGCGCTCGACGCCTTCCTCACCCACATGTGGGCCGTCACCGTCACCGGCGCCCCCAAGACGTGGGCCATGCAGTTCATCGAGGACCACGAGGCCACCACCCGCAGGTGGTACGGCGGCGCCATCGGCTTCATCGGCTTCGACGGCTCCATGAACACCGGCCTGACCCTGCGTACCGCCCAGATCAAGAACGGCGTGGCGACCGTCAGGGCCGGGGCCACGCTGCTGTTCGACTCCGACCCCGAGGCGGAGGAGCGCGAGACCGAGCTCAAGGCCAGCGCGCTGCTCGGGGCCCTGGCCGCGGTCAACCAGCCCGGCGCCGCGCCCGTCCCCGAGCCCAGGCCGCAGCCGGGCCAGGGCATGAAGGTGCTGCTGGTCGACCACGAGGACTCCTTCGTCAACACCCTGGCCGACTACTTCCGCCAGGAGGGCGCCGACGTGGTGACGCTGCGCCACGGCTTCCCGATCCACATGGTCGACGACATCGGGCCCGACCTCGTGGTGCTCTCGCCCGGCCCCGGCTGGCCGACCGACTTCGGCATCTCGGCGCTGCTCGACCAGATCTACGCCCGCGACCTGCCGGTGTTCGGCGTCTGCCTGGGCCTGCAGGCCATGGTCGAGCAGGCGGGGGGCACCCTTGAGCTGCTCGACTATCCCGAGCACGGCAAGCGCGGCCAGGTCTCCAGGCTCGGCGACAGCGCGCTGCTCGACGGGCTGCCCGAGGAGTTCACCGCGGCCCGCTACCACTCGCTGCACGCCAAGCGGCCCGGCGTGGTCGGCTTCACCCCGACCGCGCTCACGCCCGACGGCAACGTCATGGCGATCGAGGACCCCGAGCGGCGGCGCTTCGCCGTGCAGTTCCACCCCGAGTCGATTCTGACCCAGGAGGGGGGCGCGGGAGCGAAGATCATCGCGAACGTCCTCCGCCTTTCCCGAAGGTAGCCACCCTCCTCGGTAAAACGTCCGCGGGGGCGTGCGGGGCTCCCCTAGAGTCTCCGCATGCTCCCCGTAGACCTGCCCGACACGGTGCGTGACGCGCTGCTCGCCCCGCTCGTCGACCACCACTGTCACGGGGTGCGGCGGGACGACCTGACGCGCGCCCAGTTCGAGCTGCTCATCACCGAGGGCGGCAGCCCGGCGCCGCCCGGCACCACCCATTTCGACACGCCGCTCGGCGTGGCCCTGCGCCGCTGGTGCGCGCCGCTGCTCGACCTGGAGCCGCACGCGCCGCCGGCCGTCTACCTCGCCCGCCGGGCCGAGCTGGGCGCGGGCGAGGTCAACCGGCGGCTGCTCACGGGCGCGGGCGTGGTGGCCTTCCTGGTGGACGACGACGGCCCCGGCGACGGCCCCGGTGACGGCCCCGGTGACGACGTCAGCGGCATCGACGACGTCGACCTGCTGTCGGCCGCCGAGATGGGCCGGCACGGCGGCGCCGCGGCCGACGAGCTCGTCCGCATCGAGCGGATCGAGCGCGACGTCGCCGAGTCCGCGCAGGCCGCCCTCGACTACCTCGACAGCCTGGGCGAGGCGCTGGCCGCCAGGGCCGCCAGGGCGGTCGGGCTCAAGACGGTCATCGCCGGCGTGTGCGGCCTCGACCTGGAGCCCGGCAGGCCCAGCAGGGGGTCGGTGCTCGCGGCGGCCAACCGGCGGCTGGCCGAGCCCAAGGAGCCGGCGACGGAGCCGGTCCTGCTGCGCCACCTGCTCTGGAGCGCGATCGACGTGGCCAGGGAGCGGGGGCTGCCGCTGCAGTTCCACACCGGGTTCGCCGGTTCGGCGCCCGACCTGCACCGCTGCGACCCGGCCAGGATGAGCGCGTTCGTCCGGGCGCTGCAGCCTCTCGGCGTGCCGGTGATCCTGCTGCACTGCTACCCGTTCCACCGCCAGGCCGCCTACCTGGCCGCCGTCTACCCGCACGTCTACGTGGACATCGGCCTCGCCCTGCCGCACACGGCGGCCGCGTCGGCCAGGGTCATGGAGGAGCTGCTGGAGCTGACGCCGTTCCACAAGCAGCTGTTCAGCTCCCACTGCCGTGGTGTGGCCGAGACCGCCTACCTGGGCGCCCTCTACTACCGGCAGGCGCTCGGCGCCGCGCTCAGGGCCAGGCTCGGCGCGGGGGAGTGGAGCGTCGCCGACGCGGCCCGCATCGCCCACATGATCGGCTCCGGAAACGCCCGCCGGGTGTACCGCTTGTGAACTCCTCCTCACGGAGGAGGCGCGACTTCGTACTAATTACGGATAATCGCCACACCATGAGTGCTATCGAGATACGAGACCTTTCAAAGTCGTTCGGTCCGGTACGCGCGGTGGACGGGGTGTCATTTACTGTCGAATCCGGCACGATAACGGGCTATTTAGGCCCGAATGGGGCGGGAAAGACGACAACCCTGCGCAGCCTGCTCGGGCTGGTCACCGCGGATTCCGGCAGCGCGCTGGTCAACGGCCGGCGCTACGTCGAGCTCGACCGCCCCCTCAGCGAGGTCGGTGCGGTGCTCGAAGCCACCAACTTCCATCCGGGACGCACCGCGTACAACCACCTGCGCGTGCTGTGCACGGCCGCCAAGCTGCCCAGGGCGCGCGTGGGCGAGGCCCTGGAGCAGGTGGGCCTGGCCGACGTGGCCGGCAAGCGGGTGCTGGGCTTCTCCATGGGCATGCGGCAGCGGCTCGCCCTGGCCACCGCCCTCATCGGTGACCCCAAGGTGTACATCCTCGACGAGCCCGCCAACGGCCTTGACCCGGCGGGCATCCAGTGGCTGCGCGGCTTCATGCGCCACCTGGCGCACGAGCGGGGAGCCGCCGTCCTGGTCTCCAGCCACGTGCTGGCCGAGGTCGAGCAGATCGTCGACAACGTGGTGATCATCGCCAAGGGCCGCCTGGTCCGGCAGGGCACGCTGGCCGAGCTCGTCTCCAACGGCGGCGCGCCCGTCATCAGGGTGCGCACGCCCAAGCCGGAGGCGCTGCGGCCCGCGCTGGAGCGGCACGGCGCCCAGGTGGAGGCGGTGGGCGACGTCCTCAGGGTCACCGGCCTGGACGTCGAGGGCATCGGCGGCATCGCCCTGGACGAGCGCATCCTGCTGACCGAGATGACCCAGGAGCGGGGCGACCTGCAGCAGGTCTTCCTGGAGCTGACGGGAGAACAGACGGGGGAGGGGCGAGCGTGATGGCGCTCATCCGCGCGGAGCTGCTCAAGGTGGTCACCACCAGGCTGTGGTGGGTGATGCTGATCGTCATGCTCGCCTACGTCGGCCTGTCGCTCGGCTTCTTCATCGTCTTCGCCGGCCAGGGCGGGCCCGAGGGAGAGGCGATCGTCCCGGCCCGCGGCACCCTGGCCTTCCAGGAGTCGCTCTGGAGCGCCGGGGCGGGCGGCTCCCTGTTCGCGGCCGTGCTCGGGGTCGTCATGATGACCTCCGAATACCGCTACCAGACCATCACCACCACGCTGCTCGTCGCGCCGAAGCGGGTCAGGGTGGTGGCGGCCAAGCTCGCCGCGACCATGGTGGTGGGCGTGGTGCTGGGGCTGGCGGTGCTGGCGCTGACCGGCCTGGCGATCGCCGGGTCCGTGCTCGCCTCGGGCGGCGACCTGGCGTTCAACGCGACGATCGCGCGGGTCGCCGCGAGCGTGCTGGCCGTGCTGGCGCTCTACACGCTGTTCGGGCTCGGCCTCGGGGCGCTGGTCAAGAACCAGGTCGGGGCGCTCATCGCGGTCATCGCCTGGGTGTACGTCGTCGACTCCATCGTCAACGCGATCCCGGCGCTGCAGCCGGTGGGCAAGTTCACCCCCGGCGGGGCGACGGCGGCGCTGACCAACGTGGGAGCCGGGTTCGGGCTGGACACCGCGTACCTGCTGCCGGCCTGGGCGGGCGGGGCCGTCCTGCTCGGCTACGCGCTGATCTTCTCGGCCCTCGCCTCCGTCACCACGCTGCGGCGCGACATCACCTGATCCGGAGCGGGAAATCCGGTGCGGCGAAGATTGGCCGCGCCGGACGTTTCCGCGCCGCTGACCTCCTCCAGGAAAGAGGTAATGAATATTTCCGCAAACGGGTAATCGAATTGTTATTTGGCTCTTTGTCAAATTTGCTGTGATGATCGGGTCGCCAGAAAATCTACGCCACACCTGGAGGTGTCGTGTCCTGGCGTCCCATCACCCTCACCGCCATCGGGGCCAGTGCCGCCTTATGCCTGGCGCTGTCCCTGCCGGGAGCCGCCGCAGCCGACGACCCGCCGCCGCCCGACGTACAGACGCGCGCGGACACGCGGGCGCCCGCGGAGGTGAGCGGGCTGGCCGAGCCCGCGCAGCCGGGAGACCCGGTCGCGGCGGCCAGGGCGCACCTGGCCGATCCGCGCTACCACCTCGACCCGGCCGACCTGGTGCCGCTGCGGACCGTCGTGGACGGCCGGGACGAGACCGTCAGGTTCGCCCAGCGCTACCGCGGCCTGCCCGTCTTCGGCGGCCAGTACCTCGTCCACTTCCGCAAGAACGGCGCCCAGCGCGAGGTGACCGGCGCGGGCGGGCGCTTCCTCACCGAGCTGAGCGTCGACCCCGCGCCGGCGATCACCGGCGCGACGGCGGCGAAGCTGGCCCGCTCCCGGCTCGTCGCCGACCGCCGCGTCCGCGAGACGGTCAAGGCCACGCCCCGCGAGCTGGTCGTGGTGCCGCGCGGCAAGGGCGTGCTGGCCTGGCACGTCACGATCGCCGGCACGGACCGGGTCAAGAAGCGGCCGGTACTGCTCGACGCGTACGTGGACGCCCATTCGGGACGGCCGCTGTTCGGCGTCGACCGGCTGCGCCACGAGGGCCCGGTGACGGGCAGCGGCCAGACCGCGCACGGGCAGACCGTGCCGCTCAACGCCTACCAGCGCGCCGACGGCGCCTACGAGCTGCGTGACCGGTCCCGCCCGATGTGGAACGGCACCACCGGCGAGATCCTCACCTACGACGCGGCCGGCCGCGACGTCCAGGACTTCCTCGACCCCGGCATCCCGCCGGGCACCGAGCTGGCCACCTCGCCCACGCCGGTCTTCGGGCCGCAGCACACCGCCGCCGGCGCCGTGGACGCCCACTGGGGCGCGGGCAAGGTGTACGAGTACTACCGGGGCCTCGGCCGCGAAGGGCTCGACGGCGCGGGCGGCACCATGTACTCCGTCGTCAACGTCACCTTCCTGGGCGGGCCGTTCGAGAACGCCTTCTGGGACGGCACCAAGATGGTCTACGGCGGCGGTGGCGCGGACCTGCACTCCTTCGCCGCGAGCCTCGACGTGGTCGGCCACGAGATGACGCACGGCGTGATCACCCACAGCGCCGACCTGGTCTACCTCGGCCAGTCGGGCGCGATCAACGAGGGCCTGGCCGACTACTTCGGCAACGCGATCCAGACCGCCGCCCTCGGCATCCCCATGAGCGATCCGGACGCCAGCCTGCTGGGCGAGGGGCTCTGCAAGACGCTGCCGCCCGCCGAATGCGCGATCCGCGACCTGGACGACGACCGCAACGCCCCCGAGGACTACATCGGCGTCACCGTGGGCTTCGACGGAGGCGGCGTGCACCTCAACTCCACGATCTTCTCCGGCGCGCTCTGGGACGCCAGGGAGCAGCTCGGCGCCGGGTTCGACAAGATCGCCTACAAGGCGCTGACGGAGTACATGACGCCGCTGGACGACTTCACCGACGGCCGCCGCGCCGTCGAGTCCGCGGCCCGCGCGGCGGGCCTCAGCGGGCGCGACCGGCTCACGATCGCGCGGGCGTTCGACCGGCACGGCATCAGGCCGGGCTGGGAGCGGCTCATCCGCATCGACAGCAAGGTCGTGATCGACGGGCTCACCGACGCCTTCGACCCGCCGGGCCTGGCCGGCGACCGGTACGTCGTGACGAACTCCACCATCGACGCCGCCGGCCCCACCTCCATCCTCACCGGCCGCCTCACGGGCGGCGGCAGGCCGGCCACGCTGTCGGACAACGCCCGCTGGAACTGGCTCCCCGCCACCGACGGCAGGCGCGGCGCGTGGGTGTCCTACGACCCCGGGTCGGGCAGCTTCCAGATCAGGACGCGCCCCCTCGACCGCGGCACGCCCTCGGCGGTGCAGCACGACTCGGCGGGCTACGTCTACGGCATCGCCATCTCCGGCGACACCCTCGCCTGGTCGGGCGACGACCCGGCCACGGGAGAGACCGAGCTGTGGCTGAAGCGCGGCTCCGCCGCCCCGGTCAACCTCACTGCCCAGGCGGGCGTGCAGGGCCTGACGCCCTCGATCAGCGGCGGCCGGCTCGCCTACACGCGGGTGTGGTTCGAGGGGGAGGCCGACCACAGCACCCCGGTCGTCCGCGACCTGGCGACCGGCAAGGAGGTCGTGCTGCCCGAGGTGCCGCCGACCGGCGACGCCCCGTCGATCTCGGCGCTGCCCGTCATGACCGCCAGGCACGTGGTGTGGCTCTTCGACGCCGACCGCGACGGCCGCGCGGGCGTCATGCGGGCCGCCGCCGACGGCACGGGCTCGACGCCGATCGTCGCCGACGGGCCGCAGGCGCCGCAGGCGTCCTATCTGGACGCCAACGACAAGGTGGCCACGATCGGCCACTACCCCGGTGACTTCACCGTGGCGAACGAGAACCTGCTCAAGCTGCTCCAGGTCCCGATCTCGGGCGGCGCGCCGGCGCCGTACTCCTGCAACAGGGGGGAGCAGTCCCTGTTCGCCGCCGGGGAGGGCGGGCGCGTGCTGTGGCTCGACGGCACGGCCGCCGACACCGATCTGGTCACCCGCGAGCGGGCTGTGCACCGCTGCTGACCTGGCATCGGCGCCCGCCGTACCGTTGAGAGGGGGCGGCGGGCGCCGACTCGCGCGCGGGCGCGCCACCTGGTTTGCTTGGGGCCGTCACCGAACACCCAACCGAGCGGGGGCTCTCCATGGGCACAGCCGAACCCGAGACCGAGATCACGTTCCGCAGCGACATGGACGTGGAGCTGGTGAAATCGGCCGCGTCAGACGCCGACGTGCTCTGGGCCGCACGCGTGTCCACGAAGGGCGAGAGCTCGCTGGCCGAGATCGAGGCCGACCCCCAGCGCTCGAAGGGCCTGATCAACTTCCTGATGCGCGACCGGCACGGCACGCCCTTCGAGCACTCGTCCATGACCTTCTACGTCAGCGCGCCGATCTTCGTCTTCCGGGAGTTCATGCGCCACCGCACGTTCTCCTACAACGAGGAGTCCGGCCGCTACCGCCAGCTCGTCCCGGTCTTCTACGTGCCCGGGCCCGACCGCAAGCTGGTGCAGGAAGGCAAGCCCGGCAAATACGTGTTCAAGGACGGCACCCCGGAGCAGCACAAGCTGGTGACCGAGGCGACGATGGACAGCTGCCGGCGTTCCTACGACGCCTACCTGGAGATGCTCGACGCCGGGGTGGCCCGCGAGGTCGCCCGCACCGTCCTCCCGGTCGGCCTCTACTCGTCGATGTACGCCACCTGCAACGCCCGGGCCCTGATGAACTTCCTGTCGCTTCGCGTCAAGCGGGAGGACTCCGCGTTCCCGTCGTTCCCGCAGCGGGAGATCGAGATGGTCGCCGAGAAGATGGAGGCGTTGTGGGCCGGGCTCATGCCGCTGACGCACGCGGCCTTCGAGGCGAACGGCCGCGTCTGCCCGTGAGCCGGCCGCCGGCCGGCCGCCACAGGGGGTATGCGGCGGCCGGCCCGGCGATCAGGCGAGGGCGGGCAGGACGTAGACCTCGGCCCCCGGCGGCAGCGCGCAGTCGAGGCCGCCGAGGCCCCGGGCGTTCTCGCCGCACACGATCATGCTGATGTGCCGGCGGATGCGCCCGTAGTCGTCGCGCAGCCGCTCCTCCAGCAGGGGATGGGTGCGCCGCAGCATGTCGAGCGCCGAGCCCAGGGTCGGGGGGGAGTCGCGGTCGGCGCCGACCGCGAAGACCTTGACCTCCGTCCGCCCGCTCACCCACCGCCGCAGCGAGTTGGGCAGCACGAACACGACCATCGTCACGGGTTTCGTCATCGACTAGAGCACCGCCGCGCGCACGGTGAGGACGTCGGGCAGATGTCGGCCGACCAGCGACCACGTCTCCCCGTCGTCGCGGGACCAGTGGACCTCCCCGTCCCGCGTGCCGAAGAACAGCCCCGCCTCCGACGCCGTCATCGCATCGCGCAGGACGGTCGCGTGGACGGGACCCTCGGGCAGCCCCGCGCCGAACGGCTGCCACGTCTCGCCCGCGTCGTCGCTGCGGTAGATCCGGTAGCGGTGGCCGACCGGGGTGCGGTCCATGTCGGCCGTCAGCGGCAGCACGTAGACCGTGCCGGGCCGCGACGGATGGGTCACGATCGGGAAGCCGAAGTCGCTGGGCAGCGCCGAGCCGATGTCGTGCCAGCTCCCGCCGAAGTCGTCGCTGCGGTAGACGCCGAAGTGGTGCTGCAGGTAGAGGCGGTCGGGCTGCGCCGGGTCCATCGAGACCTTGTGCACGCACTGCCCGAACTCCGGATATTGCTGCCCCTCCGGCATGAACGGCGCCCGGATGTTGTGGTTGGCCGCCTCCCAGGTCAGGCCGCCGTCGGTCGTGCGGTAGAAGCCTCCGGTGGAGACCGCGACCGCCATGATCTGCGGGTCGGCCGGGTGGTTGACGATGGTGTGCAGGCACAGGCCCCCGCCGCCGGGCTGCCAGTGCTGCCGGTGCGGGTGCTCCCACAGCCCTTCGACGAGCTGGTAGGTGACCCCCCGGTCCTCCGAGCGGAACAGCGCGCCCGGCTCGGTGCCCGCCCACACGACGCCGGGCTCCGACGGCGAGGGCGCGAGCTGCCAGACGCGGGTCAGCGTCGCCCCGGTCTTGTCGGGGAAGGCGATGGGCGGCTGCTCGGCCTCCCCCCACGTCTTCCCGAGGTCATCCGAATAGAGGACGGACGGACCGAAATGCCCGTATTCGATGCCGGCCAGGAGCCGGGGTGTGGTGCCTCGGGTGTCGATCGCCACGGAGGGCACCGCGACCGTGGAGAACTGGATCGGCTCGATCTCGAACGGGCCGCCGTCCGTCGAGCGGGCGAGGAACAGGCCCTTGCGGGTGCCGATCGCGAGCACTGCGTCACTCATAGCATCGCTCCCATGTTCGCTTGCCGCCATCGTGCCACGCAGCGCCGACAGTCGCCGAAGACCGGGAGATTCGCCCCACCGAAGCTGTCCGGTTCGACATTACCTGAGGGGTAATCGCCGCCATTCCCTGTTGCCGGTAGCGTGCCGGGTATGGGAGCGCTTGCCGTACAAGAGATGACTTTCGGGGAGCTACTGCGCTCGTGGCGGCAGCGGCGCCGGGTGAGCCAGCTCGATCTCGGGATCGAGGCCGGGGTTTCGGCCCGCCACATCAGCTTTCTGGAGACCGGGCGGGCCCGGCCGAGCCGCGAGATGGTGCTGAAGCTGGCCGAGGAGCTGGGCGTGCCGCTGCGGCACCGCAACCGGCTGCTGGTGTGCGCGGGGTTCGCGCCGATCTATCCCGAGCGGGAGGTACGCGCCCCTGAGATGCACGTCGTACGCCAGGCGCTGGACAAGATCCTGGCCGGGCACGAGCCGTACCCGGCGGTCGTCGTGGACGCGGTCTGGAACCTGGTGGCGGCGAACTCGGCGGCGGCCATGTTCATGGACGGCGTGCCCGCCGAGCTGCTCAAGGAGCCGGTCAACGTGATGCGGCTGTCGCTGCACCCCGACGCGATGGGCGGCAGGCTGCTGAACCTGGCCGAGGTGCGCGCCCACCTGCTGCACCAGCTGCGCAGGCAGGCCGAGGTGTCCGGCGACGGCAGGCTGGCCGAGCTGCACGACGAGCTGGCCTCCTACACCTACCCGGGCGTGGACCTGAACGTGGCGCACGTGCCGGGGCCCGGCGACATCCTGGTGCCGCTGCGGATCGCGGCCGGCGACCGGGTGCTGTCGATGTTCACCACGATCGCCACGTTCGGCACTCCGGTGGACGTGACGGTCTCCGAACTGGCCATCGAGACGTTCTGGCCCAGCGACGAGGAGACCGCCGCCGCCTTCCGCGGCGCGTCCTGAGCCGCTTCTGAACCGCCGCCTGCCCCCGGTCAGGCGGGTCAGCGGGACGTCGGCGGGAGGGTGGGCACGGCCTCGCCGGTCGCGACGGGCGCCTCGATCGCCAGCGGCGTGGGCCCGCCTCCCGCGATCGGCAGCCCGCCGGCGACCGTGTACGTCCGCAGGTCGAGGGCCCCGCCCGACGGGGCCGACGCGGCCGTGAACACCGGGAAGGCGTTGCCGCCCGGCACGACGGAGGTGGAGACGTGGTCGCCGGCCATCCGGCCCTGACCGGTGTTCGCCAGCCAGTCCAGCGCCATCGGGCCCTGTAATTGGGTGGGCGCGGCCCAGCCCCTGCCGCCGTCGGCCGAAGAGGTGTAGCCGACCGTGAGCCGGCAGGTCGCGGCCGTGCAGCGGGCGTCCGGGTAGCGGTAGTAGGTGACGGCGAGCCTGGCCGTCCCGCCCGAGGTGGCGCGGTCGGTCCCGAGACCGGGGATGAAGTGGTCGCCGCCGTCGCCCGTGACCCGGCGGACGTGGCTCCACGCGGCCCCGGTGGCCGACTTGCTCAGCACGATGTCGTTGCCCGCGCAGCCGATCTGGAAGCGGCAGTCCTGCCAGACGACGTACACGGTGCCGGAGGCGTCCGTCTCCGCCGATGGCAGCGGCGAGGCGCGCAGCCCGCCCGCCACGGTGTGCCGCTCCACGAGCGACACGAGCACGTCCGCGCCCCAGGTGGCGCCGCCGTCGCGCGAGCGGAAGGCGCGGATCTCGTTGCCGTTGCCCAGGTAGGGGACCACCACGACGCCGTCGGGCCGCACCACCGGCTGCCCGCCCAGACCGGCGGCGGGGGTGCCGGCCACGGCCCAGGTCAGGCCGCCGTCGGAGGAGACGGCCAGCTTGATCGCGTTGTCCGCCGCGTGGTCGTCGAAGGCCGTGTAGCAGCGGCCGTAGAACGGGCTGGCCGGGGTGTTGTCGCAGGAGATCCAGCTCTTGTCCAGGTCGCCCCCGGCGGCGGTCGTGACCGGGGCGCCCCAGGTCAGGCCGCCGTCGGTGGAGCGGCTGGTGAGCACAGCCGCCCCGGCGAGCCCGCCCGCGTCCGTGAGCGCCAGCGAGGAGATCAGCCAGACGCCGTGCCGGACGTCGTACGCCACAGACGGGTCGCTGACCCGCTGGTACGGCCCGCCGCCGAAGGTCGTGATGCCGGGCAGGACGCCCTTCGCCCAGGAGGCGCCGCCGTCGCCGGAGGTGGCGAACGCGATGCCGGACGCCCCTCCGTCGAAGAAGCGGCCGGCCTGCTGCGCGACCACGATGGTCGAGCCCGACTGGTGGCTGTCGGGGCCGGTCTGCGTGCCGTGCTGGCTGGTGGCGTTCGCGTACGGATCGGCCCCGATCTCGGTCAGCGGGATGCTCGCCGACGCGGGGGAGGTGAGCATGAGCACAGTCGCGACAGTGACGGCCGGAACGGTCAGGAGTCCGCCGATTCCTCGGCGCCTGGCGGGTGATGGCACGGTTCACCTCATTTGGCGGGTCAGATTCCAGATCGCACGTCTGACCCGCCCTGTCAACCTCCTGATCACAAGACGGACGTCCCGGCCGGGTCAATCCACCGTGTGCCGGCCCCGCCGCCAGGGTCCGGCCATGACCCCGTGCGGGCGTTCTCAGCGAGAGGTCAGCGCTCCGCCTGGACGATGTCCCGGTGGATCCGGGAGAGGGGGACGCCGTCGATCTGCAGGCGGCGTACGGTCTCGTTGACCATGGAGGGCGGGCCGCACACGTACACCTCGTGCTCGGCCCAGGAGTGGAAGCGCTGCGTGACCTCGGGCAGGTGGCCGCGCATCCCGTCGTAGGAGGGCTGGTCCGACACCACGGGCAGCACGCGCAGCCACGGGAACGACGACTCCATCTTGATCAGGTCGGGCAGGTCGTAGAGCTCGTCGGCCGTGCGGGCGCCGTACAGCAGGTGGATGTTGGGGCGGCGGCCCGAGGCGATGACGGACTCGATGATCGCCTTCAGCGGCGCCAGCCCGGTGCCGCCCGCCACGCACAGGATGTCGCGCATGCTGCTCTCGCGCAGCGCCATCGTGCCCATGGGCGGCCCGAGCATGAGCGTGTCGCCGATGCGCGTGTGCCTGATCAGCGTGGTCGACACCCAGCCGCCGGGCACCGAGCGCACGTGCAGCCTGATCGTGTTGTCGGGGCGCGGCGCGTTCGCGATCGAGAACGTCCGCCAGACGCGCGGCCAGCGCGAGGTCTGCACGTTGACGTACTGGCCGGGCGTGTACGGCAGCCGCTGCGTGGGCCGCAGCGTGAGCACCGCGATGTCGCGATGGCGCTGCTCGTGGTCCACGACCTCGGCCAGCCACCACGCGGGCGAGACCCCCGAGTCCGACTCCGCCGACTCGATCATGAGATTGGCCGCCGCCGTGTACGCGGCCACCCAGGCCGCCTCGATCTCGTGGTTCCAGATGTCGGCGGCGAAACAGCGGATGGTGGCCAGCAGGGCGTTGCCCACGGCCGTGTAGTGCTCCGCGAGCACGCCGTACTTGCGGTGGTCCCTGCCCAGCTGGCCCAGGAAGGCCGCGAGGCTGTCCGGGCTGTCCAGGCTCCACACGATCCGGGTCAACGCGCTGAACAGTCGGTCACGCTGGACGTCCATGGCGGGCGGGAACATGCCTCGCAGGTACGGGCTCTCAGCGAACAACCGGCCGTAGAAGTAGGCCGTGGCCTTGTCGGCCACCGGCTCGACCACGGCGAAACTCTCTTTTACCAGGCGCGGATTCAACGACATATACCCAACCCCACCTATTGACCGGAAAAGAAATCCGGTCGTGCCGTTCACCTCCCTGACGGTTCCGGGTAGTGAACGCGCGGTGAGCCCCGGCACATCCGACGCGTTCAAAAATGAGTGTTACACCGCCGATGACGTGTCACAACCGTTTCACCCCAATAAGGTGCGAAGCGAAACAAGCGGTAGCCGATCTGTGATTCTCCGCAATCAGCGCCGACTGTTTTTCCGACCGTGAATGCGAATGTAAGTCATATTCGCTTTCAATTCATCAGTCCTCGGGTCCGGGTCAGCCGCGCCCGTCATATTTCTCCTGGGCGGCCAGGATGTCGGGGGCCGAACGCGCGATCCAGTCGACCAGCCCGCGCAGGTGCGTCACGGCCTCCTGGCCGAGCGGGGTGAGGGAGTAGGTCACCCTGGGTGGGGTCGTGGGCTCGACGAACCGGTCGAGCAGCCCGTCCCTGCCCAGCACCCGCAGCGTCTGCGACAGCATCTTCTCGCTGATGCCGCCGATCGTGTCGCGCAGGAGGTGGAAGCGCAGCGGGCCGTCCTTGAGCGCCACCAGCACCAGCACCCCCCACCGGCTGGTGAGGTGATCGAGCACCTCGCGCCCGGGGCAGGCGCTGTCGAAGAGATCTTTGGCGTCCACACCAGGAGCTTACCTACAGGTACGTACTTACGAAAGGTAAGCTGCCTCTCGTAATCTCCCTGATATGAGCACATTGACCGTTGACATCTGGTCCGACCTCGTCTGCCCGTGGTGCTACATCGGCAAGCGCCGCTTCGAGACCGCTCTGGCCGGCTTCGAGCGGCGGGCGGACGTACGGGTGCGGTGGCACAGCTTCGAGCTCGACCCGGACGGCAGCCCCCACCCGGGGCTCACCCTCCCCGAGCGCAGCCGGCGCGCCCTCGGCGGCACCCGGGCCGACACCGACCGGCGCATGGCGGCCGTCACCGAGCTGGCCGCCCAGGAGGGCCTCACCTACCGGCTGGACCGGGCCAGGGCGGTGAACAGCTTCGACGCCCACCGCCTCATGCACTACGCCGAGCGCATGGGCAGGGGCGAGGAGGTGCGCGAGCGGCTGATGCGGGCCTACACGGCCGACGGGGCGATCCTGACCGACCCCGCCACCCTGGTCGCCATCGCCGCGGACGGGGGCCTGGACCCGGCGGCCACGCGCGAGATGCTGCTGAGCGGCGACTTCGGCGAGGCCGTCAGGGCCGACGAGCGGCGGGCCCGCGAGCTGGGCCTCTCGGGGGTGCCGTCGTTCGTCTTCGGGGAGCGGTACGCGGTCTCGGGCGCCCAGCCGGCCGAGGTCTTCGCCCAGGTGCTCGACCGGGCCTGGCGGGAGTCCGCCGAGTCCGCCGAGTCCGCCGGGGGCGCCGAGTCCGCCGGGGGCGCTGCGGCGCAGGATGCCGAAGCCGGGGAGACCGGGGGCGCCGCGGCCGGCGACGGGGTGTGCGCCGTGGACAGGTCCTGCTGAAACCGTTGCGGACCGTTCCCTCCCGGGCGGGGCGGGCGTACCATCCGGCCATGGCAGTCCTCCATCCCCGGCGGGTGGCGTGGGAGGGCGCCCGGGTCTTCGTCTTCGCCGCGAACACGGACGCCTACTGGTGGCTCAGCGACACGCTCGGGCACCACCTGGGGATCCTGTACCAGTCACGGCTGCGCGACACGCGGCTGCGCCTGCAGGCCGCTCAGGAGTCCGAGGCGCTCTACGCCGAGACCGGCGCCTGGCGGGCGCGGCTGGACGATCTCCTCGACGACCACCCGGCGACCGCGTCCGTCCTGACCCGGTTGATCACCGAGACCTCCGCCCGCCTGCCCTGACGAAAGGGGCTCCCACCTGCCGCGATCACCGCGTACTCCGGGTCCACGGCAGGAGAGGATCTTGGGGAGAGGTGACATATCGGAAAGAGTGTGCGCCATGATGGGGCGTGTGGCCATCACGCCGGAGGCACTTTCCGGCGCGACGATGGCGGCACGAACTCCACCATGCCCCCTGGAGATCGCATGTCCCGACCGCTGATCGGTATCACCGCCTACTTCGAGGCCGCCCGCTGGAGTGACTGGGTGCGCGAGGCCGTTCTGTCCCCTCCCTCCTACGCCAAGGCGGTCGACCGGGCGGGGGGTGCGCCCGTGGTGCTGCCGCCGCTCGGCCTGCACGCCATCGAGGACTACGTACAGGGCCTGCGGGGCCTGGTCCTGGCGGGCGGCGTCGAGCTGGCCGCGAGCACCTACGGCGGCGAGGAGGACGAGCGGGTGCCCGAGGCGCAGGCGCACCGCGACCGCTTCGAGCTGGCCCTGGCCAGGGCCGCGGTCCGGGCCGACGTGCCGATCCTGGCCATCGCCAGGGGCATGCACGTGCTCAACGTCGCCCAGGGCGGCACGCTGATCCCGTGGCTGCCCGAGGTCCTCGACAGCGAGCGGCACGGCGAGCGGGCCAGCGAGCGCACGGGCGAGCCCGGCGCGGCCCACACCATCCAGGTCAGCGTGTCCAGCAAGCTCGGCAAGGCCGTCGGCGACCGGATCGAGGTGACCGCGCCGCACCACCAGTCCGTCCGGCGGCTCGGCAGCGGCCTGCTGGCCGTGGCGTGGGCGGAGGACCAGATCGTCGAGGGCATCGAGCTGCAGGGGCACCGGTTCGGCGTGGGCGTGCAGTGGCATCCGGAGCGAGGCGACGGCCGGCTCTTCGATGCGTTCATCGAGGCGGCCCGCTAGGCTGCGATCATGCCGCTGCACCCCCAGGCGCGGGATTACGTCGCCCGCTACCCGTCGGATCTCAACGCGGACCTGGCCACGCTCGGTCCGGCCGAGATCCAGGAGATGCGCGCGCAGGACGGCCTGGCCGCCCACCGGGGGCCGCACACCAAGCTGCCCTTCGTCCGCGACGAGCTGGCCGAGGGCGTGCCGATCCGCATCTACCGCGCCGACCCCGGCGACGGCCGGCTGCCCGTGGTGGTCTACTTCCACGGCGGCGGCTGGGTCTTCGGCAGCGTCAGGCGCAACGACGCGGCCGGCCGCGACCTGGCCATCCGCACCGGCGCGGTGGTGGTGTCGGTCGACTACCGGCTGGCCCCCGAGCATCCGTTCCCGGCCGCCGCCGACGACGCCTGGACCGTCGTGCGCGACATCTTCGCCCGCCCGGCCTTCTACCAGAGCGACGGCAGCGTGGCCGTCGTCGGCGACAGCGCCGGCGGCAACCTGGCCGCCGTCGCCGCCTGGCAGGCCCGCGACGCCGGGCTGCGGCTGGCGCACCAGGTGCTCGTCTACCCGGTGCTCGACGTGGCGATGGACACGCCGAGCTACCAGGAGTTCGCCAAGGGCTTCGGGCTGGACGCCGCGGAGATGGCGTGGTTCGCCCGGCAGTACGCCGCGGGCGCCGACCCGGCCGACCCGCGGCTGTCGCCGCTGCGGCTGCCCGACGTCTCCGGCCTGGCGCCCGCGACCGTCGTGACCGCCGAGTGCGACGTGCTCAGGGACGAGGGCGAGCGGTACGCCCACCGCCTGGCGGAGGCGGGCGTGCCGGCCGAGATCCGCAGGTTCGAAGGGGCGGTGCACTCGTTCTTCGTCCTGCCGGGCCTGTTCGACCAGGCGGTCGAGGCCCGCGACTACATTGCGGGCCGGCTGCGGGAGTCGCTGTGACCAACTCTGTGATCTACGACGCCTACGACAAGCTCAAGCTCGACACCCCGGCCGAGGGCGTGCTGAGGATCACGATCAGCGAGCCCGGCCGGCTCAACGCCGTCGACGCGGCCGCCCACCGCGAGCTGGGCGAGATCTGGCGCGACGCCGACCGCGACGACGCCGTCCGGGCCATCGTCGTCAGAGGAGAGGGCCGCGCGTTCTCGGCCGGCGGCGACCTGTCCATGATCGAGGAGATGACCCGCGACCACGCCACCAGGCTGCGCGTGTTCGCCGAGGCCCGCGACATCGTCTACAACGTACTCAACTGCTCCAAGCCGATCGTCTCCGCCGTCCAGGGCCCGGCCGTGGGGGCGGGGCTCGCGGTCGCGCTCCTGGCCGACATCTCCGTCGCCGGACGCACCGCGCGGATCATCGACGGGCACACCCGGCTCGGCGTCGCGGCCGGCGACCACGCCGCGATCGTCTGGCCGCTGCTGTGCGGCCTGGCCAAGGCCAAATACCACCTCCTGCTGTGCGAGCCGGTCACCGGCGAGCAGGCCGAGCGGATGGGCCTGGTCAGCCTGTGCGTCGACGACGACCAGGTGCACGACAAGGCCATGGAGATCGCCGTCAGGCTGGCCGGAGGCGCGCAGGAGGCGATCAGGCTCACGAAATACTCGCTGAACAACTGGCTGCGCCTGGCGGGGCCCTCGTTCGACGCCTCGCTGGCCATGGAGTTCCTCGGTTTCACCGGCCCGGACGTGACCGAGGGCGTACGCGCCCTGCGGGAGAAGCGGCCGCCGTCGTTCGGCTGAGGCCGGGGAGACGATCAGCCGGGAAGACGATCAGGACGAGCGGGTGTGCTTCCCCCGCGCTCGGGTAGCGGCGAAAGTGCAGACGACGTGGCCGGCACACCGGCCGTGCCGGCACCGAGGCCAGTCCGCCGAGGCCGAGAACGCCGCTCCGGGGGACGAAGCAGAGGCACTCACCGCCCGGCGCGTCCGGCGTCCGGTTCACCGGCAGCAGAGGAGGAGATCATTTTCCCCCGATGCGGTCAGAAGCTGCGCGGCAGCCCCAGCACCTGGGTCGCGAGGTAGTTGAGCAGGAGCTCCTCGGTCACAGGTGCGACCTTTCCGATACGGGCGTCGGTCAGCAGCCTGGCCACCGGATACTCCAGCGAGTACGCCATCCCGCCATGCGTCTGGAACGCGGCGTCGGCCGCCTCCCAGGCCGCCTGCGCTGCGGTCAGCTTGGCGATGTTGGCCTCGGTGCCGCACGGCAGGCGGCGGTCGAAGGACCAGGCGGCCTTGTAGAGCATCAGGCGGGCCAGCTCGATCTTGGCCTTGACCTGGGCCAGCGGGAAGGCGATGGCCTGGTTGGCGCCGATCGGGCGGCCGAACACCTCGCGTTCCTTGGCGTAGGAGACGGCCACCCGCAGCGCCACCTCGGCCGCGCCCAGCCCGGAGGCGGCCAGCAGGATCCGCTCGGGATTGAGGATGTCCCAGAGCACGGCCGCGCCCTTGTCCACCTCGCCGACCACGTTCGCGGCGGGCACCCGCACGTCGTCGAAGAACACCATGTTCGACGGCGTGGTGTTCGCGCCGAGCTTGGGGATCGGCCGGTAGGTCAGCGTGCCCGCGGCCACCGCCTCGGGCACGTTGACCAGGAGCACCGTCAGGCCGGCGGTGCGCGAGGCGGCCTCGGCCGCCGGGACCGTCCTGGTCACCAGCAGCATCCAGGTGGCCCGCTGCACGCCGGTGATCCAGATCTTCTGTCCCTTGACGACGTAGTCGCCGCCGTCTCGCCTGGCGGAGGTGGTGATCGCCAGCGCGTCGGAGCCGGCGTCCGGCTCGGTCAGCGCGAAGCAGGTCTCGATCTCGCCGGTGGCCAGCCGGGGCAGCAGGTCGGCCCGCTGCCCGTCGGTGCCGTGCCGGGCGATGGTGAGGGCGCCGAAGCCGGGCGTCAGCACGTACGTGAACGCCGAGCCGCCCGCCGCCCCCGACGCCGACAGCGTCTCCGTGGCGACCGCGAGCTCCAGCAGCCCCTGACCGCCGCCGCCGTATTCCTCGGGCACCGCCAGCCCCAGCCAGCCGCCCTTGGCCAGCTCTTCCCAGACCTCCTCAGGCCACCGCTTGCCGCTCTCGCAGCGTTGCCAGTAGTCCAGGTCGTAGCGGGAACAGATGTCGCCGATGCCACGCTGGACGGCCAGGGCGCTCTCAGGAAGGGTGAAATCCATCACACCATCGTAGAATGATGTTCGGTTCAGGGTCGAGGTCTCCGCGCGTGGAACACGAAGGCCGGGGGTGTGTTGCGCCACACCGTACGCCCGCGCACGACTTCCTCGAAGCGCTCGGCCAGCAGGTCGCGGAAGCGCCGCGCCGAGCTGAGCGGGATCGCGTGAATGTAGGAGAAGGTGGTGAACGCCGCCACCGGGCTCATCGCGGACGTCACCGCCGCCAGCAGGTCCTGCTGGAGCTCCAGCGGGAACGCCGCCCACGGCAGCCCGCTCACCACCACATCCGCCTGCCGCAGCCCCCGCTCGCCGAGCAGCTCGCCCACCCGAGCCGCGTCGCCGTGCACCACGTCCACGTCGGGGAAGCGGTCGGCCAGCCGCTGCGCCAACGGCTCGTTGAGCTCCACGGCCAGGTGGTGGCCACGACCGGCCAGCCGCTGCTGGATCTCAACGGTGAAGGAGCCCGTTCCGGGCCCGAGCTCGACCACTGTCGGCTCGCCGCGCTCGGGGATCGGCGTGCAGACGGCCGAGGCGAGCTGTCTCGAGCTCGGGGCGACGGCGCCGATGCTGGCGGGGGCGCGCAGGAACTGACCGAGGAACAGTGCGGTGTCGTTGGACATGACACGAATCTAAAGGGAAGATCCGGCTGAAGCGCTCCCCCTCAAGGACGGACCTCGCGGCCAGTAGGAGGAGGCGGGGTCCTCCGCACGGAGGATCAGCTCCCGCACGCTGGGCGGATACCGTGTGTCCATGCGTTGGCGCGGTGTGCCGCTGGATGTCCTGCTCGCGGTCTCAGGTGTGGGCCTCGACCTGCTCACCACGTGGCACGCGGGCGACACCGCCTACCTGCCGGCCGAGATGAACATCCCGATGGCGCTGCTGGCCGGCCTGCCCATGGGCCTGGTCAGGCGCTGGCCGGTGCCGGTCACCCTCTACCTGGCCGTCCTGCTGTTCGTCACCGACCAGCTCGAGTCCTTCACCTCCAACACCGCGCAGATCCTCATCTGCGTGGCGATCGGCGTGGCCGGCTACCGCTCCGGCTGGCGGGCCACCCTCCTGGCCGCGGTGCCCGCGATCCTCGCCACCGCGTTCAACATGGCCGACCCCGGCATCGCGCTCAACAGCAACATGTGGATGTACTCCGTACTGCTGCCGGTCTTCCCGGCCATGCTGGGGGCCTACCTGAGAGGCTCCGCCGAGCGGCTGGAGGAGCGGGACGTCACCCCCGACGCGCTGCTGGCGGCCGGCGGGGTGGCGATCACCGTGCTCAGCACGTGGACGTCCTGGCACTCCGGCCCGCAGCCCGTCTGGGTGGTCGGCCTGCTCGCCGTGGTGGGCGGCCTGTCGCTGGGCGTGGCCAGGCGGCTGCCGGGGCTCGTCTTCCTGCTGCAGGGCGTGCTGCTCGTCTCGGCCGACACCTATCTGAACGTCGCCGTCAACACCTGCGTCATCCTCACCCTCATCGCGATCGGCGTGTTCGCCATGCGCGTGAGCTCCTGGGCCTGGATGACCGTCGCCTACGCCGCGGGCTGCCTGCTGACCGCGATCGCCGTCGTCGCCGACGGCACCGACGTCACCCCGTTCCGCGTCGGCGTGCTGATGACGCTGGTGGCCACGCCGATCGCCATCGGCCGCTACCTGGGCGCCCGCCAGTCCGCCGCCGCCGCCGAGCGGCTGCGCGCGGAGGAGTCCGCCAAGGCGGCGCTGGCGCAGGTCCGCGCCGACCAGCTCGCCGAGCGCGAGCGCATCGCCCGCGACGTGCACGACATCGTGGCCCACCACGTCGGCGCCATGGTGCTGCGGGCCAGCGCCGCCCGCTACACCGCCCCGGACGGCCCCGTGGCCGACGCGCTCAGCGACATCCGCGAGACCGGGCACCAGGTGCTGCAGGACCTGCGCGACCTGCTCGACCTGCTGCGCGACCCGGACAAGCAGCCCGACCTGCTGGCCAACCCCGCCGACGTGGTGCGCGAGTCCGCCGAGCGGATGGCCGCCGCCGGGCTCGTGGTGGACCTCGACCTCGACCCGGCCACCGACCACGCCCCGCTGATCGCCCGGGCCTCCGCCGCCCGCATCGTCCAGGAAGGACTCACCAACGTGCTCAAACACGCCGGCCCCGGCACCCGGGTCCGCGTCGCCGTCACCCCGTCGCGAGAGGGGCTGAACGTGGAGATCCAGAACGGCCGCCCGCCCACCGCCATCGAACGCCTGCCCTCCTCGGGGCGCGGCCTGGCGGGCATGCGCGAGCGCGTCCGCGCCGTCGGCGGCACCCTCAGCGCCGGTCCCGACGGCGAAGGCGGCTGGCTGCTGGCCGCGAGCCTGCCCGCGCGCCTGACCCCGGGCAGCGCCGCGTGATCCGCGTGCTGGTGGCCGACGACCAGGCGCTCGTACGCGCGGGCGTGCGCATGCTGCTGCAGGCCACCGGCGACATGGAGGTCGTGGGCGAGGCCGAGGACGGCGCGGAGGCCGTACGCCTGGCCGAGCGCCACCTGCCCGACGTGATCCTCATGGACTTGCGGATGCCCAGGGTCGACGGCCTGGAGGCGATCAAGCGGGTGCTCGCGGCCCGGCCGGGGTCCAGGATCGTGGTGCTGACCACGTTCGCCGAGGACGGCAACGTCTACGCGGCCCTGCGCGCTGGGGCCGTCGGCTTCCTGGTGAAGGACGACGAGCCGGAACGCATGGTGGACGCCGTGCGCCGGGCGGCGGCGGGGGAGCAGCTCCTGGCGCCCTCCGTGCTGCGCAGGGTCGTCGAGCGCTTCCTGGACGCCGAGGAGCGGGCCGCGCCGCCCGCCACCCCCATGGGGCTGACCGAGCGCGAGCTGGAGGTGCTGGCCCTGGTGGGCACCGGCCTGTCGAACGCCGAGATCGCCGAGGAGCTGCACGTGGGCGTCACGACGGTCAAGACCCACATCGCCGCCGCCATGGACAAGCTGGGGCTGCGCAACCGCATCCAGGCCGCCGTGGTGGCCCACCGCAGCGGCCTCGTGGACGCCTCCTTCCGCCCGGTACGCCCCCCACGCGCCTGACCCCGCCGGGCCGGGCTCCCGCGCCCGCCGAGCCAGGGTTCTGCGGCGCCGGGCCGGGTCCCCCAGCGGGCGGATCGGCAGGTCATCCCGCAGGCTGACGACCGCGCGCGGTCCGCGCGGCGAGCATGTGGTCCTTCCGACGAAGAAAGGACCACTGGTCATCATGCGGGAAACCGTCGTCATGCCCCAGCCCGCGAAGCCGGGCGGCCAGGTCTCGCCCGGCCTCCTCTACAGTCTGCGCATCGTCGTGCTCGCCCAGGCGGCCGCACTGGTGGTGGCGGCCTCGTTCGCCGGCCAGGCGGTGGAGTCCGGCTCGATGGCCGAGACCCACGTGATGGCCGGCATGGTCGTCCACCTCGTGGCGCTCGTCCAGATCGTCCTGGCCGTGCTCGTCTGGCGCCCGGGCCGCGGGGCCGGCTGGCCGGCGCTCGCCAGCGCGGGACTGTTCCTGGTCGGGGCCGCCCAGCACTTCACCTGGCTGTGGCTGGGCGCGCACCTGCCCAACGGGGTGCTCCTGTTCGGCCTGATCACCGCCGTGCTGATCTGGGCCTGGTCGCCGGCGGCCGCCCGCCGCCGTTAGGGTCGGAGATGTGTATGTGAAGATCTGCGGGTTGAGCGAGCCCGAGCACGTGGCCACCGCCGTCGAGGCGGGCGCGGACGCCATCGGGTTCGTCATGACCAGGAGCCCCCGCCGGGTGACGCCCGAGCGGGCGGCGGAGCTGGCCGCGCTGGTCCCCGAGCACGTGCTGACCGTCGGGGTGTTCCGCGGGGAGGACCCCGAGACGGTGCGGGCCGCGGCGCTGGTGTCCGGGGTGCGGGCCGTCCAGCTCCACGGCAAGCATCCGCACGGCGACTTCACGGCGCTCAAGGACCTCGGCCGCTCGCTGGTCAGGGCCGTGGACGCGGCGGCCGACCTGCGGTGCGGGGCCTTCGACGAGGACCTGCTCATCGTCGACGCGCCCCACGCGGGCTCGGGGCAGCCGTGGGACTGGGCGGCCGTCCGCGGCCGCCCGTCGGGCCGCTGGATGCTGGCGGGGGGCCTCGACCCGGCCAACGTGGCCGAGGCCGTCGCGGCCGCCGCCCCGTGGGGGGTCGATGTGTCCAGCGGCGTGGAGACCGCGCCGGGCGTCAAGGACTCGGCGCTCATCACCGCCTTCCTGACCGCCGCCCGCCGCGCCGCCTGACCCCGCCGCGCCGCCTGGCCACGTCGCCGAGGCCCGGCCCGGTGCCCGCTCTCGCCCGCCTGATTCGCCGCTCAGGCGGGCCCGTTCCGCCTCGCTCCGGGGGCCGCCGTGCCGCGGGTGAGAAGCGCCTGGAACAGAGAGCCACAGGCGGGACCGCTGCGTTGCAGTTCCACGCAGTAGGGTCTCCTGCGTGAGCGAAACTTCCGCCGAGGACCGGATCTGGACGGTTCCCAACCTGCTGAGCTTCCTGCGCCTCCTGGGCGTCCCCGTGTTCCTCTGGCTGGTTCTCGGGCCCAAGGCGGACGGGTGGGCCATCGGGGTCCTCGCGGTGGCCGGCTTCACCGACTGGCTCGACGGAAAGATCGCCAGAGCGTTCAACCAGACCAGCAAGCTCGGCCGGATCATCGACCCCGCCGCCGACAAGCTCTACGTCTTCGCCACCATCCTGGCGCTCCTGCTGCGCGACGTCATCCCGTGGTGGCTGGTCGCCGTCATCGTGGGCCGCGAGCTCTTCGTCGCGTGTTCTTTTCCCGTACTTCGCAAACACGGCTACAAGGCACTTCAAGTGCATTTTCTGGGCAAGGCCGCCATGTTCAACCTCATGTACGCCTTCCCTCTCCTCTTCCTTGCCTCCCACACTGGGTGGTATGCCGATATAGCCCGAATTGTCGGGTGGGCGTTCGCGCTTTGGGGAACGGGCCTGTACTGGTGGGCGGGGGTGCTGTATGTGGTACAGGTGCGCCAACTCGTAACCTCGGCGAAAAAGGAGTGATCGGGTGAAGGCGGTCGTCATGGCAGGCGGGGAGGGCACTCGGCTGCGTCCGATGACCGCCAACCAGCCCAAACCTTTGCTCCCCGTGGTCAACCGCCCGATCATGGAGCACGTGCTCCGCCTGCTCAAGCGGCACGGCGTCACCGAGACGGTGGTCACGCTCCAGTTCCTGGCCGCGCTCGTGCGCAACTACTTCGGCGACGGCGATGAGCTGGGCATGAGCCTCCAGTACGCCACGGAGGACGTCCCGCTCGGCACCGCGGGCAGCGTCAAGAACGCCGCCGACCGCCTCCGCGACGACCGTTTCCTCGTCATCTCCGGCGACGCCCTGACGGATATCGACTTATCCGACATGATCCGTTTTCACCGTGAGAATTCGGCTCTCGTGACGATCGGCCTGAAACGCGTCCCGAACCCGCTCGAGTTCGGGATCATCATCGTGGACGACCAGGGCCGGGTGCAGCGCTTCCTGGAGAAGCCCACCTGGGGCCAGGTCTTCTCCGACACCGTCAACACCGGCATCTACGTCATGGAGCCCGAGGTCCTCGACGCCGTGGCGGCCGGCGAGCCCGTCGACTGGTCCTCGGACGTCTTCCCCGCCCTCCTCGACCGCGGCGCAGCCATCTACGGCTACGTGGCCGAGGGCTACTGGGAGGACGTCGGCACCCACGACAGCTATCTCAAGGCCCACGCCGACGCCCTGTCGGGCAAGGTCAACCTGGACATCGGCGGCTTCGAGCTCTCACCCGGCGTCTGGGTCGCCGACTCGGCCTCCGTGGACCCCGACGCCGTGCTCAAGGGCCCCCTGCTCATCGGCGAATACGCCAAGGTCGAGGCCGGCGCCGAGCTGCGCGAGTACACCGTGCTCGGCAACAACGCCGTCGTCCGCGAGGGCGCCTTCCTGCACCGCGCGATCGTCCACGACAACGTCTACCTCGGCCCCGGCGCCCACCTGCGCGGCTGCGTCATCGGCAAGAGCACCGACATCATGGCGGGCGCCCGCATCGAGGAGAACGCCGTCATCGGCGACGAATGCGTCATCGAGGCCGAGGCGTACGTCTCCAGCGGCGTCAAGGTCTACCCGTTCAAGACCATCGAGGCGGGCGCGGTCGTCAACACCAGCGTCATCTGGGAGTCGCGGGGCCAGCGCAACCTGTTCGGCCCGAGGGGCGTCAGCGGCCTGGTCAACGTCGAGATCACCGCCGAGCTGTGCGTCCGCCTGGCCAGCGCGTACGCCACCACCCTGAAGAAGGGCGACTACGTCGTCACCTCCCGGGACTGCTCCCTGGCCGCCAGGGCGCTCAAGAGGGCCGTCATCGGCGCGCTGACCGCGGGCGCCATCAACGTGCTCGACCTGGAGGCCGCCCCGCTGCCGGTGACCCGCTTCCACACCGCCAGGGAGTCGGCGGGCGGCGGCATCGCGCTGCGCACCACGCCCGGCGACCCGCAGAGCGTGGACATCGTCATCATGGACGACCGCGGCGCCGACCTGCCCCCGGCCGCCCAGCGCAAGCTGGAGCGGGTCTTCTCCCGCCAGGAGTTCCGCCGCGCCTTCCCCGGCGAGATCGCCGAGCTGCACTACCCGGCCAGGGCCATCGAGGACTACACCCACGAGCTGCTGCGCCACATCGGCGTGACCGGCGTCAAGGACATGAAGGTCGTCGTCGACTGCGCGGGCGGCACGTCCTCGCTGGTCCTGCCGACCCTGCTCGGCCGGGTCGGGGTCGAGGTGCTCACCGTCAACGCCCGGCTCGACGATGTGTCGCCCACCGAGACGCTCGCCGAGCGCCGCCGCGACCTGCAGCGCCTGTCGGAGCTGGTCAGCTCCTCCAGGGCCGCGTTCGGCGTCCGGTTCGACCCGGTCGGGGAGCGGATCGCCCTGGTGGACGAGATGGGCCAGCTCATCAACGAGGAACGCGCCCTGCTCGTCGTGCTCGACCTCGTCGCCGCCGAGCGCAGGGGCGGCCAGGTGGCCCTGCCCGTCACCACGACCAGGGTCGCCGAGCAGGTCTGCCGCTTCCACGGCGTGCAGGTGCAGTGGACCTCCACAGCGCTGGACGCCCTCACCTCCGCCGCCGCCGGCCCGGACATGATCTTCGCGGCGGACGGGCGCGGCGGCTTCGTCGTCCCGGAGTTCAGCCCGGCCATCGACGGGCTGGCCGCGTTCATGCGCCTGCTGGGGCTGGTCGCCCGCACCCGCCTGTCGCTCAGCCAGATCGACGCCAGGATCCCCGAGGTGAAGCTGCTCAAGCGGACCGTGCCCACGCCGTGGGCGGCCAAGGGGGCCGTCATGCGCTCGGTCATCGAGGCGGCCGAGGCCGAGCCCGACGGCTTCCGCATCGACACCACCGACGGGGTGCGGGTGGCCCGCGACGACGGGAGCTGGGTGCTGGTCCTGCCCGCCGCCGCCGAGCCCGTGACCGACCTGTGGGCCGAGTCCTCCGACATGGACGGCGCCCAGGCCCTGCTCGAACGCTGGGCCCGCATCGTGGAGCAGGCCGCCACGTGATCCGGTCACTGAGCGTAGCCGGACGGGCTCGCAAAAGGCTTTGCCGATGACGTGCACAGAGAGTGCCGCAAGATCGTAATGTAGAAACGCGCGGCGGCATGGACCACGGGGCGGGGGCGGCGGTAACTTTGTCTGCGTCCAAACCAAAGTCCAGCGCCCCGCCTTGACCTTTGCCGCTGATCAGCGTAAGTTGCGGCATTCGCAAACTTGAAAAAGCGAAGCGAGGCGCGTTCCCCAGCACCGTCGCCGCGTCTTCGCGGTAGGAGGCCGAGCCGATCGATGCCGAGCGTCTACTGCACGCAGTGCGGGCATGCCAACCCCGAGGATGCCCGTTTCTGTTCCCGCTGTGGGTCACCGTTGACCAGACCCGAGGTCTCCGGGGACACCACATCGACGATCTCCGTCGCGGGAATCGAGGCGTACGAGGCTGAGACAGGCGACATGCTCCTGGCCGAGCGGGCGCTGGTCGAGCAGCTGCCGCCCGGCACGGCGTTGCTCACGGTGACCAGGGGCCCCAACCAGGGCAGCCGCTTCCGGCTCGACAAGGAGCTGACCACCACCGGCCGCCATCCGGAGAGCGACATCTTCCTCGACGACATCACCGTCTCCCGGCGCCACGTCGAGTTCTACCGCCACCGCGGCGGCCAGTTCTCCGTGCGCGACGTGGGCAGCCTCAACGGCACCTACGTCAACAGGGAGCGGATCGAGGAGGTCCCTCTGCACTCTGGGGACGAGGTGCAGATCGGCAAGTTCCGCCTGGTCTTCCTGATGCGAGCCAACGCCGGCGCATGAGCGAGCGGAGCGGGCGAGCGATCGGCGCGGTCACGCCGGACGGGGAGGCCGCGTGAGCTCCCAGGCGGCACGCTCGCACATGAGCATCGGGGAGGTGCTCGCCCTGCTGCAGGGCGAGTTCCCCGACGTCACCATCTCCAAGATCCGCTTCTTGGAGGGCGAGGGGCTGATCGAGCCCGAGCGCAGCCCCTCCGGCTACCGCAAGTTCACCCACCTGCACGTGGAGCAGCTGCGCTTCATCCTCACCGAGCAGCGCGACCACTACCTGCCGCTGCGGGTGATCAAGGACAGGATGGCCGAGAGCTTCGGCCGTCCGCGGGCCGTGCAGCACAAGCAGGAGACCAGGCTCAGCAGGGCCGAGCTGATCGAGGCCGCGGGCATCGACGAGGAGACGCTCACCGACCTCGAGGACTACGGCCTGCTCGCCCCGGTGGCCCGGCGTTACGACGAGGAGGCGCTCAATGTGGCCCGCAGCGTCGGCGCCCTGGCCCGCTTCGGCCTGCACCCCCGGCACCTGCGGGCGGTCAAGGCGGCGGCCGAGCGCGAGTGCGGCCTGGTCGAGCAGACCGTCGCGCCCATTCTCAAGCGGCGGGCCCCCGGCGCCATCGGCGAGGCCGACGAGGTCGCCAGAGAGCTGTCCGCACTTCTGCTCGACCTGCACGCAGCCCTTGTCCGCACGGGGATCCGGTCGGTCCTGGGCCGCTGAGTCCGCAGCGGGCTGGGAGGCGGAGGCACATTCCAGCCCCGCCGGGTGTTACGTTGAATTGAAGAAGCCAGACAGCAGAAGCGACGATCAATAGCTGTGCCGGGTGACCGGTCAGGAATACGGAGCGGCCCGTGTTGCAGATGGAGGTCGTGGGCGTTCGAGTTGAAATGCCCACAAATCAGCCGATCGTCTTGCTCAAGGAGGCACACGGGGAGCGGTTCCTTCCTATATGGATTGGCATGACCGAAGCCACGGCCATCGCCCTGGCACAGGCGGAGGAGCCTCCGCCGCGGCCGCTGACCCATGACCTCTTCCGCGACGTGCTGAGCGCCCTGGGCGTCGGCCTGCGCGCGGTCAACATCGTCGCCCTGCGCGATGGCATCTTCTTCGCCGACCTGGTGTTCTCCAACGGCGTGGAGGTGAGCGCGCGGCCCTCCGACTCCATCGCGCTCGCCCTGCGCACCGGAGCCCGCATCTTCGCCAGCGAGGAGGTCGTCCAGGAGGCCGGAGTGATCATTCCGGACGACCAGGAGGACGAGGTGGAGAAGTTCAGGGAGTTCCTTGACACGATCACTCCCGAAGACTTCGGCAGGGCGGGGTAGGTATTTCAGTGCATTTACGCTTCACGACGCGCCGAGCCGGATCGTTGACTGAGCATGGTCACGGTCCTACGGTGCAAGTGAAACCCGTGGTCGCCCTTTACGAACCCCCAGATCAGGCCACGGGATGAGAGAAAGCCGGAGGTCCGCGTGGCGGTCAGCAGCGGCGAGGGAAAGACGGCCGGCCAGGAAGATCCGGTGCGGCGCGAGAGCGCGCGGCAGCGTGCCGGAGAGCAGGGTCTGCTCTTCGACGAGCAGCCGGCGGCGGTGCCGGACGACATCGGATACCGCGGGCCGACGGCCTGCTCGGCGGCCGGCATCACCTACAGGCAGCTCGACTACTGGGCGCGCACGGGTCTCGTAGAGCCCACGATAAGAGCCGCGCACGGCTCGGGCTCGCAGCGGCTCTACAGCTTCCGCGACATCCTGGTGCTCAAGGTCGTCAAGCGGCTCCTCGACACCGGGGTGTCGCTGCAGCAGATCCGCACGGCCGTGCAGCATCTGCGTGACCGCGGGGTCGCCGACCTCGCGCAGATCACGCTCATGAGCGACGGCGTCAGCGTCTACGAGTGCACCTCGGCAGACGAGGTCATCGACCTGCTCCAGGGCGGCCAGGGCGTGTTCGGCATAGCACTCGGCCGGGTCTGGCGCGAGGTCGAGGGATCGCTCGCGGAGCTGCCGGGGGAAAGAGCGGCGGTCGAGGACACCGTCCCGGCCGACCACCCCGCTGACGAGCTCGCCCAGCGGCGACGCGCGCGCCGTACCGGCTGAGAGCGAACCCGGTGGACCGGCGAACACGGCACACCGTAGTAATCTAGGACAGTAAGGCTGACGACCCCGTGCGGGAGAGTCCCCTAGGCCACCGGCCGAGGGGCGCCGAAGGAGCAACCCTCCCCGGAATCTCTCAGGCAACCGGTACCGCTCGGGTGAGGCAACTCTGGAAAGCAGGTGCGCCCGCCAGGCGCGCCTCACCGACGGTGCAAGCCCCTGTCCCGGGGTGAAGCTCTCAGGTCGTGACCCGCGCCCATCTCGGGGTCGCGCTGACAGAGGGGGAGATCCGGCACTCGTCCGCGCCCTGGCGCCGGTCTCCATAAGCCTCGGGAGGCAATCTCCATGTCCGATCTGTCAGCTCCGCCGTTCGCATCCAGGCACATCGGCCCCTCGGAGTCCGAGCAGCTGCGCATGCTCGAGGCCGTGGGCTTCGAGTCCGTGGCGGACCTGGTGGCCGTGGCGGTCCCCGAGGCCATCAGAGCCAAGGACCGGCTCAAGCTGCCCGCCGCCATCGGCGAGGCCGAGGCCATCGCCGAGCTGCGCGCCCTGGCCGGGCGCAACCGCGTGCTCACCTCGATGATCGGCCTGGGCTACTACGACACGGTCACGCCCGCCGTCATCCGCCGCAGCCTGCTGGAGAACCCGGGCTGGTACACCGCCTACACCCCGTACCAGCCGGAGATCTCGCAGGGCCGCCTCGAGGCGCTGCTGAACTTCCAGACGGTCGTCTCCGACCTCACCGGGCTGGACGTGGCCGGCGCGTCCCTCCTCGACGAGGCCACCGCCGCCGCCGAGGCCATGACGCTGGCCCGGCGGGCCGGCAAGTCCAGGAGCGACGTGTTCGTGGTCGACGCCGACGCGCTGCCCCAGACCAAGGCGGTGCTCGCCACCCGCGCCGAGCCGCTCGGGATCACCCTCGTGGAGCACTCGCTCGACGGCGAGCTGCCCGAGTGCTTCGGCGTGCTGGTGCAGTACCCGGGCGCGTCGGGGCGGCTGCGCGACTTCCGCGCGGTGGCCGCCGCCGCGCACGAGGCGGGCGCGCTCGTGGTCGCCGCCGCCGACCTGCTGGCCCTGACCCTGGTGGCCGCCCCCGGCGAGCTGGGCGCCGACATCGCGATCGGCTCCTCCCAGCGCTTCGGCGTGCCGTTCGGGTTCGGCGGGCCGCACGCCGCCTACATGTCCGTACGCGAGGGGCTGCAGCGCCAGCTCCCCGGCCGCCTGGTGGGCGTGTCGGTGGACGCCGACGGCGACCCCGCCTACCGCCTGGCCCTGCAGACCCGCGAGCAGCACATCCGCCGCGAGAAGGCCACCAGCAACATCTGCACCGCGCAGGTGCTGCTGGCCGTCATCGCCGGCATGTACGCCGTCTACCACGGCCCCGAGGGCCTGCGCGGGATCGCCCACCGGGTGCACCGCTACGCCGCGGCGCTGGCCGCGGGCCTGCGCGAGGCCGGCCTGGAGGTCGTGCACGGCGAGTTCTTCGACACCGTCCTGGTCCGCGTGCCCGGCCGGGCCGCCGCCGTGGTCGCCGCCGCGGCCGAGCAGGGCGTCAACCTCTGGCAGGCCGGCGACGACCTCGTCTCGGTCTCCTGCGACGAGAAGACCGGCGCCGCCGAGGTGGCCAAGGTGTGGGCGGCCTTCGGCCTGGACCGCTCGGACGTCGACATCGAGGGTGCCGCCGACGTGCTGCCCGCCGAGCTGGCGCGCGAGTCGGCGTACCTGACCCACCCGGTCTTCCACAGCCACCGCTCCGAGACCGCGATGCTGCGCTACCTGCGCAGGCTGCAGGACAAGGACATCGCGCTCGACCGCTCGATGATCCCGCTCGGCTCCTGCACGATGAAGCTGAACGCGACCACCGAGATGGAGCCGATCACCTGGCCCGAGTTCGCCGCGATCCACCCCTACGCGCCCGACGACCAGGCCGAGGGCTATCACGAGCTGATCGGCACGCTGGAGGGCTGGCTGGCCGAGGTGACCGGCTACGACGCCGTCTCGATCCAGCCGAACGCGGGCTCGCAGGGCGAGTTCGCCGGCCTGCTGGCCATCCGCGCCTACCACCGCGCCAACGGCGACGAGGGCCGCGACGTCTGTCTCATCCCGTCCTCGGCCCACGGCACCAACGCCGCCAGCGCCGTCATGGCCGGGATGCGGGTCGTGGTCGTGGCCTGCGACTCCGACGGCAACGTGGACCTCGCCGACCTCGACGCCAAGATCGACAAGCACCGTGACACGCTGGCCGCGATCATGGTGACGTACCCGTCGACGCACGGCGTGTACGAGGAGACGATCACCGAGGTGTGCGCCAAGGTGCACGAGGCCGGCGGCCAGGTCTACGTGGACGGGGCCAACCTCAACGCGCTGGTCGGGCTGGCCAAGCCCGGCGAGTTCGGGGCCGACGTGTCCCACCTCAACCTGCACAAGACGTTCTGCATCCCGCACGGCGGCGGCGGCCCCGGCGTGGGGCCGGTGGCGGTGCGCGGCCATCTGGCGGCCTACCTGCCCGGCCACGCGCTGCACAACGGCACGCCGGTGGGGCCCGTCTCGGCGGCCCCGTACGGGTCGGCGGGCATCCTGCCGATCTCGTGGGCCTACGTCAGGATGATGGGCTCCGAAGGGCTCACCGCGGCGACCGAGCAGGCCATCCTGTCGGCGAACTACCTGGCCAGGCGGCTGGCCCCGCACTACCCGGTGCTCTACACCGGGCGCGGCGGGCTGGTGGCGCACGAGTGCATCGTGGACCTGCGCCAGATCACCAAGGAGACCGGCGTCACCGTGGACGACGTGGCCAAGCGGCTCATCGACTACGGCTTCCACGCGCCGACCATGTCCTTCCCGGTGGCGGGGACGCTGATGATCGAGCCGACGGAGAGCGAGGACCTCACCGAGCTCGACCGGTTCGTGGACGCGATGGCCGCCATCCGCGCGGAGATCTCCAAGGTGGCCTCCGGCGACTACGACAGGACCGACAACCCGCTGCGCAACGCGCCGCACACGGCCGAGTCGGTCAGCGCGGACGAGTGGGGGCACCCGTACTCGCGTTCCGAGGCGGCCTACCCGCTGCCTTCGCTGCGCGAGGGCAAGTACTGGGTGCCGGTACGGCGGATCGACCAGGCCTTCGGCGACCGGAACCTGGTGTGCTCCTGCCCGCCGCTGGAGGCGTACGAGGACTAGGGCCGGGTTCGCCGTGAGGGGAGAGGCTTCTCCCCTCACGGCATCCAGTCCTTCGGCGTCAACTCGGCAGACATGATCGCCAGAACTCGTTAGGCTTCGGTGCGACCGCCGCCGAAGGAGCTCCCTTGACGTCCTCAGAGCTGGAGATCCCGCCTCTCGACACCGCCCGCCGCCTGGCCGAACGCGGCGATCTCGATGGCGCCGCCGCCATACTCGGCGAGCTCGCCGCCGACCCCGACGGGCCTGACCGGGCGCAGGCCGCCGTCGGCCTGGCGGTGGTGCTGGACGAGCGCGGCGACGTCGAGGCCGCCAGAGCCGCGGCCAGGACCGCCCTGGCCACCGGCCACCCTGAATACGCCGCCCAGGCCGCCTGCCATCTCGCACAGGGGTTCGAACGCGAGGGCCGGGCCGAACAGGCCAGGGCCGCCTGGCAGGCCGTGCTCGGCGTCGGGACGGCCGCCTACGTGCCGCTGGCCCACCTCGCGCTGGCCCGGCTGGCGATGGCCGCCGACGACCCCGAGCAGGCGCACACGGAGCTCAGGGCCGCCATGGCGGCCGGGGACGACCGGGTGGCGGCGCACGCCGCCCAGCAGCTGGCCGACCTCCTGCTGGAGCACGGGCAGGCCGCGGAGGCGGCTGGAGTCGTCATGGACGCCCTGGAGTTCGCCGACGCCCAGGATGTGCCGGGGCTGCGGGTCCAGCTCGGCATCGTGCATCTGGAGCTGGCCTGCGCGGAGTTCGCGGAGACGGTGGAGGACGGCGGGGCCGATCCGCAGACGAGCGCGCTGGCCATCGAGCTGCTGGCCCGTACGCTGCCGTTGCGCGGGCGGCCGGAGGACGCGGACCGGGTCTGGTCCTACGGCCTGGACCACGAGGACGACGCCCTGGCCGCCGAGGTCCGGCTCCGCTACCGCCGCGACACCTGACCGACCGGCTCGCCGGAGTGGCGGAGGCGCTCCCGTTGCCCCCGCGGGCGCCCGGCTCCCGGGTCGGTGAACCCCGGCTCTCAGCCCCGGCGCATGATGGCCGTGGCGGCGGCCACGTTGATGATCACGATCGCCAGCCACGTGATCGTCAGCCCCACCAGGCCCGCGTTGCCGGCCGCGATGGCCGTCAGCGGGATGCCGATGCCCATCGAGCCCAGCGCGATCGGGATCATCGCGGCTCCGGGGGTGGACCGCTTGTGCGGCGGCTCGCCCCCGTGCCCGGCTCCGTGGTGGTGCAGCTCGGCCCGGACCCGGGCGGCGATGGTGGCGTCGAGGCGCTCGACGAACGACTCGACGAGCGCGGCTTCGTACTCGGGACCGAGATCACGGCGAGCGTCCAGGGTGGCCTGCAGGTCATCCCGGATGGGGCGGTTGTCTGGCATGAGAGTAATCATCCATCCCCTGCGGCGCGCCGTCATCCCTCCTGAGGTCTAGGCCGCGATCCTCCCCAGGTACGGTGCTGCCATGGGTGCTGCGATGAAGGTCATGACGCCGCGAGGGCCCGCTCTGGTCGAGGTGGACGAGGTCGCGGACCCGAGGCTGCTGCTGGTGCTGACCCACGGGTCGGCCGGGGGAGTGGACGCCCCCGATCTGGTGGCCGTCCGCGACGCGGCGCTCGGCGTGGGGGCCAGTGTGGCCAGAGTGTCGCAGGCGTTCAGAGTGGCGGGGGCGCGGGCGCCCGGCTCGCCGGTCAGGCAGGACGAGGCTTGGGAGATCGTGCTGGGCGAGCTGCGCGCGCGATGGCCCGGGCTGCCCGTCGTACAGGGCGGGCGGAGCAATGGGGCTCGGGTCGCCTGCCGGACGGCCACGGCGGTCGGCGCGGCGGCGGTGGTGGCGCTGGCCTTCCCGCTGCATCCGCCGGGAAAGCCGGAACGTTCCAGGGCCGACGAGCTACGCGGCGCCGGAGTGGACGTGCTGGTGGTCAACGGGGACCGCGATCCGTTCGGGGTCCCGGACGCCGGGGATGCGGCGCGTCTGGTGGTGTTGCCTGGGGAGGGTCACGACCTGAAGAGGGACCCCGCCCGGGTGGGCGAGGTCGTGGCGGAGTGGATCTCCCACTACGCGTAGATCAGGCCGCGCCGACCAGCGGATCGGGCCGGTGCGGTGCGATGACGGTGCCGCTGGGAAGGAGCTCCCCGGTGTCCTCGAAAAGGACGACGCCGTTGCACAACAGGCTCCATCCCTGCTCAGGGTGGCAGGCGAGGGTGCGTGCCGCCTCGCGGTCTGGCGCTTCGGCGTCCGGACAGGCCGGGTCGTGCGGGCACATCGGCGTGCCTCCGATATCTCGTGGGATGCTCCCGGTGTGGAGGGGCGGGAGCCTGCTCGGGTTGTTGTATTAGCAAGTGTGCGACGTATGTCACACGTTCGGACATAGCCCGTTTGGACTGTTACAGGAGGATCCCCGAGTCGTGTGACCTTCGACACAGCGTGCCTTATGCAGGATAACGGGCCAAGCGCGACACGCGCACTACGTTTGCAATCCCTTGAGCAGAGCTTCGAGTCCGCGCTCGAAGTCCACATCGGCCCTTTCGTCACGTCTGACCCATTCGTCGACTTCTGGGTCCGCCCAGCCCGACTGCTGGACCTCGACCGCGACGCTGCCGAACACATACGCCCGCAGCGCGCGTACGGCGTCCGCGGCGTCGGCGAGCCCGCCGTCGGCGAGTTGCTCGACCTGCTCCTTGATGGCCAGGGCCGTGCTCCCCTTGGGGGGTTTGGTCAGGGCGAGCGCGAGGACGCCCGGATGGTCGCGCAGCAGCTCCCGGCCGGCCCTGCACCAGGCCCTCGCCGTCTCCTGCCAGGTGGCGGCCTGCTCCACGTGGACCGCGGTGACGTGCTCGGCCAGGGCGTCCATCAGGGCCTCCTTGCCCCTGGGTAGATGGTGGTAGATGGCCATGGCCTCGACCTCCAGGGCGTCGCCCAGGCGGCGCATGGTGAGCCTGCGCAGGCCCTGGCTGTCGGCGATGTGCAGCGCGGCCTCGATGATGCGCTCCCTGGAGAGCGGCACGGGCGGCCTCTTGGCGGGCATGGTGATCATCTTACTATGTAAAGGCGCCCGGCCCGGGCCGATTTCCGCCCGTGTCGGGGAACGGCGTAACCTTGGCGCTTGAACGAGTACCGACTGCGAGGTAAGGGGCCGAGTCGATGGCGTTTTTCCGTCCGCGGGTGAGCCGGGAGGCCGAGGTCCGCTACCACGCGGACCAGGAGATCTCCAAGAGCTACCCCGAGCTGCTCGAGAAGGCCAGGCAGGCCGAGCAGACGCTGCGTGACCTGCGGGCCGGCGCGGCTGACGAGATCGAGCTGCTGGCCGCCGGGCGGGCGTTCGACGTGGCGCTCACCGACGCGCTGCGGGCGGCCGAGAGCGGGCAGCGGGCGACGTTCGGGGTGAAGGCCTACGACGACCGCATCGCGCGCCGCAAGGCCAAGGCCACGCCCGCCGGGGCCATGTGGACGAGCGAGGTCGACCGGCTGCGCACCCTGCGCGAGGACAACCGGCTGTCGGGGATCCCGCGCGTGCCGAGGCCGGTGCCCTCGGCTCTCTGAGACGAACGCGGAAGAGCCCCGGCGCGATGTGCGCCGGGGCTCTTCTCTGCGTCGCCGCTCGCCGGGCCGGCGGGCGCGCTTACCTCAGCTCACCTGCCGGACGGCGGGTGTCCCACGTCAGCTCGCCCAGTCGAGCAGGGGGCGGGTGTTGCTCGGGTGCCGCAGCTTGGACAGCGACTCCTTCTCGAGCTGGCGGATCCGCTCCCTGGTCAGCCCGAGATACTTGCCGATCTCGTCCAGGGTGTGCGGCTTGCCGTCCACCAGGCCGAAGCGCAGGGCCACGATCTTCGACTCCCTGGGGGAGAGGTTGTCGAGCACCCCGCGGAGCTGGTCACCCAGCAGCTGGCGGTCGACGATCTCCGACGCCTCGGGGGAGTCCACGTCCTCGATCAGGTCGCCGATCGTGGTCTCGCCGTCCTCGCCGATCGTCGCGTTGAGCGAGATCGGCTGGCGGCTGGTACGCAGCAGCTCCTCGATCTGGTCCGGCGTCTTGTCGAGCTCGACGGCCAGCTCCTCCGGCGTGGGCTCGCGCCCCAGCCGCTGGTGCATGTCACGCTCGATGCGCGAGAGCTTGGACAGCATCTCCAGCACGTGCACGGGCAGCCGGATCGTGCGGGCCGAGTCGGCGAAGCCGCGCTGGATGGCCTGCCTGATCCACCACATCGCGTACGTGGAGAACTTGAAGCCCTTGGTGTAGTCGAACTTCTCCACGGCCCTGATGAGCCCCAGGTTGCCCTCCTGGACCACGTCCAGCAGGGACATGCCGCGGTCGGTGTACTTCTTGGCGACCGAGACCACCAGGCGGAGGTTGGCCTCCAGCATGTGGTCCTTGGCCTGCCGTCCGTCCTCGATGACGAGGTGCAGGTCGTCCTTGGCGGCGGGGGACAGGTCGGGGTGGGTCTCCAGCTTGTACTCGGCGTACAGGCCGGCCTCGATCCGCCGGGCCAGCTCGACCTCCTGCGCCGCGGTGAGCAGCGTGCGGCGGCCGATGGACTTGAGGTAGGTGTGCACGGAGTCGCCCATGACCGACTGGTTGTCGTCCAGGTCGATCGGCTCGTTGCCGAGGTCGGCCTCCGCGGCCTCCTCGCCGGTGAGCTTGAGGTCCTCCGGGACGTCCTCCTCGTGCTCGGGCTTGGTGTGGTCGGACGGGCCGGCGCCGTTCGCCTGGCCCGTTGCGGCGGTTTTTGCCTCGGCCGCCTTGCGGCCGGTAGTCTTCGAGCGAGAAGACTTCTTCTGAACCGGCGTCTTCTGCTGTGTCTTCTTGGTGGCGGTCTTGCTGAGCGACGGCTCGTTCTCGGCAGCCAGGCTCACACCGGCCTCCGACAGCTCACGCAGGATCGTGCGGCCTTCAGAGGGGCTGATACCCGCCTCCGCGAATGCGTCACGCAGCTCCGCGAGAGAAAGGTGACCCTGGGCGCGCCCTCGTCCGATCAACTGGTCGAGAGACACGGGTGGGGTCGCCACGGCGGTTCTGGGCATGAGGACACCTCCTCCATACGGAGTCGAAGCGGTCAGGCAGATTGTGGTGGGGCGGTCTCGGTCCGCACGGCGCACCAGTATCAATAACGTCATTCGCCGTTATTTGTTCCCGGACAGACTAGACGGGACGAAAAAGGGGCGGATCGCCCCCTAGGCGAACCGCCCCGGACGTGGGTCCTATTCCGTCACCTCGATGTCGCCGGTCGAGACTTCGGGCATGGGCATGGGCTGGGCGTCCTCCATGCGCTTGTCCGTCCAGTATTCGAGGACCGCGTCGGGATCGGGATTGATCTCCGTGGAGACCACGATGTCGTCATCGGTGGTCTGCGGGCTGGCCTCTGGGCCCGGAGTCTGCTGCTCCGGCTGACCGGACGGTGACGCCTTCTCCACCACGGCTCGGGTCTCCTTGCCGACCTGTTCGAGCTTGCCCGCCGAGGCGGCTGCCGCGATCGAAACGCCTCCGGCGACGATGACGCCGACGACGGCCGCGGATGCCCACATCTTGCGGGTCTGGTCCATGAAGGCTCCCTCCTTCTCCCCACTATGACGCAGCCGCGACTCGTCAGGTTCCGGCCTTCAGGCGGACCAGATCGGTCTTGCCGTTAGGCAGCAGCGGCAGGCCCGCGACGAGGCGCAGGCCGTGCGGGGCGGCATGAGGGGGAAGCCTATCGCGGCAATATGCCCTCAATTGCTCAAGCGTGGGGGGCGTGTCGGGGTCGGCGGGGACGACGACGGCGGTGACCCGTTCGCCCCACTCGGGATCGGGAGTGCCGATCACGGCCGCGTCCGCCACCCCGGGGTGCGTGCAGAGCACCGCGGTCACGGCGCCGGCCACGACCTTCTCGCCGCCGGTGTTGATGACGTCGTCGGCCCGGCCCAGGACGCGCAGCCGGCCGCCGGCCAGCTCGCCGAGGTCGGAGGTGACGAACCAGCCTCCGTCGAACGGCCCCGGCCCCTCGTCGAAGCGGTAGCCGGAGAACAGCACCGGCCCGGCGATCCTGATCAGGCCGTCGTCGCCGATTTTGAGATCTACATCGTAAAGGGGCCGGCCGTCGTACACGCAGCCGCCGGCCGTCTCGCTCATCCCGTACGTGGTCACGATCCGGGCGCCGAGCTCGCGGGCCTGCTCGACCAGCAGGGGCCGGGGCGCCGCGCCGCCGAGCAGGATCGTGCGGAACACCGACAGGTCCGCCTTGAGCTCGACCAGGCGGTGGAGCTGGGTGGGCACGAGCGAGACGTGTGCCGCGCCCGAGCCGAGGACCTCGTGGGGGTCGAACGCCGGGTGGATGATCGGCTCGCTGCCCGACATCAGGGCGCGTACCAGCACCTGGAGGCCGGAGACGTGGGAGACGGGCAGGCAGCACAGCCAGCGCTCGCCCTCGGCGGCCTCCAGGCGTCGCAGGGAGGCCGCCGCCGAGGCGCGCAGCGCGGCGGCCGACAGCATCACGCCCTTGGGCGCGCCGGTGCTGCCGCTGGTGGCGATCACCACCGCCACGTCCGCGGGGACGCCCTCGCCGCCGTGCTGGGGCACGCCGTTCACGTGGGTGGGGCGCAGGGCCGCGAGCGTGCCCTCGGAGTGGCCGGGCGGCAGGGGGAGGACGGCGGGACCGTCGCCGGACAGGGCGTCGCGGACGGCCGTGAAGAGCTCGGGGCCGGGAGGCTGCACAATGGCATGCAGCGGACGGTCCGGATGCGACGGGTTCCTCCACATGCTCGTAAGGTTAATGGCGACAGGTCGGACAGAGGGTCAGGGAGGGTCGTGACGCGTTCTCCCGTGGTCTTCCGGGTTCCGATGCGCACTCGTTTCCGAGGGCAGACCGTCAGGGAAGGGGTGCTGCTGCACGGCCCCGCGGGGTGGGGCGAGTTCTCCCCGTTCCCCGAGTACGGGCCGCGCGAGTGCGCCCGCTGGCTGGCGGCCGCCCGCGAGGCGGCCTTCGAGGGCTGGCCCGAGCCGGTGCGCGACAGCGTGCCGGTCAACGCGACCGTGCCGGCCGTGCCCCCCGAGCAGGCTTACGACCTGGTGCGGGCCTCGGGCTGCGGCACGGCGAAGGTGAAGGTGGCCGAGCGCGGCCAGACGTTCGACGACGACGTGGCGAGGGTGGAGGCCGTACGCGACGCGCTCGGCCCCGCCGGGCGCCTGCGGGTCGACGCCAACGGCGCGTGGGAGGTCGACGAGGCCGTGCGGCGGCTGAAGCGGCTCGACCGGTTCGACCTGGAATACGCCGAGCAGCCGTGCGCCACGCTGGAGGAGCTGGCGGCGGTGCGGCGGGCGTGCGACGTGCCGATCGCGGCCGACGAGTCGATCAGGCGGGCCGAGGACCCCTTGCGGGTGCGCGCCGCCGAGGCGGCCGACATCGCGGTGGTCAAGGTGCAGCCGCTCGGCGGGGTGCGCAACGCGTTGCGGGTGGTGGAGGCGTGCGGGCTGCCGGCCGTGGTCTCCAGCGCCGTGGAGACGTCCGTGGGGCTGGCGGCGGGGGTGGCGCTGGCCGCCGCGCTGCCGTCGCTGCCGTACGCGTGCGGGCTCGGCACGATGTCGCTGCTGACGGGTGACGTCGTGGACGACTCGCTGGTGCCGGTGGACGGCCGGCTCGAGGTCCGGCGCCCGTCGGTAAATTTTCAGCATTTGTCGGCTTTTGAGATTGAATCTCCCCAGTGGCTACGCCGGATGCAGGAGGCGTCACTTTGAACCCCGCCACAGCGCTGGCCACGGTGCTGGTCGACGAACTCGTGCGCTGCGGCCTGACCGACGTGGTGGTGGCGCCCGGCTCGCGTTCGGCCCCGCTGGCGCTGGCGCTGCACGCCGAGTCGCGGGTGCGCCTGCACGTGCGCATCGACGAGCGTTCCGCGTCGTTCCTGGCGCTCGGGCTGGCCAAGCGCTCCGAGCGCCCGGTCGCGCTGATCTGCTCCTCCGGCACGGCCACCGCCAACTTCCACCCGGCCGTGATCGAGGCGGGCGAGTCCGGCGTACCGCTGCTGGTGCTGACCGCCGATCGCCCGCCCGAGCTGCGCGGCACCGGGGCCAACCAGACCATCGACCAGATCAAGCTGTTCGGCTCGGCGACCCGCTGGTTCGCCGAGGTCGGCGTGCCCGAGGACCGGCCCGGGCAGGTGGCCTACTGGCGGTCGCTGGCCTGCCGCGCCTACCAGCGCGCGAGCGGCCCGGCCAACCCCGGGCCCGTGCACCTCAACCTGGCCTTCAGGGAGCCGCTGATCCCCGACGGCGACACCGCCTGGTGCGAGCCGCTCGACGGCGCCGCGAACGGCCCCTGGGTGCGCGCCAGGGTCGCGCCCCCGCCCATCGCCCTGCACATCCCGCCAACCAGGCGCGGCGTGCTCGTGGTCGGTGACGGGGCCGCGAACGTGCGCCGCTACGTGGCCGCCGCGGGCATGGCCGGCTGGCCGGTGCTGTCGGAGCCGAACGGCGGCGCCCGCTACGGCGACCACGCCATCTCCTCCTACCACTACCTGCTGGGCACGCCGGAGTTCGCCGACGCCCACCGGCCCGACGTCGTCGTCACGCTCGGCCGCCCCGGGCTGTCCCGGCCGCTGCTGTCGTGGCTGAAGCGGGCCGACGAGCACATCGTGGTGGCGCCCGACCTCGACCGCTGGCCCGACCCGACCAGGTCTGCCACCCAGGTCGCGCAGGCCGTGGAGATCCCGGTCGCCTCGGGCGACGACACCTGGCTGCACGCCTGGCGGCAGGCCGACCAGGCGGTCCGGTCGGCGACGGACGAGGTGCTCGACCTGTCGGGCACCAGCGAGCCACGCCTGGCCAGAGACCTGGTGGACTGCCTGCCGAACGGGGCGCTGCTGTTCTGCGGGTCCTCGATGCCGATCCGCGACCTGGACCAGTCCATGCGGCCGCGGCGCGGCATCAGGCTGATGGCCAACAGGGGCGCGTCCGGCATCGACGGGGCCGTGTCGGCGGCCATGGGAGCGGCGCTGGCGCACAACGGCCCCTCCTACGCGCTGCTCGGCGACCTGTCGTTCCTGCACGACCAGAACGGCCTGATCCTGGGCCCCCGCGAGCCGCGGCCCGACCTGTGCCTCGTGGTGGTGAACAACGACGGGGGCGGGATCTTCTCGCTGCTGCCGCAGGCGGCGGTGCGCGATCCGTTCGAGCGGGTGTTCGGCACGCCGCACGGGGTCGATCTCGGGTACGTGGCGGCCGCCACGGGGACGCCGTACACGCTGGTGTCGGACATCGGCGACCTGTCCAAGGCGCTGCGCGGCGAGGGGCCCCGGGTGGTGGAGGTGCGCACCGACCGGGAGGAGAACGTCGCCGTGCACGGCCGGCTCAGGGACGCCGCGCAGGAGGCCATCCACGCCTTCCTGGAGGGGTGACCGGCCACCTCCGGCCCCCCGGCCCCCTCGGCCCCGGGTTGCCGGTGGCCGGGAGCTGTCTTTTATACACATCTCCGAGCCCACGAGACCCTAAGAAAACTCGTATGCCTTCATCTCCCAGAAAAAAAAAAAGTTACCTGATTTTATATGGTACGAAATTGATTGTTCAAATGACGTCGCGGGGTTCTT
>NZ_VCKX01000084.1 GCF_005889725.1 Nonomuraea zeae
GTCGGGTCTCGTGGGGCGGCCGGCCGGGGGGCGTCCGACGCGCCGCACGCCGGGCTCGTCCTCGCCGGGCTCGTCCTCCGGCGCGGGCGGCTCGTCCTCCTGGGGCTCGTCCCTGTCGCGCTGCCATTCGGTGGCCGCGCTGCTCTCGACGGGATACACCAGGCGGTAGGGCGCCGTACGCGGGTCCCGCATGGGCGGGTCGTCGTCCCGCTCAGGCTCCTGCTCGGGCGCGGGCTCAGGCACGGGCTCAGGCACGGGCTCCGGCTGCTCCGCCTCGGCGCGCGCCGGCTCAGGCCGCACGGGCTCGTCCTGCACGGGCTCGGACTGGACGGGTTCGGAATGCACGGGCTCGGGCTGCACAGGCGCGGGCTCGGTTCGCTCGGGCGCGGGGGCGGACCCGAGCGGGCCGCCCGCGACGAGCTTGTCGGGGCGGTTGACGATGCGGCGGGGGCGGCGGCGCGGCTCCGTCTCGGGTTCCGCCGTCGGCGAGCTGTACGGCCTGCGCCCCTTGGGCAGCTCCTGCGGCTCCTCCTCCGGGATGGGGGCGGAGAACGGCGGCATGCCCCAAGGGGAGGTCAGGGGTAAGCCGCGAGCCCGGCCGTCCGTGGGACCGGGTGGAGAGTGCCTGATCCTGGGCTCTTGCGAAGAATGCGGTTCCGACGTGCCCTCGGGATGCGGGTCGTCGTCACCCTGCGGTCGCCGTGGCGTTTCGCTGGGGCCGGAGGCCACGCGCCGTACCTCCTAGTCGAACTCGTCGTACAGGTGGAACTCGTCGAATCTGACCTGGCCAACCGGATCGTGTGCGCGGACGGTAGGTGGATGGTCGCGACCCGCGGACCGTTCCATGGACGCCGTCCGCCTCATGCGGCGTTTCGCTCCTCATACGTTTATCGGACGATGTATCACACGCGCCTACTACTACCCCGTCGCACCGAAACGATCACCTCCGGGAAACCCTCGCCGTTTCCCCCACAGCAACCAGACCAGCATGCTTGAGCCGGAATTACGAGACCTCTCTAGCGAGATTCCCGGCACCTCTCGCCGGATTTATCCCGAAACAGTGTCTACTGACCGCTTTTTAGCTAGATACAACACACCAAACGCATACACCCCGAGCTGCACCACGGTCCCCGTCAACGCCTGCCAGGGCACCGGCACCTTCCCCTGATCCAGTGCGTCGTCCAGCTGCCCGGCCGCGGCGCTCAATCCGAAGGCCAGCAGGTTGTTCATGACGTGCAGCGCGATCGGCGCCTCCAGCCCCCCGGTCCGCACGGCCAGCCAGCCCATGACGGCCCCGAAGGAGAACACGTCGATCAGGCCCACCCACGAATACCCGTGCAACGACGCGAACAGCACGGACCCGATCAGGATGGCCCAGATCGGATTGCGCACGTGCACGCCGACGGCCTGCAGGAACCAGCCGCGGAAGGCGTACTCCTCGGCCGCCGCCTGGAACGGCACCAGCAGCACGAGCACGATGAGCGCCGGCAGGAAGCGTTCCCATCCGATCCAGCCGAAGATGTCGCCGCCCTGGCCCGACAGGGACAGCGCGACGATCTGCGTGCCCTGCCCGAGCACCAGCGCCAGCACCGCCAGCCCGGCGCAGCGCAGCAGCCACGGCCAGCGCAGCCGCCCGGCCACGGACGACAGCGTCCCCGGCCGGCGCCGCTGGACGAGCGCCGTCGTGCCGAACACCAGCGGCAGCACGGGCACGATCGACAGCAGCACGACCACGAGCCCGAAGACCGGGTCGCCGAAGAGCGCTCCCGACGGGTCCATCGGCGCCGAGATGCCGAGCAGCGAGGCCAGCACCAGCCCCGCGTAGACGACCACCACGCCGATCGCGAAGAACCCGACGGCGATGATCAGCGAGCCGACGATCGCCCGCCACGGATGCGCGCCGGGAATCCGGGCCAGATGGTCGTAACGCGCCCCGTGCGGCACCGGCAGAAACCAGGACGGACGTTGCGGCTGGTAGGGATAGCCCGGCGGGGGCGCGTCGTACGGCGGATAAGCCCCTGGATTCTCCTGCATCTATACATTCTGTCCATCTGGTGCGCATTAGTTCACAGACGGTCCACCCTTTTAGGCGGATGCTCAGAGGCGTAGGCATTTCAACCCTGGGAGCAGTCCATGTCAAGGCTGGGACCTTTCATCACCCTCGCGGCGGGAGCAGTGCTCGCCCTGGGGCTGGGTGTCGCCAGCATCACCGCGACACCCGCGGCCGAGAACACGGCCGCCGGCACCGCTGCGGAGGCGCCTTCTGGAGAGGAGAGCCCCGCAGAGCAGAACACCGCGGAGGAGAACACCGCGCAGCCGTCCCCCACCAATACCGAGGCGAAGAAGATCGCCAAGGCCGACTACGGCGGCCGCGTCAAAGGCAACGGCGGCCTCATCGCGATCTCGATCAGGAACGGCAAGGCCGTCGGCTACTTCTGCGACGGCAAGACCGAGTCCTGGTTCAAGGGCAACGAGTCGGACGGCGACCTGAACCTGACCGGCGTCGCCAACCCCAAGTCCACCGTGACGGCCGAGCTGGGCGGCGGCCAGGCCAAGGGCTGGGTCGCGGTCGGCGGCAGGAAGTGGAGCTTCGTCGCGCCCACGATCGTCAAGCCGTCGGGCCTCTACCGGGCCACCGCGCTCGTCAGGGGCGCCAAGCTCAGGGCCGGCTGGATCCTGGTCAAGAACCCGGCGGGCGGCTACTACCAGGTCGGCACCGCCTTCGTCGGCGAGGAGCAGTACGACATCCCCGAGCTGAACAGCGACCAGCCCACCGCGCCCGTGACGGTGGACGACACCACGGTCTACCCGAAGGACGTCGACGGCTTCATCGAGGAGATGCAATGACCGCCCTACCGCAGCAGTCCCGTGGCGTGACCACGTTGCTCGTGCCGTTGCTGATCGGCGGTCTGGTGGTGGTCGCGCTGGGCGTCTTCGGGCGGGCGCACACGCCCACCGGGTTCGCCGTGGGCGTGGCCGGGTTCTCGGCCGCGCTGCCGATGAAGGTGTGGCTGACGACGGGGGCGTTCGTCCTGGCGATCGTCCAGGTCGTCTCGGCCCTGTCGATGTGGGGCAAGCTCGGGATCACCATCCCGCCGGCCGTGCACCGCTGGTCGGGGCGGCTGGCGTTCCTGCTGACGATCCCGGTCGCCTTCCACTGCCTCTACGCGCTCGGCCTGCAGTACGACGTGCCGCGAGTGCTCGCGCACTCGCTGCTCGGGTGCTTCTTCTACGGCGTGTTCACCGCGAAGCTGCTCGCGCTCCCCAAGCGCGACACTCCCGGCTGGACGCTGCCGGTGTTCGGCGGGCTGGCCTTCACGGCGCTCATCGGCCTCTGGCTGACGTCGTCGTTCTGGTTCTTCACCGCGATCGGCTTCAAGGTGTGAAGCTCTTGGTACGGGCGAGCCCCGCGGCCCGCCCCTTGGCGGCGACGACGAGCGCCATCTTGCGCGAGGCCTCGTCGATCATCTCGTCGCCGAGCATGACCGCGCCGCGCTTCTCCACCGAGGTGTAGTAGTCGTACGCCTCCAGGATGAGCTCGGCGTGGTCATAGTCCTCCTGCGCCGGGGAGAACACCGCGTTGGCCGCGTCGACCTGTCCGGGGTGGAGCACCCACTTGCCGTCGAACCCGAGGGCGGCGGCCCGCCTGGCCACCCGCTCGAAGCCTTCGACGTCCTTGATCTGCAGGTAGGGGCCGTCGATCACCTGGAGGTCGTGCATCCTGGCCGCCATCAGCAGCCGCATGAGGATGTAGTGGTAGGCGTCGCCCTCGACGTAGCCGGGCGGCTGCTCGCCGACGACGAGCGTACGCATGTTGATGGACGCCATGAAGTCCGCCGGGCCGAACACCAGCGTCTCCAGCCGCTTGGACGACCCGGCGATGGCGTCCACGTTGACCAGGCCGCGGGCGTTCTCGATCTGCGCCTCGATGCCGATCCGGCCGACCTCGAAGCCCATGGTCTTCTCGATCTGGGTGAGCAGGGTGTCGAGCCAGACGACCTCCGTGGAGTCCTGCACCTTGGGCAGCATCACGCAGTCGAGGTGCTCGCCCGCGCCCTCGACGATCGCGATCACGTCCCGGTACGTCCACTGCGTCGTGAGGTCGTTGACCCTGACCACCCGGGTCTTGCCCGACCAGTCGCCCTCGCGCAGGGCGGCCACGATGTTCTCGCGCGCCTTCTCCTTGGCCAGCGGCGCGACGGAGTCCTCCAGGTCGAGGAAGACCTCATCGACGGGCAGGGTCTGGGCCTTCTCCAGGAACCGGGGGTTGCTGCCGGGCACGGCGAGCACGGAACGACGTGAGCGCATGCGCACACGCTAACGGCTGCGCCGCCCGGTCGGCAGCGAGCCCTCCGCACGGGCCGGTTCTGTGACTACAGTTCGAGCTGTGAGCGACAACACCGCACCCGCCGAGGCGGCCATCGAGGAGGGCGCCAAGAAGTCCGGCATCCTCTGGCTCACCCTCGACCGCCCCCGGCTGGCCTGGCACGCCTGGCACGAAGGCGCGATCTACCTGGTGACCGGCGACGGTGAGCAGCAGCTGCCCGGCCTCGACGCGCTCGACCGGGTCCACGTCACCCTGCGCAGCAAGGACAACGGGGCCAGGCTGGTGGAGTTCGAGGCGGCGGTGGCGGTGGTGGACCAGGCCGCGGCGGCCGACGCCGTGGCGGTGCTGGCCAAGGAGCGGCTCAACGCCCCCGACAGCGAGCACCTCACCGAGCGCTGGGCCCGCGACGCCACCGTCCTGCGACTCACGCCCGAGCGACCCGAGCGCTGAAGGGGCTCAGGGCTCGGCGGTGACGCCGACCGGCCGCGCCTCCAGGCCCGGCTCCACCGGTACGGCGGGGGCCGCGGCGGTGGAGCTCTGGGCGAGGAGCGCGCCCGACAGCAGGATCAGGCCGCCCACGATCTGGAAGACGCCGAGCGTCTCGCCGACCAGCGCCCACGCCACGACCGCGCCGCCGATGATCTCCAGGGACGCGACGGTCGCGCCGACCGCGGCCGAGAGCCGCCGCACGGCGTTCACCCCCAGGATGTACGCGACCACGGTCGAGATCAGCACCATCCACAGGTACGCCCCCAGCACCGGCAGCGCCCGGCCGCCATCCGGCGTGACGGTGACGGTGAAGGCGTCCCAAGGGATGTTCCACGGCTGGGCGAACGGGATCAGCACCGCGGCCGCCCCCGTCATCCCCCACGCGATGAGGCCGAGCGGGTCCACGTCGTCCCCGAAGCTATCGTTCATCAGGAAATATCCGGCGCAACACGCCCCGGCCAGCAGGCCGAGCAGCAGGCCCAGCGCGTCCACCCGCATCCCCTGCCAGAACTCGACGACGATCGCGAGCCCGGCGACCGCGAGGACGGCGCCGACGTACGCGGGCCTGGCCAGCCGGACCTTCCTGACGAGCCGCACCCACGCCACCACCATCACCGGAGCCATGAACTCCAGCAGCAACGCCACCCCGACCGGCAGCCGGGTGATCGCCACGAAGTAGAGGGACTGCACCCCGGCCACCGCCATGACCGCGTACAGGCCGAAGAACGGCAGCCTGGACCTCGGGATGCGCAGCGCCCGCGGCTTCACCACGGCCAGCACCGCGACGAGCAGCAGCCCGGCGCCCGCCATCCGCGTCCACACGGCCTCGATGGGCGCCAGCCCGGCCGCGATGAGGTATTTGGCCATCGGCCCCGAGAACGCGAAACACCACGCGGACACGAACGCGAGCCCGAGTCCCGCATACCTCATCGCACACCACCTGCGGAGTAATTACCGTTAAGAACGGTTGATACTGACATGTCGGGTGACCGAGGCGCAATGGACAGCACTGTTAGCCTGACCACGTGCAGATCTTCGTGGCCCGGCTGCCGGGAACCCCGGTGTTCGACCCAGCGGGCGACAAGATCGGCCGCGTCCGCGACCTGGTGGTCGGCCTGCGCATCGGCCGCCGGCCCAACGTGCACGGCCTGGTGGTGGAGGTGCAGCCCCGGCGCCGGGTGTTCCTGCCCATCACCCGGGTGCGCCGCATCGAGGCCGGATCGGTGGTCTTCACCGGCCGGCTCAACATGCGCAGGTTCGAGCAGCGCGACACCGAGACGCTGGTCATCGGCGAGATGCTGGACCTCGAAGTGCGCCTCGGCGACCAGCCCATGACCGTCTACGACGTGGCCATGGAGGAGGTCAAACCGTCCGCCTGGGAGATCACCAAGGTGGCCCTCTACAAGGGCAGGCGGCGCGAGCCCCGTACGGTCGCGTGGAGCGAGGTGTCCGGGTTCGACAAGCTGCAGAAGGACCAGGGGGCGGCCGGGCTGATCGCCGCGTTCGAGACGCTGCGGGCCGCCGACATGGCCAGCGCCCTGCACGAGCTGCCGAGCAAGCGCCGGGTCGAGATCGCCCGCGCCCTGAACAACGACCGGCTCGCCGACGTGCTCGAAGAGCTGCCGCCCGACGACCAGATCGGCATCCTCGACACCCTGGAGCCGGAGCGCGCGGCCGACGTGCTGGAGGAGATGGGCCCGGACGACGCCGCGGACCTGCTGCACGACCTGCCGGAGGAGCAGGCGGCCAAGCTGCTGGCGCTGATGGAGCCGCGGGAGGCCGCGCCCGTGCGGCGGCTGCTGCCCTACCCCGACGACAGCGCGGGCGGCGTGATGACCAGCGAGCCGGTGGTCCTGCCGCCCAACGCCACGGTGGCCGAGGCGCTCGCGCACATCAGGCAGCACGACCTGACGCCCGCCGTCGCCGCCCAGGTCTACGTGACCAGGCCGCCGACGGAGACGCCGACCGGCACGTTCCTGGGCGTCTCGCACTTCCAGCGGCTGCTGCGCGAGCCGCCGTCCACGCTGCTCGGCAAGGTGCTCGACCCCTCGATCGACCCGATCAGGCCGGAGTTCACGCTGCTCCAGGTGACCTACTACCTGGCCCACTACAACCTGCTGGCCGCGCCCGTGGTCGACGGGCTCGGCCGGCTCCTGGGCGCGGTGACGGTCGACGACGTGCTCGACCACCTGCTTCCCGAGGACTGGCGCGAGGCGGCCGGCGGCAGGGACGACGAGCAGGACGACGGGGACGACCGTGAGGGAGGCCGATCGTGACGATCGAACGACTCGACCAGCCCAGGGCGCTGCGCCGCTCGCTGCGGCCGCACTACGACCCGGAGGCGTTCGGCCGCCTCTCCGAACGGATCGCCCGATTCCTCGGCACCGCGCGGTTCATCGTCTACATGACCGTGTTCGTGGCCGTCTGGGTGATCTGGAACATCGCCGCGCCGGCCTCGCTCAAGTTCGACCCCTACCCGTTCATCTTTCTCACGCTGATGCTGTCGCTGCAGGCCAGCTACGCCGCGCCGCTCATCCTGCTGGCCCAGAACCGGCAGGACGACCGCGACCGCGTCCAGTACGAGCAGGACCGCGAGGTCGCGGAGCGCAACCAGGCCGAGATCGAATATCTGACGCGCGAGATCGCCGGGCTGCGCCTGGCGCTGAACGAGGTCGCCACCCGCGACTACCTGCGCTCCGAGCTCGGGCACCTGCTGGAGGAGCTCAAGGAGCGCCACTGACGCCTCTCAGGCGTTACGCGTCACCGTCGAGTTTGCCGAGCATCTCACGCACCTGACCGATCTCCGCCGCGCCCAGCAGGTCGAGGAACTGGGTCCTGATGCCGCGCAGGTAGGTGGGGGTCGCCTCGGCCAGCCGGGCCGCGCCGGCGTCGGTCAGCACGGCGAACAGCCCGCGCGCGTCGTCCGCGCACGCCTGCCTGGCGACCAGCCCGTCCCGCTGTAAACGGTCGATGAGCCTGGTCAGGCCGCTGCGGGAGAGCAGGACGCGCCCGGCCAGATCATTCATGCGCAGCCGCCGCTCGGGCGCCTCGGCCAGCTGCATGAGCACCTCGTACGACGCGAGCGGCAGATCGTGGGCGACGAGGAGCTCCGCCTCGAGATGGCGGGCGATGCGCACCTGGGCGCGCTGCAGCATCCGCCAGACGGCCAGCTCCTCGACGGTCAGTCCCTCGTCGCGCAGAAGAGTCACGGAGTAACCTTAAGACGTTGTTGCACAGACATCTAACAGCACGGATTAACCCAGCGGGGCCTTCGGTTCATACCATGGAGGGGCATCCTCACTGGCGTCCAGCGCCTGTCACACATATACCGACAAAGGAGGGACGGCACTCCCTCGTGCCGAGACTTCGATGGCACTAACCCAGGAACACGTGACGGCCGCCCTCGCCACCGTCATCGACCCCGAGATCCGTCGCCCGATCACGGACCTCGACATGGTCAAGAGCATCGAGATCGCCCCGGACGGGGCGGTGCGCGTAGGGGTCTACCTCACTGTGGCCGGATGTCCGATGAAGGACACGATCACGCGCGATGTCACGAACGCCGTGGCCAAGATCGAAGGTGTGACGGGCGTCCAGATCGAGCTCGACGTCATGAGCACCGAGCAGCGCAAGACGCTCCAGACCAAGCTGAGGGGCGACCGCGGGCCGGAGAAGGAGATCCCGTTCAACCAGCCGGGCTCGCTCACCCGCGTGTTCGCGGTGGCCAGCGGCAAGGGCGGGGTCGGCAAGTCGTCGGTCACGGTCAACCTGGCCGCGGCGATGGCCTCAAGCGGCATGAAGGTCGGCATCGTCGACGCCGACATCTACGGTCACAGCATTCCTCGCATGCTGGGCGCCGCCGAGCGCCCCACCAAGGTCGAGGACATGATCATGCCGCCGATGGCGCATGACATCAAGGTCATCTCGGTCGGGATGTTCAAGCCCGAGGGCAACACGCCCGTGGTGTGGCGCGGTCCGATGCTGGACCGGGCGCTCCACCAGTTCCTGGCCGACGTCTACTGGGGCGACCTCGACGTGCTCCTGCTCGACCTGCCGCCCGGCACCGGCGACATCGCCATCTCTGTGGCGCAGCGGCTGCCGTCGGCGGAGATCCTGGTCGTGACCACGCCGCAGATGGCCGCGGCGGAGGTGGCCGAGCGGGCCGGCTCCATCGCGGCCCAGACGCATCAGCAGATCGCCGGCGTCATCGAGAACATGGCGTGGCTGCCCTGCCCGCACTGTGACGAGCGGATCGCCGTGTTCGGCGAGGGCGGGGGCCAGACGGTCGCCGACGCGCTGACGCGGACGCTCGGCACCCGGGTGCCGCTGCTCGGCCAGGTTCCCATCGACCTGCGGCTGCGCGAAGGAGGCGACGAGGGCAAGCCGCTGGTCCTCACGGAGCCCGACTCACCCGCGGGCGCGGAGCTGCGGAAGATCGCCAGCGGGCTCAGCAAGCGGTCGTCCAGCCTGAAGGGGCTCCACCTCAACCTCTCCCCCAACCGCGGCTGACCATCCTCGGCACCATCGGGCCCGCTCGCCTCGTGCGAGTGGGCCCTCTTTTTCGCATGCGAAAGCCGATGCCGGGCCGGCGTTGGGGGCCTGGAGGGCCTGGAGAGCGCTGTGCGGGCCTGTCAGGTGGCTTCTGCGTCGTAAGGCGGCAATTCGCCGTAACCGAGCTCGTCCACCGGCTCAGGCGTGTACGGGGCCGTGACGGCGGGCTCCAGCTCGTCCGGCTTCTTGTTCCAGTCTTCCTCGATGTCGTCGAGGAGATGCTTCCTGACGAAGTTGCGCGGATTGAGGTCTGCGGGGTCGAAGTTGGAGAACTCCGGGCCCAGCCCGGCCCGCAGGTCGTCACGCGCGTTGTTCGCCATCCGGCGCAGGTTGCGCAGCGTCTTGCCGGCCTGTGAGGCGGCTTGAGGCAGCTTTTCGGGACCGAAGACGAGCAACGCGATCACGACCAGCGCCCCGATCTCCCACCACCCGAGTCCGAACACCGTGCACTCCTACCGCAGTCCAACCTCTCCGAGGACAACCCCGGCCTATCCACAGACTAAGGGCTCCAAGGGGTAGGTCGGTCGTCCCCCCTGCCTCAGATCAGCGGAGATCACGCCGCCGGAGCCTCCCCGGACCGGCCCGACCCGCCCGGCCACCCGCACGCGGCCTGCCACATCACACCATGCCGCCGCCCGGACGGCCGCGCGTCGCCCTCACGGCGGCGCGGCGGGCAGACCGGTAGGCGTCCTCCTGGCAGGCGAGCCATCCGGTGCGCAGCCGTAAGGACGGTGGACCGGCGGAAAGTCAGGACGGCGTCGGGGTGGGCTCGTCGTCGGCGACGACGGTGAGGGTGGCGGTGCGCTCCTGGCCGGCGCGCTGGTACTTGATGGTGATCTTGGCGCCGGGCGCCTTGCTGCGGATCAGGGCGATCAGCTCGTTCCCGTCCTGCAGCGCCAGCCCGTCCATCTCCAGGATCACGTCGCCGGCCTTCAGCCCCGCCTTCTCGGCGGGCCCGTTGGCGTCCACCGGCTGGCGGCCGCCGGCCGGCTCGGAGGCGATCCGTACGCCCTGGCCCTTGTAGTCCTTGTCCAGGACGATGCCGATCTTGGGACGCTTGGCCTTGCCGGTGGTGATCAGCTCCTCCGCCACCCGCCGCGTCTGGTTGACCGGGATCGCGAAGCCCAGGCCGATGCTGCCGCTCTGGCTGCTCATCGAGCGGCTGAGCGTGGCGATGGCCGAGTTCACCCCGACGACCTCGCCCCTGCCGTTGACCAGCGGGCCGCCGGAGTTGCCGGGGTTGATCGCGGCGTCGGTCTGGATCGCGCTGATGTAGGCGGGCTCCTCGGCGCTCGTGCCCGTGTCGTCGCCCGCGATCACCGGGCGGTTGAGCGAGCTGACGATGCCGGTCGTCACCGTGCCCGTCAGGCCCAGCGGCGAGCCGATGGCGATGACCGGGTCGCCGACCACGACCTGGTCGGAGTTGCCCAGGGTGATCTCCGGCGTTCCGAACGTCTCCTCCGGCTTGACCACGGCCAGGTCCGAGCCCGGGTCGCGGCCGATGATCCGGCCCGACGTGGTCTTCCGGTTGTTGAACATGATCCGGATCTCGCCGCCCTTGGCGGCCAGGGAGACCACGTGGTTGTTCGTCACCACGTAGCCGTTCTTGATCAGGAAGCCGGAACCCGACGCGCCCTCGGTGTTGGAGCCGTTGCCGACCTCCAGGGAGACCACGCTCGGCAGCACCCGCGAGGCCACGCCCGCCACCGAGTCGGGCGCGCGGTTCGTCGCGCCGGTCGGCGCCGGGCCCAGGCTGTAGGAGGGGTCGTTGGCGCTGCTCGGCTTGGTGAGCAGGTAGGTGCCGACGCTGCCCAGCGTCGAGGCCGCCAGCGCGATGGCCGCGGCGATCGCGATCAGGGCTCCGGTCGCCGGTCCGCGCCTCGACCCGGCGCCCTGGGCGCCAGGGGGCGGCGGTGGCGCCGCCCAGCCCGAGCCCATGCCGAGCGCCTGACGCGGCGGTGGCGGCGGCGTGGCGCCGTAGGGAGGCGGACCCCCGAACGGCGGGCCGTCGTACGGCCGCGGACCGCCGCCGGGCGTGCTGAACGACGGGCTGTCATAAGAGCGCGTCCCGTTGTCCGGCGGGCCGAAGACCGGGCTGTCGTAGGACCGCGTCCCGTTGTCCGGCGAGCCGAACGCCGGGCTGTCGTAGGACCGCGCCCCGTTGTCCGGGGAGCCGAACGTCGGGCTGTTGTCCGGGGAGCCGAACGTCGGGCTCTCGTAGGGACGCGCGTCCTGAGCGCCCGACGATGGGCTCTCGTAGGGACGGGCCCCGCTGTCCGGCGGCGGCCCGAACGACGGGCTCGGGCCGAACGACGGGCTCTCGTAGGAGCGCGGCTCCGGGGGGCCGAACGACGGACCGGGCTTGTCCGGGGGGCCGAACGAGGCGTTGTCGTAGGAGGGCGTCTCCGGAGGGCCGAACGAAGGGACCTCGTAGGGCCGCGCACCCGCGTCGAACGAAGGCGCGGCGTAGGAGGGGCCGCTCTCGGGTGAGCGGCTCTCGTACGGCGGCGTGCCGACGACCTCGTGGCGGCCCGACGGGTCGCCCCAGGAGCCGCCGAACGAGGCGGGCGGCTCCGGCCGCCTGCCCTGCTGTTCCGGCGAGTCGTCCACGGGCAGGAAGTCCGGCCGCCCCTGTGGCTCGGGGGAGTCCGACGGCGTGCGTCCTTCGGTGGGGCGCGTCTCGTCGGTCATCTAAGTCTCACCACTCCTTGGCTCGGCCACCGCAATCCTGGCTCTTGCGGCATACGAGGGTCATAAAGCATTTGTCAGGAATCGCTTGTGACAAATCCCGAACCCAGATCGTATGCCCCGCGCGCCGCCGACTACGCCAACACCGGTGTGCCCGGCATATCCGGGCGTCAAGGGGTGGCGGTCGAAGGAGCGTTCGTCGGAGAGTTACGAGCTTGCTGGAACAGCTCCACCGGCGGAGCCGGGTTGCTCTGCCCCACGCCGGTGGTGGCGAAGAAGGTGCCGAGCGCGACGGCCGCGGAGACCACGCCGACCGCGACGTAGGTCGAGCGCCGCCTACCGCCCCTGCCAGGGCCCGAAGCTCCACCAGTGGCGTCCCTGCGCGGACGGTTGTCCAGCGGGGCGATGCTGTGCGGGCCAGGGATCGGCACGCCCCCGAACGTGCGCGACGGGAAAGGGCGCTCCCTCGGCGGCAGCGGCCCGCCCGGCTCCGCCATCCGGAGCAGAGACATGGTCAGGTCGGCCGGCATCGCAGGCCCGTCGAGCGAGCGCAGGCGCGACTTCAGCGCCCGCATCGACTCGACTTCGTGCCTGCAGTCAGCACAGAAGGTCAGATGAGCCAGCGCGCGATCGCGTTCGGTGTGGTTGAGCTCACCGTCCACGAGCGCGGAAACACGTTCTCCAAGATGGGCCATATCAGACTTCCTCCCCACGGATAACGGTCGGGGGGAGTTGAGAATTACGGGGGGCCCGATGGTCGAGCGCCTCCCGCAACTGCGCCCGGCCACGGTGAATACGGCTTCGGACCGTCCCCAGCTTGACGCCGAGCGTGGCCGCGATCTCCTCATAGGACAGGCCCTCGATGTCACACAGGACGATCGCGGCCCGGAACTCCGGTGCGAGCGCGTCGAGGGCGGCCTGGATGTCGGGCTCAAGGTGGGCGTCGTCGAACGCCTGCGCCGGTGACGGCTCACGGCCGCGCAGCCGCTCCGCGGCGTCGTCGGCCAGCCCCTCGAACCTGATGCGCTGCTTCCGGCGCGCCATGTCGAGGAACAGGTTCGTCGTGATCCGGTGCAACCACCCCTCGAACGTGCCAGGGGTGTAGCTCGACAGCGACCTGAAAACCCGGACAAAGACCTCCTGTGTGAGGTCTTCGGCATCGTGGACATTGCCGGTCAACCGGTATGCCAGTCGATACACGCGTGCGGAGTGAGTCCGCACCACTTCCTCCCACGTGGGAGGTGTCCAGTCAGACGACACGGGAGTATCCGTCTGGTGGTCGCTTTCGTCCACCAGAACTCCTCTCTTTGGGACCACCGCTACCGCCATAGTGCCTGGTTTCGTCCCTTCGTGCGCACTGCCTGCCTTCCGGACCGGCAAAGCCCGTTTAAACCTGCAACGCCTTGGGGCCCGCCTGAGTTCCCGTCCCGGCGTGTCTCCCCTAGGCTGCGATCGGTGCCAATCACGTCTATGACCTTCTGCGGCAATCGCACGAAAGTGGGGGGAGGAGGCCGATGACCAGTCCGGTAGAGGCCACTCTGGCCTATGCGGAGCAGTTCCATCATGAGGATGAGATCCTGCACGTGGCGCGGCAGCGCGGGCTGGAGATGGGGGCCACGCCCATCCTTCCCGGCGGTGGGGCGGCCCTGTGCTTCCTCGCCACCGCGGTCAACGCCAAGTCCGTGGTCGAGGTCGGCACGGGGTGCGGCGTCTCGGGTCTGTGGCTGCTGCGCGGCATGCGTACGGACGGGACGCTGACGAGCGTCGACGTCGAGCCCGAGCACCAGCGGCTGGCCAGACAGGCCTTCGCGGAGGCGGGTTTCTCCGGCGGGCGCGTACGCCTCATCTCCGGCCGGGCGCTGGACGTGCTGCCGCGGCTGTCGGACGGCGGCTACGACATGGTGTTCGCCGACGGCGCCAAGCAGGAATACCCCGACTACCTCTCCGAGGCGGTCCGCCTGCTCCGCGTGGGCGGCATCGTGGCCTTCGGCAACATGCTGTGGCGCGACCGGGTGGCCGACCCCGCGCAACGCGACGCGGACACGGTCGCGCTGCGCGAGGTGGGCAAGCTGGTGCAGTCGGACGACCGCCTGCGCTCGGTGCTCATCCCGCTGGGCGACGGCCTGCTCGCCGCCGTGAAGATCGCCAAGTAGCCGCGGACACCCGGCAGGCCGGGTGAACCCGAAGCGCCGGGTCCCGTACGAATGACGGGCGGACCCGGCGGCACGCCAGGCCCCGCCTCCACACGCCGCGGACCCGGTGATGCCTCAGGCCCCGCCTCCGCACACGGTGGGCGCGGCGGCACGCCAGGCCCACCGCCTCCGTGCGCCGCTATGCCCGGGTGAGCCACTCCAGCAGGAGCCGCACGCCGAACCCCGTCGCGCCCTTGCTCAGCGCCCCGTCGTCCACAGTGCTGCGCCCCACCCCGGCGATGTCGAGGTGCGCCCACGGCCGCCGCCCCGCGAACTCCCGCAGGAACAGCGCCGCCGTGATCGACCCCGCGCCGAACCTTGAGCCGGACTCGACGTTGGCCAGGTCCGCGATCGACGACTCCAGCGCGGGTGTGTAGTCCTCGACCAGCGGCATCCGCCACAACCGGTCGTCACTGGCCTGCCCGGCGTCCACGAGCTGCTTGGCCAGCGCGTCGTCGGAGGCGTAGACGGCCCCGACGTTGCGGCCGAGCGCCACGGTGATCGCCCCGGTGAGGGTGGCGATGTCGACGACCTCGTCGGGATCGAGGACGGCGTCGGCGTAGGCGAGCGCGTCGGCGAGCACGAGCCGGCCCTCGGCGTCGGTGTTGAGCACCTCGACCGTGCGCCCGCCGTAGTGCCTGATGACGTCGCTGGGCCGCTGGGCCGTGCCTGACGGCATGTTCTCGGCGGCGGCGACCAGCCCGGTGACCCGTACGGGCGCGCCCAGCGCGGCCAGCGCGCCGAGCACGGCGATCACGACGGCGCCGCCGGCCATGTCGGTCTTCTGGGTCTTCATGTTCTCGGTCGGCTTGAGCGACAGCCCGCCCGAGTCGAACGTGATGCCCTTGCCCACCAGCACCACGTGCCGCTCGGCAGGCTCGGCGGGCGTGTAGGTGAGCTGGATGAGCCTCGGCGGGCTGACCGAGCCCTGGCCGACGGCCAGGATGCCGCCGAACCCGTCGGCCTGGAGCTGCTCCTCGTCCCACACCCGTACGGGCACGCCCTGCTCGGCCGCCCGCTCGGCGAGCCAGGCCGGGTTCTTGACCGAGGACGGCGTGTTGGCCAGGTCGCGGGCGAGCGCCACGGCCTGCGCCACGGTCTGCCCGCGCCGCACGGCCTCCTCGTCCGCGCCCACGAGCGCCAGCGCCCGCACGGACTTCTTGCCCTCTTTGCCGATCTTGAAGGAGTAGGCCGCCAGCAACGCCGACTCGGCGAACGCCGCCATGTCACCGTCGGGCACCACCACGGTCAGCGTGTCTCTGCCCTTGGCCCTGCGGCTGAGCGCGGCGGCGGCCTTGCGCAGGGCCCGCGGCGAGCCGTCGCCCACGCCGTAGAGCAGCACGCGCCCCACGCCGCCGGCCCGTGCCACGGGAACCTCGACGATCTCGCCGGACTCTCCCTTGGCCTCGTAGTGGGCCAGCAGGTCGGGCACCGGCAGATGCAGGTCGACCGCGTGGGCGGGACTCAGGTCAGCGGCGTAGGGAACTGCCAGCAGCTCGGCGTCGACAGGAACCTCGGCGACCACCGACACAGTGGTCTCAATCGGCACGGAATTTCTCCTCGAACGTCAGCGACCCTGGCGCCGGACTACGCCAGGGTCGTGGATCAGGTTGTCTCTCGGGAGCTCTCAGCCGACGACGTTCTTCAACGCCTCGCCGAGCGCCTTTGCCTCGTCGGCGGAAATCTCCACGACGAGCCGGCCGCCACCCTCCAGAGGGACCCGCATGACAATGCCGCGCCCTTCCTTGGTGACCTCGAGCGGACCATCGCCGGTCCGCGGCTTCATCGCCGCCATGCGTGCATCCCTTCCTGCCTTGGGCTCCCGCGGCCCGCGATTTCCGACCTCCGTGAGGGCGGTCGGCGCATTCACGTCTTCTGTGATGTCCTATTCTCCCGCATCGAGAGCCCTCATGGGTAACGATCTCCTCCCAGAATGCGTTGTCGGGGCAGGCGATGACGTCCAAACTGGACTTCGTGCACGCTCGCGCCGCTCTGTTCGATCTCTATGGAGACCACCTGCGTTCGCGGGGTGGGCAAGCGTCTGTCGCTGCCCTGGTCCGGCTCATGAAACCCCTGGAAATAGCCGCTCCCGCCGTGCGCACGGCCGTTTCGCGCATGGTCAGGCAGGGGTGGCTGCACTCGATCAAGCTTCCTCAGGGAGCGGGCTACGGGGTCACGCCCAGATGCGTCAGGCGCCTTGATGAGGCCGCACTGAGAATTTACCGAGCCGGAACACTGACCTGGCACGGCCGCTGGCATCTGATCGTCTTCGAACCGGTCAAGGAACGACCACGCAGGGAGCGGCTCCGAGCCGATCTGACATTCCTCGGCTACGCCTCTCTGTCAGAGACGACCTGGATCGGCCCCAGGTCGTCCATCGAGCTGGACAACCTGCTCGAAGGCGAAGGGGTGCGCGCCGACCGGTTCGACGCGGCGCTGGAGGGCGACCCCCGCGAGCTGGTCGCGCGGGCGTGGGATCTGACGAGCATCGGCGAGGCGTACGAGCACTGGCACGCCGAGGCTGTCACGCTGATCAGCAGCCTGCCCGAGTCGGCGCCGGCCGATCAGGTGTTCGCCACCAGGAGCAGGCTCGTGCACGGCTGGCGCAACTTCCTGTTCCGCGACCCGGGGCTGCCGCCCGAGCTGCTGCCCGCGGGCTGGCCGGGCGAGAAGGCCAGGGCCTACTTCGAGCAGGAAGCCGCCCGGCTGCTGCCCGCAGCCGCCGCGTTCGTCGACAGGGAGTTGCCTTGATCCGCTATGACGTGGCCGACGCCGTCGCCACCATCACGCTCGACCGCCCCGACGCGATGAACTCGCTCACCGCCGAGACCAAGGACGCCCTGCTCGACGCGCTGCGCCGCGCGGCGGGCGACCCGGCGGTCAGGGCCGTCCTGCTCACCGGCTCGGGGCGGGCGTTCTGCGCGGGCCAGGACCTGCGCCAGCACGCCGACAACCTGGAGGCGGGCCGCGGCCTGGCCAACACCGTCCGCGAGCACTACAACCCGATCGTGGAGCTGCTCACCACCATGGCCAAGCCGGTGGTGGCCGCGGTCAACGGCGTCGCGGCAGGCGCGGGCGCGTCCCTGGCCTTCGCCTGCGACCTGCGGATCGCCTCGGAGAAGGCCAAGTTCGCGCTGGCCTTCGCCGGCATCGGGCTCGCCCCCGACTCGGGCGCGTCGTGGACGCTGCAACGCCTGGTCGGCCAGGGCCGCGCCGCCGAGCTGATGCTGCTCGGCGAGCCGCTCGACGCGGCCCGCGCGCTGGAGCTGGGCCTGGTCACGCGGGTGGTGCCCGCCGACGACGTGCTGAAGACCGCCCAGGAGCTCGCGGTACGCCTCGCGGCCGGCCCCACCCTGGCCTACGCCGCCACCAAGCGGGCGCTGGCCTATTCCGCGACGCACTCGCTGCCCGACTCGCTGGCCATGGAAGCCGACCTTCAGGACGAATGTGTGGCCACCCGGGACCATCTACACGCGACCCGAGCGTTTCTCGCAAAAGATCGGCCTATCTTCAACGCGGAGTAACCATACGGGCACGCTCTCGTTAGGGTATTGCTAGCGCCATGGAGCACTCCGACGCCTCGCGCGCGCCTGCCCCCGACGGGTTCGACACCCTCCGTGCCACCGCCGTGGACCTGCTCACCGGTGGCGGCATCGACGTCTCCGACCCGGCCTACGCCAGACCGCTGGCCGCCCTGAGCGATACGGCGGCGGCCTGGCTGGCCTCCATGACCGCGGCGGCGGCGCAGGCTCCCGGCCCGCTCTGGCCGGATCTCGCGCTCGAAGGCCGCCCTGGCAACGTCACCGGCAGCCACGCCCGCCTGCGGCTCATCGCCACCGCCTGGGCCACGCCGGGCACCGCGCAGCACGGCGACGAGTCCGTGCTCGCGCGGGTGGTGGGCGCGCTCGATCTGCTCAACGAGCACTACTACAACGAGCGGCTCCCCGAGACGGGCAACTGGTGGTTCTGGGAGATCGGCACCCCTGCGGAGCTGAGCCGGACGTGTGTTCTGCTCGGCGACCGGCTCGACGCCGGCCGGCTCGGGTCGTACCTGGCGGCGATCGACCGGTTCTGCCCCGACGCCGACCGCAGGGCCGGCTATCCGGAGGCGAGCGAGAGCGGGGCGAACCGGGCCGACAAGGCGGCCATCGTCGCCTTCCGCGGCGTGGCCGGGCGCTGCGCCGACAAGCTCGCGCTGGCCCGCGACGGCCTGTCCGACGTGCGCGACGGCGGGCGCAACAGCGTGTTCGGCTACGTCGACTCGGGTGACGGCCTCTACCGCGACGGGTCGTTCATCCAGCACGGCGACGTCGCCTACACGGGCTCGTACGGCCTGTCCCTGCTCACCGCCGTGGCCGAGACGCTGGCGTTGCTGAGCGGGTCGGCCTGGGAGGTGACCGATCCGGGGCGGCAGGTGGTGCTGGACGCGGTCGAGCGGTCGTTCGCGCCGTTCGTCCACGACGGGCTGCTGATGGACACGGTCAGGGGGCGGGCGGCCACGCGGCAGGCGTTCTCCGACAGCGTGGCGGGGCACGGCCTGATCGGGGCCGTGCTGCTGCTCGCGCAGGACGCGCCCGAGCCGTACGGGAGCCGGTTCAGGGGGCTGGCCAAGGGGTGGATCGAGCGCGGCGACGCGCGGCCCTACCTGGCGCACGCGGGAGTGCGGGAGACGCGGCTGGCGACCGAGGTGCTGGACGACGAGACGGTCGAGGCCGTGCCCGGGCCCGTGGGGCTGTTCGTGTTCCCCTCGATGGACCGGGTGGTGCACCGGCGGCCCGGCTGGTCGTACGCGATCAGCATGTCGTCGCGGCGGATCGCCGCCTACGAGGCGATCAACGGGGAGAACCTGCACGGCTGGTACACCGGTGACGGCATGACCTACCTCTACACCGACGATCTCGGCCAGTTCGGGGCGGACTTCTGGCCCACGGTGAACCCGTACCGGCTGCCCGGGACCACGGTCGACAGCCGGGTGCGGGAGGACCTGTCCTTTCGCGCCTACCGCCCGGACAACGCGTGCGCGGGCGGCGCGGTGCTCGAGGACCGGTACGGCGCCGCCGCCATGGAGCTGATCGGCGACGGCACGAGCCTGCGGGCCCGCAAGTCGTGGTTCTTCCTGGATCGGGTCGTGGTGGCGCTGGGCAGCGGCATCAGCGCCTCTGACGGCCACGTGGTCGAGACCGTGGTGGAGAACAGGGCCACGGACGCGCAGCTGTACCACGGGGACGGCTGGGCGCATCTGGCCGGCGTGGGCGGCTACGTGTTCGAGGGCGCGCGGAGCCTCGCGGAGACGCGTACGGGCAGATGGCGCGACATCAACGCCGGTGACGACACCGCGGGCGCCTTCGATCCCGTCTCGCGGCGCTACGTGACGCTCTGGTTCGACCACGGCGTGAACCCCGTGAACGCCTCCTACGCCTACATGGTGCTGCCGGCCGTCTCTCGCGAGCGGACCAGGATCTTCCGCGGCAAGCGTCCCGTGCGGGTGCTGGCCAACACGCCACGGGTGCAGGCGGTGCAGACGAAGGGGCTGCTGGCGGCCACGTTCTGGTCGGCGGGCGCCGTGCCGGGGCTCAGCGCCGACGCGCCCTGCGTGGTGGTCGTACGCCGGACCAGCAGCCGCATCCTCGTGGCCGTGGCCGACCCGAGCAGGACCGTCGACGTCGTGACCATCAGGATCGGCCGCCCCGGGCGCGGCGTCGTACGGGCCGACGACACCGTCAGCGTCCAGCCGGGAGGGGTCCCGGCCATCACCGTCAAGCTCGCCGGATCGCGCGGGCGGACCCACTCGGCCGAGCTCAGCGTGTCCGCGCCACGCACCCCTCAATATGGTCGTTGACCAGGCCGATGGCCTGCATCAGCGCGTAGGCGGTGGTCGGGCCGACGAACTTGAAGCCGTGCCGCTTCAGCTCCTTGGCCAGCGCCTTGGAGCCTGGGGTGATCGCCGGGACGTCGGCCATCGACCTCGGCACGGGCGCATCGGGCTCGGCGTACTGCCACACCAGGTCGGACAGCCCGCCCGGCAGGTCGAGTGCGGCTTTGGCGTTGCTGATCGCGGCGTCGATCTTGGCCCGGTTGCGGACGATGCCGGCGTCGCCGAGGAGGCGCTGCACGTCCTCCTCGGTGTACGAGGCCACCTTGGGGATGGAGAAGCCGTCGAAGGCGGCGCGGAAGTTCTCCCGCTTGCGCAGGATCGTCAGCCAGGACAGGCCCGACTGGAACGCCTCCAGCGCCACCCGCTCGAACACCGCGTCGTCGCCCTTGAGCGGGCGGCCCCACTCCTCGTCGTGGTAGGCGATGTACATCGGGTCGGCCATGCCCGCCCAGACGCAGCGGATCAGCTCGGTCACGGACGCTCGTCCCCATCCTTGACCGGCGCGGCGTCCTTGGCCAGGGCGACCCGCACCGGCTCGTCCTCCTCGGACTTCACGTCCTCGGACCTGAGCTCCGCGGGCTCGTCGTCTTCGCTCCGGGCGTCATCGCCATGGGCGTCATCGCTCCGGGCGCTGTCGCTCTGAGCGTCATCGCTCTGAGCGCCGTCGCTCTCGGCTGCCTTGGGCTCGGCGGCCTCCTCAGGCTTCGAGTCCTCGGGCTCCAGGTCCTCAGGCTCCGGGTCCTCAGGCTTCGGGTCCTCGGGCTTCGGGTCCTCGGGCGCGGCGGCGACGGGCGTGCCGTTGCCCGGCGGGACCCGCCATTCCGCGTCTTCTGGCCGATGCCGCAGCTCGGCGGCCGAGTCCCAGTCCACCGTCGCCCCGCTCACCGACACCGGGTCGCCCGACTCGGGCAGCTCCCGCGGGTCCGCCGGGGCCTCCGGCTCGTGATCGGTACGCAGGCCGGCCCCGGGCGCGGCGTAGACCTCCTGCCGCGCGTGCAACCGGCTCGACAGCAGCTCGGAGACGCGCTGCTCCAGGACGGCGATCCGCGTGTCGCGCGCGCTGATGGCGCTCGCGGCCCTGCGCAGGGTCTCGTCGACGCTCTGCGTGTGGTATCCGACCAGGTTGACCGGCAGTTGGAGCGCCATGAAGTCGACCGCCGTGAGCTGCCCCGGCTCCGGCAGGTCGAGAGGCGGCACATCCGGCGGGAACTCGGTCAGCTCACCGCCCCTACCGAGGGAGACCAAGACCACGCAGGCCAGGATGGCGATGGCGGCGATGGCGAGTATGACCAGCACATTGGCATCGTACTCACACCATCGGGGCACGAGGTCCCGCACTTGCCGCGGCCGGTGCGTCTCCGGACTCAGTGGACGCGGCGACCGCCCAGGTCACGCGCCGTCCGCCGCGCCGCTCAGGGGGTGGCCTCGCCGAGTTCGGCGACGCTGGGCCTGACCGGCTGTGCCCGCGCCTCCAGGTGGGCGAACGCCTCGTCCACGGTGGTGGTGAAGGAGATCGCGTCGAAGACGTTGGCCCGGGTGAACCCCTCGTCGTACATGTTGCCGATCAGCGCCCGCAGCGGTTCGTACAGGCCCCAGGGGTCGAGGACCACCAGCGGCCGGTCGTGGATGCCGAGCACCCTGGCGGTCCAGATCTCGAACAGCTCCTCCAGCGTGCCGATCCCGCCGGGCAGCACGAGGAACGCGTCGGAGCGTTCGTCCATGAGGCCCTTGCGCTCGCGCATGCCGTCGGTGACGATCAGCTCGTCCGACTCCTGGTCGGCCACCTCGATGTCGACCAGGACCTGGGGGATCACGCCGATCGTGCGCCCGCCGGCCGCGCGGGTGGCCGAGGTGACGGCGCCCATGCAGGAGACGGTGGCGCCGCCGCTCACCAGGGTGTGCCCCCGCTTGGCGAGCTCCGTGCCCACGTGCTCGGCCAGATCGAGGTACTTCTTATCGATTTTCAGGCTGGAGGCGCAGAAGACGCAGATGTTCACATAAAGAGCCTATTGGGGCTCCGCGCGCTGGGCCGCGGCAGCCTCCTGCTCCTCCTGGCGCTGCTTGGAACGGGCTCGGTCGGCGTCGGCGATGATGCGGACCGCCTCGTCCACGTCGTCGGTGACGTTGATCAGGTCGAGGTCCTGCGGCGCGATCTTGCCCGTGCTGAGCAGGGTGCCCTTGATCCAGTCGAGCAGCCCGCCCCAGAACTCCGTGCCCATGAGCACGACGGGGAAGGAGGTGACCTTGCGCGTCTGGACGAGGGTGAGCGCCTCGAACAGCTCGTCGAGCGTGCCGAACCCGCCGGGCAGCGCGATGAAGCCGCAGGAGTACTTGACGAACATCGTCTTGCGCACGAAGAAGTAGCGGAACTCGATGCCGAGGTCGACGTAGTCGTTCATGCGCTGCTCGAAGGGCAGCTCGATGCCGAGCCCGACCGACACCGCGCCGGGCACCTCGCGCGCGCCCTTGTTCGCGGACTCCATGACGCCGGGCCCGCCGCCCGTGATCACGGCGTAGCCCGCCTCGGCCAGCGCCCGGCCCAGGCGCACGCCCGTCACGTAGTCGGATGAGTCGGTGGTGGTGCGGGCCGAGCCGAAGACCGTGACCGCCGGCGGCAGCTCGGCGAGCTGCCCGAAGCCCTCCACGAACTCGGCCTGGATGCGCAGCACCCGCCACGGGTCCATGTGCACCCAGTCGGAGGGACCCTGGCGCTCCAGCAGGCGCTGGTCGTGCGTGGAGTTGGGGACGAGGCTGCCGCGCACGACCGCTTGTCCCTGACGGCGTTCCCGACGTGACTGTTCCATGCGGATCACGCTAGCCGTCTTCGCAAGCGGCCGCGAAACGCCTGGTGGACAGGGCAACACGGGCAATTAAAAAATCTTGAAAAAAGCAGGGAACCGAATTTCGACTCCCCCGCGTCTAACAGCCGAGGGTGCTGCTCGGGACTGAAAGTGGTCTTCCCCGCCAAATGGCCGGCGAGGAAGGCCACTTTCATATTGTGAGCCAGTCCAGCATCGCCCGCTCGCTCTCGACGATCTTCGGCAGCGACACGTACTCCCCCTGCTGATGCGCCAGGTTCGGGTCGCCCGGCCCGTAGTTCACGGCGGGGACGCCCAGCGCGGAGAAGCGGGCGACGTCCGTCCAGCCCAGCTTGGCGCGCGGCGTGCCGCCGACCGCGGCGGTGAAGGCCGCCGCCACCGGATGCGTCAGCCCCGGCCTGGCCGCGGGCGCGGCGTCCACGAAGCTCACCTCGAACCCGTCGAACACCTCGCGCACGTGCGCCTGCGCCCCCTCGATCGTCAGGTCGGGCGCGAAGCGGTAGTTGACGGTCACCACGCACAGATCGGGAATGACGTTGCCCGCCACCCCACCGTGCACGGCGACCGCGTTCAGCCCTTCGTGGTATTCGAGCCCGTCGACCACCGGCTGCCGCGCCTCGTAGGCGTTCAGCCTGGCCAGCACCGGCTCGATCCCGTGAATGGCGTTGACCCCGAACCACGACCTGGCGCTGTGGGCCCGCTTGCCCGGCACGGTGATCTCGGCGCGCAGCGTGCCCTGGCAGCCGCCCTCGATCACGCCGTCCGTCGGCTCCATCAGCACCGCGAAGTCGGCCGCCAGCCAGCCGGGATGGTCCGTGGCGACGCGGGTGAGGCCGTTGCGCTCGGCCTCGATCTCCTCGCAGTCGTAGAAGACGTACGTGACGTCCCTGTTCGGGGCGGGCACGGTGGCGGCCAGCTTGAGCGCGACCGCCACGCCGGCCTTCATGTCGGAGGTGCCGCAGCCGTACAGCAGGTCGCCATCCACCCGGCTGGGCAGGTTGGCCGCGACGGGGACGGTGTCGAGGTGGCCCGCGATCAGCACCCGCTCCGACCGGCCGAGCTCGGTGCGGGCGACGACGGTCTCGCCCGATCTGTCGACTTTGAGGTGGGGCAACGCGGCCAGCGCCTTCTCGACCGCGTCGGCCAGCGGCCGCTCGGCGCCGCTCACCGACTCGATGTCCACGATCGCGGCGGTCAGCGCGCGTACGTCCTGCGTCAGGTCAAGCATCAGGTGTTCACTCCGTGTTCGCGCAGCACCTCGTTGAGCGCCGCCTTGTCATGCCGCTGCCCCGGCTCCAGGTGCCTGAGCACCAGCACGCACGGCAGCCCGAACGTGCCGCCGGGGAACTCCTTCTGCCTGGTGCCGCCGACGGCCACGCACCAGGCGGGGATCCTGCCACGGGCCAGCTCCTCGCCCGTCTGCACGTCGATCACCGGGATCGAGCCGGAGAGGATCGTTCCAGCGCCGACGACCGCGCCCTGCCCCACCCTGGCGCCCTCGACGATCATCGCCCTGCTGCCGATCAGCGCCTCGTCCTCCACCACGACCGGGACGGCGTTGGGCGGCTCCAGCACCCCGCCGATGCCCGCGCCGCCCGAAAGGTGGACGTTCTTGCCGATCTGGGCGCAGGACCCGACCGTGGCCCACGTGTCGATCATGGTGCCCGAGTCGACGTACGCGCCGATGTTCGTGAACGACGGCATCAGCACCACGCCGGGCGCCAGGTAGGAGCCCCAGCGGGCGATCGCGCCCGGCACCACCCGCACCCCGTCGAAGGAGCTCTTCAGCGGGTGCCTGTCGTGGTGGTGGAAGTCCCCCACCTGCGAGCGGGCCATGCCCAGGACCTTGAAGCTGAGCAGGATCGCACGTTTGGCGCGCTCGTCCACGACCACCTCGCCGCCGACCAGGCGGGCGGCCCTGGCCTCGCCCCTGTCGAGCAGGTCCACCGCGCCGACCACCAGGTGGCGCGCCTCGACGTCGGCGGGCGACAGCTCCGCGCGGCGCTCCCACAGCTCGTCCACGACCGCGGGCATCGGTGACGAGGTGCTCACGTGACTCATGGCCACGGAGCTTATCCGGCCGGGTAGGTTTTTCAGGGTGCGCCTGCGCTTCTCCCGTGGAGTCATCACCATCGCGATCATCGTCGTCGTGCTCGCGGTGGGCATCTCCGTGGGCCTGTACCACCTGCTGAAGAAGGCGGCCCCGCTGGTCGTTCCGGAGGCTCACTGCACCGCGCGCACTCCTGACGGCGAGCTCTACCTCGCACCCGAGCAGGCGCAGATCTCGGCCACCATCGCGGCCGTCGCGGCGCGGCGCAGGCTGCCCGAGCGGGCCGTGGTGATCGCGTACGCGACGGCGCTGCAGGAGTCGAAGCTCTACAACCTCGACCACGGCGACCGCGACTCGGTCGGCGTGTTCCAGCAGCGCGAGTCGCAGGGGTGGGGCACCGAGAAGCAGATCATGGACCCGGTCTACGCCACGAACAAGTTCTTCGCCGCGCTGGTCAAGGTGAAGAACTACCGCAAGCTGCCGCTGGCCGAGGCGGCGCAGGCGGTGCAGCGCTCGGCGGGCGGCTACGCGTACGCGCCGCACGAGAGCGACGCCAAGATCCTGGCCGGCGCGTTCACCGGGCGTGTCCCCCAGGCCGTCCACTGCTGGTATCCGCCGGGCAAGTCGCCCGTGCCGCAGGCGAAGGCCACCGAGGCGCGCAAGCACCTCGCCAGGGCGCTCGGCAGCACGGCGATCACCACGAAGAAGCGCGGCTGGCTGGTGGCGGCCTGGTCGGTGGCCCACGCCGAGAAATACGCGCTGAGCCGGGTCGGCTACGGCGGCGCCACCTGGTCCAACGACATGCGGCTCACCGGCTGGCAGGCGGGCGGGAAGTCCGGCAACCGCCAGGTGGAGCTGTCCTGATCCGGGCCCGCGGGCCTCAGGACGCGCGGCGGACGATGGAGATCGAGCCGGGCGGCAGAGGCTGGGCGTAGCTGGCCGTCCATTTGCCGCCCTGGATGCGCTCGAAGGACAGCAGCCGCCCGTCGGACGCGCGGTAGTCGGCGAAGTCGAGCAGCCCGCGCTCGGCGTTCCCGGTGTCGCCCTCGCTCCTGAACGCCGCCGTGCCGCGCTCGAACGGGAAGAACTCCACGCCCTCCATGATCAGCATGCTCTTGGCCGGGACCATGCCCTGCGTGGGCACGTCGGTCCAGAGCTGGACCTCCAGGTGGGGCGGGTCGCCCGCGAGGACCTCGACGGACAGCCACTGCAGGCGCCGGCGGGAATCACGCAGCAGATATTCGATCCACTGCGTGCCCTGCCAGGAGACGTGCATGGCGCCGAGCACGCGGGCAGGCGATCCATGCACCTCGATCCGGTCGCCGACCTGGATCGTTCGCGGGTCGGTGTAGTCGGATCCGGCATGCGCGGGCACGCTCACGGGCGCCGGCAGCGGGGTCTCGACGGGAGCGACGATCTCTACCGGCGCCGCGCTGGTGCGGCCCTTCCTGTCCTGCCGCAGGGTGGCCAGAAATGCCCCTAACAGCAGCAGGATGGTGGCGATGCTCAGCCCGAGTACGACCATGGAGGTCATGCTCATCGATCAGCTCGCTCCACTCGCGGTCTGCCTCGGCAAATGCCCTTATCAATTTATGCGTGTCAAGCCCGTTCGGTGGGCCTTGAGGCGGGATCCTACTGGAGCCGCGCGACCGCCGCACCGATCCGCTCATCAGTGGCGGTGACAGCGATGCGGATGTGCCGCCCACCTGCCGATCCGTAGAACTCTCCCGGCGCGACCAAAATGCCTATTTCGGAGAGCTTGGCCACCTGATCCCAGGCGTTCTGCCCGTTCGATGCCCAGAAGTACAGACCTGCCGTCGAATGGTCGATGGTCCACCCCGCCCGCTCCAGCGCGGGACGCAGCACGGCGCGGCGGGCGCCGTAGCGCTCGCGCTGCCGGTCGGCGTGCTCGTCGTCGCCGAGCGCGGCCGTCATCGCCGCCTGGACCGGGGCCGGCATGATCATGCCGGCGTGCTTGCGCGTCTCCAGCAGCCGCTTGACCAGGACGGGGTCGCCCGTCACGAACCCGGCGCGGTAGCCGGCCAGGTTGGAGCGCTTGGAGAGCGAGTGGACGGCGAGCAGGCCCTCGTGGGACCCGCCGCAGACGTCGGGGTGCAGGATGGAGATCGGCTGCTCTTCCCAGCCGAGCTCGATGTAGCACTCGTCGGAGGCCACGACCGTGCCGCGCTCGCGGGCCCAGGACACCACCTTGCGCAGGTGCTCGGCGGGCAGGACCCGCCCCGTGGGATTGCCCGGCGAGTTGACCCAGATCAGGTCCACGTGCTCGGGGCCGGCCGCGAGCGTGCTGTCGGAGGCGGTGGCCACCGCGCCGGCCAGCCTGGCGCCCACGTCGTAGGTGGGGTAGGCCAGCTCGGGGAAGACCACCCGTCCAGCGCCCAGGTAGGTGGGCAGCCAGGCGACGAACTCCTTGGAGCCGATCAGCGGGAGCACGTCCTGCTGATCGACCGTGACGCCGTGCCTGCGCCGCAGCCACCCGGCGGCGGCCTCGCGCAGGGCCTTGGTGCCGTGGGTGAGCGGGTAGCCGGGGCTGTCGGCCGCCCCGGTCAGCGCCTCCTGGACGATCTGCGGCACCGGATCGACGGGCGTGCCGACCGAGAGGTCGACGATGCCGTCGGGATGCGCGAGCGCCCGCTCTTTGTACGGCTCAAGCCGATCCCAGGGGAAGTCAGGCAGTTTGTTCACGTTTCTCCAGGGTCTCGCGTTGCCCCACGAGGCGCAAAGGCACACCGCGCGAACGGGGCGCACCCGATCCGGATGCCCCCGTGCACGGCGTGACAGGACTGGCTAGTGCTCCTCGGCCTGCGGCGGCAGGGCCGAGACCACCGGGTGGTCCTTCTCGATCTTCCCGACCTTCGAGGCGCCACCGGGCGAGCCGAGGTCCTCGAAGAAGTCCACGTTCGCCTTGTAGAAGTCCTTCCACTGCTCAGGAAGGTCGTCCTCATAGAAAATGGCCTCGACGGGGCATACAGGCTCACACGCGCCGCAGTCCACGCACTCGTCGGGGTGGATGTAAAGCATGCGCTCGCCCTCGTAGATGCAATCGACGGGGCACTCCTCGATGCACGCCTTGTCCAGGACGTCCACGCAAGGCTGCGCGATGACGTAGGTCACCTCGAGCTCCTTCTTCTCCGCACCATGGCATGACTCTGACCGCGGTTTGCTAGGCCCTAGTATTGCCGTGCTTGCCAGCTGGCCGAAACGGAGGGTGGCAAACTCGTGGCCGCACGCCTTGTCATCAGCATCACAACTCAGGACATAGGCGCACGCATCACCACTCGAAGGCGCGTCCCGGACGGGTTTCGCGATGCGGTCGGCATCCTCGAGTCGTGGGAGGGCGGCGTGCTCGCTGTCCGTAAAAAGGATGGCACATTGGTGGAGATCTTTGAGGAAACCCTGGTCGCCGCCAAGGTCGTTCCGGTCGCGCCTCCTCGACCTGGACGGATGTAACAGTAAGTATTCGTTCTGTGACCGTACGTACCTGCGCCGCCGCAGCAGCCATCCTCGCCAGCGCCGGATGCGGCGCGTCGTCCACAGAATCGACCTCGCCGCAGTCCGACAAGACTCTTCCGCCGGTCAACGTCCAGGCGGGCTCGATGAAGGACGGCTTCGCCACCAAGGAGCGCCTCGTCGAGGCCGCCAAGCGCGAGGGCCAGCTCAACGTGATCGCGCTGCCCCGCGAGTGGGTGAACTTCGGCGAGCTCATCGACACCTTTGCCGACAAGTACGACATCAAGGTCAACGAGCTGGAGCCCGGCGCCAGCAGCAAGCGCGAGCTGGACGCCGCCGCCCAGCTCAAGCCCGACGTGTTCGACCTGACCATGGACGTCGCCGTGACCGGGGCCGCGGCCGGCAAGTTCGCCCCGTACAAGGTGCAGGGCTGGCAGGACCTGCCCGACGACGTGAAGGACCCGTCCGGCGCCTGGTACGCCGCCTACGGCGGCTACATGTCCATCGGGTACGACCCCCGCGAGGTCAAGGCGCCGGCCACGTTCGCCGACCTGCTCAAACCCGGCCACCGCGTCGCGCTCGACGGCGACCCGCTGCGCTCGGCGGCGGCGTTCGACGGCGTGATGGCCGCGTCCATGCGGTCCGGCACGCCGCAGCCCGAGCAGGGCGTCGCGCTGTTCGCCAAGCTCAAGCGGGAGGGCCGGCTCACCGACCCGGCCAAGGCCAACGTGATCGTGGCCTGGGACCACCTGAACGCCGCCCGCAGCGCCGCGCAGCCCGAGGCGTGGAAGGTGACGATCCCCCGGGACGCGCAGCTCGGCGACTACCACGTCCAGGCGATCAACAAGGCGGCGCCGCATCCGGCCGCGGCCCGGCTGTGGCAGGAGTTCCTGTTCTCCGACGAGGGCCAGAACCTGCTCCAGAAGGGGTACGCCCGCCCGGCGCGCGGCGAGGCCATGCTCATGAAGGGCACGCTCGACACCGAGCAGGCGGGCAAATTGCCCAAGGCGTCCGGTCCGCCGGTTCTGATGACGATTCCCCAGGCAGACGCGGCGAAGGCGTACCTGAAGAAGGAATGGACCAAGAGTGTGGGATGAGTCCGTTGTGACTTGATATGTCGTAGGGACGATCAGGCTCTAAAGTGAGCAGACAGCACGGCCACGGGGGCCCGATGTCTGACGAATGAGAGCTGATCGTCTTGCGATATGACACACCGAGCTTGGAGCGGTGGAACAGTCGCGCCTACGACAGCAGCTTCGGCTACGTCTCCACCCAGGGCGCGCCGCTGGTCGACCTGCTCGACCCGCGCCCGGGCGAACGCGTGCTCGACCTCGGATGCGGCACCGGCGTGCTCACCGCGCAGATCGCCTTCAGAGGCGCGGACGTGCTGGGCATCGACGGCTCGGCCGCGATGATCGAGAAGGCGCTGGCGCAGTACCCGGGCATCGACTTCATCATCGGCGACGGGCACGACTTCTCCGTGGTGGACCCGTACCACGCGGTCTTCTCCAACGCGGCGCTGCACTGGATGAGCCGCGATCCCGCCGCCGTGATCGCCAACGTGCGCGAGGCGCTCACCCCGGGCGGTCGTTTCATCGCCGAAATGGGCGGATCGGGCAACTGTGCCGAGCTGACCGCCGCGATGCTGACCGCCTGGCGCGAATACGGCCTGCGCGAGCCCGAGCTGCCGTGGTACTTTCCCACGCCTGCCGAGTACGCCCGCCGCCTCGAGCAGGAGGGGTTCGTGGTCAGGCTGCTCGAATACTTCGATCGGCCCACCCCGCTCGACGAGTGCCCCGGCGGGGCCGCCGACTGGGTGCGCATGTTCGCCTCGTCGGTGCTCGAAGGGCTCCCGCCCGAGATCGTGGAGCCCCTGCTCCGACGGGTCAACGAGCTGGCCGCGCCCGCTCTTCGCAGGGAAACAGGCTGGATGGCCGACTACGTGCGTCTACGCTTTGCCGCTGTTCGGCGTTGATGCGTCGTGCAGGATGCGTAGGGCTGTTTTGCCGGACTATGGTCTGTTCCGTGGGCGGCGAGATTATGGCTGCACCGCTGCGGCGGCGTGAGGGGCTGGTGAACGGAACGGGATGAACTTCTGCCTGAGCGACCTCGTACCACCGTTGAGGTGGAGCGACGCGTCGACGATCACGCTACTCACCGGGCAGCCGGACCTGCCGGATGCGTGGTGGCGCAGCCTGCCCATGCCGCATGTCCTGGCCGCCATCGGCCCCGAGTCGCTGGGCGAGCTGCTGACGGAGATCGCCCTGGAGCACTGGCCCGCGGCGGCGATCGGCGACGTGCTGCCGTCGCTGCACGTACTCGACCCGGAGGAGGCCGACGAGCCCGCCGTCGCGATCGCGCTCGACCGGGCGGGTTCGTGGGCCGGGCTGCTGGCGCTGACCAGCAGGGAGCTGGTCGACCAGCCCTTCATCCAGGCGCGCCCGGTGCTGAACACGCTGTTCTCCGCGGTCCTGGTGCGGATCCCGCACCCGCACGCGGCGCACCCGCCCGCGCCCGCGGAGCTCGCCCGGCCGGCACAGGCCGGTGCCGTGCCCGCCGCTGTGCCCGCCGCTGTGCCCGCCGACGAGCCTGAGCCGGTCGCAGACGGGCCGGAGCACGTGCCCGCGACTGATGAGGCCACCTCCGGCCCGGTCGCGGCGGAGCAGGGCTCTGAGCCCGCCGCCGCTCATCCGGAGCCGGCGACGCCGGACGAGGGCGAGGCCCGGGCCGGAGAGTCCGGGCACGCCGAGCCTTTCGCGCATGCCGAAGGCGCGCCCATCGCGGAGTCCGAGCCTGAGCCCGAAATTGGGGTTGAGGCCACGGACGAGCGTGCCGAGGCGGAGAACGTGTCCGAGGACGAGGCCGGGGACGAAGCCGAGCACGAGGCCAGGGACGCCGAGGACGAGCGTGCGGCGTCGTACGAGGGCGCGCCGGAGGATGCCGCCTCCTACGAGGACGCGCACCGGCCGGTGCTGGACGCCGATGCCGAGCCCCTCGCCGAGGAGGCCGCCGAGCCCGAGCCGGTGCCCGGCGCCGCCGACGAGCCCGCGCCGCTGCCCGCGGCCGAGGAGGCGGCGGCACTGGAGGCCCAGGGCGTCGGCGAGCGTCCGGAGCCTGCGGAAGCCGCCTACGAGGACGAAGCCGCCGAGCCCGCCGCGACGCCGGAGCCCGGGGAAGCCGGCGCCGACGCCCAGGAGCCCGCTCAGGAGCCCGCCCGGGAGCCCGAGGATGCGCAGGAGTTCGCGCACGCCCAGGAGCCCGGGGAAGCCCAGGATGCCGAGGAGGCGCCGGAGCTCGCGGCGGCGTTCGCGGCGGCCCGGGAGTCCGGCGAGCAGCCGGACGAGGCCGACCGGTCCGCGGCCGGCGGCCAGGAGCACCCGGAGCCGCTGCCCGAGCTCATCGAGGCCGCGTTCGCCGGCCTGGACGACAAGAGCTGGGCCGTGGCCCAGAACCGCGTCTTCACCGACGAGCCCTCGGCCGTGGACCAGCTCGCCAAGCTCTTCGCCGTGCCCCCGGCCGAGATCTCCGCCACGGAGACCGAGCTGCGCGCCCGACTGGACCAGTGGCTGGCCAGCGAGGAGGCGGCCCCGTACCGGGCCCATCTGGACGAGCTGGTCAGGACGCTGGGCCCCACCGCGCCCAAGGAGCAGCTCATCGGCGCTGCCACCTGGCACAACGTGGAGATCCGGGCCCTGGAGGTGCCGGCGTGGCAGTTCGTGCTGGCCACGATGTCAGGCCCGCCCGAAGAGCAGCCGGCCCAGGTCGAGCAGGCGCCGTCGGCGTTCGGCCCGATCCAGGTTCCCCCGCCTCCGCCCGGACCGCCGCAGTTCCAGGCGTTCATCCCGGTCACGCCCCCGGCGGGCGAGACCAACGGGGGCACCGGTGAGGAGTCCGGCAAGCCGTACCAGCCGCTGAAGGACGTCTCCCAGACCCGGCGCTGCTTCAGGCAGCCCGACGGGCGGTGGTGGCTGCGCATCGACGTGACCGCCGAGCAGCTGGCGGGCGGCGAGTGCGCGCTGCCGACGGGGTTCGCGTCGTACCTGGGGCTCTCGCCCGGCGAGAGCAGGACGGTCAGAAGCGCCGCCGGCGAGCTGACCATGGTGTGGCACGGCAGGCCGGTGCTCGAATCCATCGAACGCCTCCTCGTGGACGTGGGAGCGCGCGAGGGCGGGCACCTGTTCCTGACGCTGTCGGACGAGGGCGTGCTGAGAGCCCGCCACCTGCCGGTCGCCGCGCAGGGGGCCGAGAAGATCACCAAGGCGCTCCGCCTGGTCGGTTACACGGCCCCGGGCGGCACCCGAGATCAGGCGGCCAGGGTGATCGCGACCAGGATCGGCATGACGGGGCCGGTAAGCCTGCCGGATCTGCTCAACAGGCTCCGCGAGCGCGGAGACCGCGACCTGCTCGCCCTGCTGGACTGAGCCGGTGCCGCGGCTCGCGATCGGCCCCGAGTTTCCCGGGGAGCTCAGCGCACTGGCCCAGCCGGTGCGCAGGGACGCCGTGGTCGCGCTGCGCAGGTTCCTGCTGAACGTCTCCGGCGCCCCGCACCCCGAGCGGGTCAGGGGCGCCCGTGACCCGCGGGTCGCGACGCTGCGGCTGGCCGAGGGGCATCGTGGGGTGGTGGTGCGGCAGCGGGACGTCTATTGGCTGCGTACGGTACTGCCCGGCCCCGACGCCTGGTCGTACGCCCGCCGCCACCGCTACGGCGTCAACCCGGCGATCGGCGTCGTCGAGGAGTGGGACGCCGAGGCCCTCGAACGCGTCGAGCCCGCATTACGCAGATCCGCGAGATCACACGGGCTGTTCGACGCGATCTGCGACGGCGACCTGCTCGGGCTCGGCCTGGACGCGCACGCGCTGCCGCTGTTCAGGCTGATCACCACCGAGGCCGACGTGGCCGCGCTCGAACCGCTGCTGCCGCCCACCCAGCACCTCCCGCTGGCCGTGCTGGCGCGCGGCGGCTCGCTCGCCGAGGCGTGGCGCGAGCTGGACGCCTGGCGCGCGACCGAAGGGGAGACCGGTCCCGTCGACTCCGAGGACCTGTACGCCGCGCTGCTGCGCAGCCCCGACCAGGCGGCGTTCGTCCCCGACAAGCTGGCGCTGGACCGGGTGCTCAACGCGCCTTCGTGGTGCACGTTCCTGTACCCGCCGCAGCACCGCCTGGCCAGGGCCGCCCGTTACGAGCATCCCGTGCTGGTCGTGGGCGGGGCGGGCACCGGCAAGACCGTCACCGCCCTGCACCGGGCCGCCCACCTGGCCGCGCACGGCTCGGGCCCGGTGCTGCTGGTGACGTTCTCGCAAGGGCTGGCGGAGGAGCTGTCCGCGCGGCTGGACCAGCTGATCGAGGACGACATCCTGCGCAAGCGGGTCGAGGTGGACAACGCGGAACGCCTGGCCATGCGGATCGTGTCCGACGCGGAGGGCCGCCGTCCCCCGCTGGTCGGGCCGGGGGCGCGCTCGCTGGCCGAGCTGACGAACGAGGCGCTCAGGCTGCTGTCCATCGCGACCGGAGATCTGCTTGACGACGTGGATCCCGGCCGTAAGCCGTACCGTCACATTGTGGTGGACGAGGCACAGGACATCAGCCCGGCGCAGTGGCGGCTGCTGCGCGCGGCGGCGCCGCACGCGCACGACGACCTGTTCGTGGTCGGCGACCCGCACCAGCGCGTCACCGACACGCGGGTGGCGCTCGGCGCGGTCGGCATCCCCGCGCTCCAGCACTCGCTCAGGCTCTCCTACCGCCTGCCCCAGGAGTTGCTGTCCTTCGTGGTGCGGCTGCGCGGCGGCGGCCCCACGAGCGGCCTGGTCAAGGGCATGACCGAGATGTACGGATACCGCGCGACGCACAACGGCGAGCGCCCGATGGTCAGGGCGTACGACACCCCGGAGTCGGAGCTGGCCGGCCTGCGGACCACGGTCGAGTCATGGCTGGCCGACGGCGTGCCCGCCGAGGAGATCGCCGTCGGAGCGCGTACGCCCCGGCTCGTCAGGGACGCCAGACGGGCGCTGACCGGCCTGTCCGTGCGGGCCTCGACCTTCCAGCATCTCAAGGGACTCGAGTTCGAGCGGGTGGCACTCATCGGCGTGGCGGAGGGCGTGGTCCCCGAGCCGCTGCCGGACGAGCCCGAAGCCCGGGCTCGTGCCTTGCAACGCGAACGGAGCATACTGTTCGTCGCCTGCACCCGCGCTCGATCGATGCTCTATATCTCCCATTCCGGAAGAGGCAGCCCGTTTCTACCCCTCTGATCACATAGTCTGAACTGCGGATATCTACCCTTTGCCGGTTGGACCTCAATGAACCTCAGCCTGAGCGACCTCGCGCCACCCCTGCGCTGGACCTCCCCTGGTCAGATCGCGCCGATCGTGGAGGAGCCCCAGCTGCCCGAGGCCTGGTGGCAGGCGATTCCCCTCGATCGCGCCTGCGCCATCGTCGGTACGCAGACCGTGGCGGGCCACCTGGCCGACCTGGCCGTGGCCTGCTGGGGGCATCTGCTGCTCGGCGACATCCTGCCGCTGCTGCGATTCTCCGACCCCGCCGAGGCCGAGCGCTCGCCGGAGACGCTGGGCAAGGACGTGGTGCAGAAACTGTTCAGCGGCGTGTTCGAGCGGCTGCTCGAACCCGTGCCGGAGGCCGTGCCAGCGCCCTCCAGGCCGGACAGGCCGCTGCCCGACGTGATCGACGAGCTGTTCGGCGCGCTGGACGACCGGCAGCGGGCCATCGCCCGCGACCGGCTGTACGCGGCGCAGCGGGCCACGCTGGACGAGCTGGCGCAGCGCTTCTCCGTGACGAGGGAGCGGATCAGGCAGATCGAGCGCGACCTGCGCGACCACGTGGAGGCGTGGCTGGGCGGCGCCGCCGCGACGGCGCTGGTCGCGCACGTGTCCTGGCTGCGCGGCCGGCTGGGGTCCGCCGTGCCCGCCGACGATCTGCAGGCCGCCGTGCCGTGGCACCGGACCGAGCTGCGGTCGCTGGGGATCCCGGCGTGGCGGTTCGTGCGCACGCTGCTGACCGGCTACGAGCAGTCCGACGGGTGGCTCGTGGCGGGCGGGGCCGACGAGCTGAGGGAGAAGACGCGCCAGCTGTTCGCCGACGGCCCGCGCCCGCTCGGCGAGGCCGTGTCCATGGTCGCCCAGCTCGGCGTCCGCGAGGACGTGGCCGAGCGGTGGATCCTGGCCGTGCCGCAGCTGCGGGTGCTCGGCCTGCACGTGGTCCCGTGGCCGCGCAGCATCAACGAGAAGGCCGAGGCGGTGCTGGCGGTGGCCGGCGCGCCGCTGTCTCCCGAGGAGATCCAGGAGCGCATCGGCGAGGACTACAGCCTGGTCGGCATCCGCAACCAGCTCACCGCCGACGAGCGCTTCCACCGGGTCGACCGGAACAAGTACGGGCTGACCAGGTGGGGCGGCGACGAATACCTGGGGATCAGGGAGATGATCGCCAGGGAGATCGAGCGGGCCGGGGGCGAGGCCTCGGTGAGCACGATCGTGGCCAACCTGACCTCGCGTTACGACGTCAGCGAGAGCTCGGTGCGCGCGTACTCGGGCGGTCCAGGGTTCGAGCGGACGCAGCGGGGCTGGATCCGGGTGGCCGGCACCTCGCCGAGCGGGGAGGTGGAGCCGTACCAGCCGCGCAAGGACGTCTCGGAGACCCGGCGCAGCTTCCGCTCCCGCGACGGGCGCTGGTGGCACCGCGTGGACGTCAACGCCGAGCACCTGCGCGGCTCGGGATCGCCGCTGCCGACGGGGTTCGCCGCCTATCTCGGGATGGCCCCGGGCGGGCAGCTCACCGCCTCGACGCCGTCCGGCGACGTGGTGATCAGCTGGCACAACCAGCCCACCATGGGGTCGATCCGCAACGTGCTGGTGGACTTCAAGGCGAACGAGGGCGACCACGTCTTCCTGACCGTGTCGGACGGAGGCGAGCTGCTGACCCGCTACCTGCCGGCCGCCCCCATCGCGATGCCGCCCGTGAACCGGGCTCTCTACCTCCTCGGCTACACCGCTCCGGTCCACTCGGAGCTGGAGGGGCTGCGGCTGATCGGAGCCAGGATCGGGCTGTCCGACATGGCCTCGCGCGAGGAGGTCGTGGCCAGGCTGCGCGAGCGCGGTGACCGGGACATACTCGGTTTCCTGGGCGGATGACGCCGGGCTAAGCTCGGGAGATGTTGCGGATCTACGACACGCGCGCCAGGCAGGTCGAGCAGATCGCCGCCGGGCGGGCGTTGCGGATGTACACGTGCGGCCCGACCGTCTACCGCTACGCGCACGTGGGCAACCTGCGGACCTATCTGCTGTCCGACCTGATCAGACGGGTCCTGGAGCGGCGGCGGGTGCGCGTGGTGGTCTGCCAGAACATCACCGACGTCGGTCACCTCGCCGAGGACCCCGAGGAGATCGGGGGCGAGGGCGAGGACAAGGTCCTCGCCCAGGCGCGGGCCGAGGGGCGCTCGGTGAGCGAGCTCGCCCGCTTCTACGAGGACGCGTTCAGGAGCGACACGACGGCGCTCAACCTGCGCCCGCCCGAGCACACGCCCCGGGCGACCGAGACGATCGACCTGATGGTCGAGCTGATCGCCAAGCTGATCGAGAAGGGGCACGCGTACACGGTGCCCGACGGGTCGGTCTTCTTCGACGTACGCACCTTCCCGTCGTACGGCGAGATCTCCGGCAACCGCCTCGACGCGTTGAAGCCCGCGCACCGCATCGAGGGCGTCGATCCGCGCAAGCGCTTCCACGCCGACTGGGCCCTGTGGAAGCCCGCTGAGGGCGAGCTGACCTGGGACACGCCGTGGGGCCGCGGCTTCCCCGGCTGGCACGTGGAGTGCTCGGCCATGTCGCTGCGGTTCCTGGGCTCGCGTTTCGAGCTGCACACCGGCGGCATGGACCTGCGCTTCCCCCATCACGAGGACGAGCGGGCCCAGTCCGACTCGGTGGCCGGGCACGAGGTCGTACGGCACTGGGTGCACGGCGAGCACCTGCTGTTCGACGGGCGCAAGATGGCCAAGTCCACGGGGAACGTGGTGCTGCTGTCCGACGTGGTCGCGGCCGGGCTCGATCCGCTGGCCGTGCGGATGGCGTTCCTGGAGCACCGCTACCGGCAGCAGCTCAACCTGACCTGGGACACCCTGCGCGCGGCCGACCGCACGGTGCGCAGGTGGCGGGCGCGGGTGGCCGAATGGTCGGAGTCGCCGAGCGCGCCCATGGCGGCCCACTACGTGGAGCGGGTCGAGACCGCCTTCGACGACGACCTCGACCTGCCCTCGGCCCTGCGGGTCCTGCGGGAGCTGGAGCGCGACGAGTCGGTGGCGCCGGGGGCCAAGCTCGAGTCGTTCCTGCACCTGGACCAGGTGCTGGGGCTGGACCTGTCGACGGAGATCGGCAAGTCGCCGACGCTGCCGCCGGGGGCCGGGCAGCTGCTGGAGTCGCGGGCCAGGGCCAGGGAGGCCGGTGACTGGGAGACCGCCGACCAGCTCAGGGACGAGCTGGCCGAGCTGGGGGTGCGCGTGTCCGACACGCCGGAGGGCCAGAGCTGGAGCTGACCGGCCCACGCTTTGGATCATGATCGACGCCGCTCGGGTGATTCCCCTGGTCATCGGCCGTATCGCCCCTTTTGCAGGAGTGTGCGAGCGGACGGAGTAGTGATTCCGGGCTGTCAGACTTAGTGCCAGTTCGGCAGCAAGATGGAGGTGTCGGTGAGGCCCTATGCGTGGATGCCGCGGCCATTGCGGTGGTTCGCTCGGGTGTTGACCGTGCTTCTCGCACTTGCCCTCGTGCTGGCGGGGGTGCTCGTCTACACGGTGCGGAAGTCGTTCCCGCAGGTGGACGGATCGCTGCGGCTCCCCGGACTAACCGGAAGTGTGGAGATTTATCGCGATAAATCAGGAATTCCGCACATCTACGCCGACACCGCCGCGGACCTGTTCACCGCGCAGGGGTTCGTCCACGCGCAGGACCGCTTCTACGAGATGGACTTCCGCCGCCACACGACCGCGGGGCGGCTCTCCGAGCTCTTCGGCAAGACCACGCTCGGCACCGACAAGGCGCTGCGGACCATGGGCTGGCGCAAGGTCGCCGAGCAGGAGGTGCCCGAGCTGGCCCAGGACACCCAGGACTACCTGAACGCGTACGCGAACGGTGTGAACGCCTGGCTCGCCGCCAACCCCAACGCCTCCGACCGCAGCCTCGAATACTCCGTGCTGAAGCTCCAGAACGGCGACTACCGGCCGGAGAAGTGGACCGCCGTCGACTCCGTGGCCTGGCTCAAGGCCATGGCGTGGGACCTGCGCTCCAACATGGAGGACGAGATCGACCGCGCGCTCGCGCTGACCAAGCTGCCCAAGGAGCGGGTCGAGCAGCTCTACCCCGGCTACCCGTACGACAGGCACGCCACGATCGTCAACGAGGGCACGATCGACCGGGGACGCTTCGACCAGCGGGCCGAGCCGCGCCGGCGCGCCACCCCGGCGCTCACCCAGGGGGCCGCGACCCTCGGCGCCGTCCCCGACATGATCGGCACCGAGGACCGCGACGGCATCGGGTCCAATTCCTGGGTGATCTCGGGCGAGCACACCGCCAGCGGCAAGCCGCTGCTGGCCAACGACCCCCACCTGTCGGCGCAGATGCCGTCGGTCTGGTATCAGGCGGGCCTGCACTGCCGGAAGATCACCGAGGAGTGCCCGTACGACGTCACCGGGTTCACCTTCTCCGGCATGCCCGGCGTGATCATCGGGCACACGGACAAGATCTCCTGGGGGTTCACGAACCTGGGTCCCGACGTGGCCGACCTGTTCCTGGAGAAGGTGGAAGGCGACACGTACCTCCACAAGGGCGAGCAGCAGAAGCTGGAGACCAGGCAGGAGCAGATCAAGGTGGCGGGCGGCTCCCCCGTCACGATCACCGTCAAGAGCACCCTGCACGGCCCGCTGATCAACGAGGTCATCGAGGACGCGCGGCCGGACGGCGAGGCCAACGCGGTCGCGCTGCAATGGACGGCGCTGACGCCCGGCCGGACGATGGACGCCGTCTTCGCGCTGAACAGGGCGGGCGACTGGAACGAGTTCAAGGCCGCGGCGGCGCTGTTCGACGTCCCCTCCCAGAACCTGATTTATGCCGACACTTCAGGCAAGATCGGCTACCAGGCGCCGGGGCGCATCCCCGTACGCCTGCGTGGCGACGGCACCTGGCCCGTGCCCGGCTGGACCGGCGAGTACGACTGGAAGACCGCCCCCATCCCCTACGACCAGCTGCCCTCGGTCGAGGACCCGGCTGAGGGGTTCGTCGTGACCGCGAACAACGCCGTCATCGACCCGAAGCGCTACCAGCCGCTGCTGACCGAGGACTGGGCGCACGGCTACCGCTCCGAGCGCATCCGCGACCGCGTCAAGGAGGCCATCAAGAGCGGCAAGGTCGACGCGGCGACCATGTCGGCGATCCAGCAGGACACCTACAACGGCTTCGCGGAGACGCTCGTCCCCGCGCTGATGCGGGTGGACCTGGCGGGGCCTAGCGGCGCGGCCAGGGAGCTGCTGAAAACGTGGGACCGTACGCAGGGGCTCGACTCCGCCCCCGCCGCCTACTTCAACGCGGTCTGGCGTCAGGTGCTGACGCTGACGTTCAACGACGACCTGCCCGAGCAGGCCAGGCCGAGCGGCGGGGACCGCTGGTACGAAGTGGTCAGGCGGCTGCTCGACGCCCCGTCCGACCCGTTCTGGGACGACGTGACGACGAAGAACCGTACGGAGACCAGGGACGACATCCTGCGCCAGGCGCTGGCCTCCGCGCACCAGGAGCTCGCCGAGCGGCTCGGGACGGACGTCAAGTCGTGGCGCTGGGGCGACCTGCACCAGCTCGAACTGGTCAACGGCTCGCTGGGCACCTCGGGGATCGGGCCGGTCGAGGCGCTGTTCAACCGGGGGCCGATCGCGGCGCCGGGGAGCAAGGACGCCGTGAACGCGACGGGCTGGAACGTCCAGCGAGACTACGCGGTCACGGCCGTGCCGTCGATGCGCATGATCATCGACCTGTCGGACCTGGACAAGTCCCAGTGGATCAACCTGACGGGGGCCTCCGGGCACGCCTTCCACGAGAACTACTGGGATCAGGCGGAGGCGTGGGCCAAGGGGGAATTACTGCCGATGCGCTCGAAGCCGGAATCGGTCAAGCGGGCTGCCGTACACACCTTGCGCCTCTCCCCCTGACCCCACGACCAGCAGTCCCTCCCCTGACCCCACGACCGGCAGCTCCCTTCTGACCTGTGACCGGCAGCAGCTCTCCTCCGACGTGTGACCAGCAGCTCTCCCCTGGCCCCTGATAACCAACAGCCTTTCCCTGGCCCCTGATGGCCAGCGGCAGCTCTCCCCTGGCCATACGACCACGGTCGTAGCCGCGGTCCAACCCCAGGGCCGACGCGCCCAGCACCACCCGCCTGCCACCATGGCGCCATGAATCGCCTCTGGTATCTCATCGGAGTCGCGCTGATGCTCGCGGGCCTCGTCCACCTGGGCGTGTTCGTCGTGGACGGCGGCCCGTGGGAGGGCGCGGTCTCGTGGCGCAAGCCGTTCACGTTCGGCGTGTCGTTCGGGCTGAGCGTCCTGACCCTGACCTGGGTCTCCACCTTCATCCGGCTGCGCGCCCGCCGGCTGCTGACCGGCGCCTTCGCGATCGCCTCCGCGCTGGAGGTGGCCCTGATCACCCTCCAGACGTGGCGAGGCGTCCCGTCCCACTTCAACATGGAGACCGGCCTCGACACAGCCATAGCGAGGACCCTGGCGGCGGGCGGCGGCATCCTCATCGCCATCGTGATCATCATGACGATCGCCGCGTTCCGCCCCGATCCGGAGCTCGCCCCGAGCACCCGCCTGGCCGTGCGCGCCGGATTCGCGACCCTGCTGGCGGCCATGGCCTTCGGCGCCGTCATGATCGCCCGTGGCGTCGTGGAGGTGGTGACCGGTAACCAGCAGCTCGCCTACACGGTGGCCGTGACGCTGAAGCCCGCCCACGCCGTGTTCATGCACGGCATCCTGCTCCTGCCGGCCCTGGCGTGGCTCCTGTCCCGCACGCCGCACCCCGAGCACGTCCGCCTCCGGCTCGTACGCCTGGCGACCTGGACCTACCTCGCCTTAGCCACCGCCGTCTCAGCTCTGGCCCTGGCCGGCATCACGCTCGTGACCCCGTCGACCGCCTCGATCCTCTGCGCCGGAGCGATCTCCGGCCTGGCCATCCTCGCCCTCGTCCTGGGCGCAAGCCACCACCCCGACAGACCGCCCCTCGCACCTGAAGCACCCCAACCCCTGACCGACCACCCCCGATAGCCCACACACGCACCACTCAAAGAGCCGTACCACCTCATCGCTCGGGCACCCGCATCGCTCGCCACCGGGCCCCCGCATCACTCAGCACCGTGCGCCACCCGAAAACCCGCACCACTCGCCGCCCGAACTACGCCACCCCGAGGACTGCGCCCCACCCGGGTGAGGGGTGTCACGCGTCGCCGGTCGGCCGGCGCCAGCGCAGGGGTTCCCGGGGGTAGCCGCCGTCATCGAGATCCGCGAGTCGCTCGAAAAGGTTGTACGAAGCCTGATGCCCACAGACGATCACCGAGACGAGCATCGAGATCAGATAGAGCGGCAGCATGGGCAGCCCGACGCACCAGGCCCACTGGCTGGCGTGCCGGTCCTCATGCAGGATGAGCCGCTCGTCGAGCGCGTTCCACTTGGTCAGGACCACATTTCCCACGGTGAACGCCCCCGCGATGGGAAAGCGGTAGCGGTAGCCGAAGGCCAGGATGAGCCCGTTGGGACCAGGCTGCCTGGACGTGCCACCGATGACAGAGATCAGCAGTCCGAGCGGAGTGGCGAGGTTGATGTAGTTCGCCGCACGCCGGAACCGGAAGCGCCTGTCCATGCGTCTCAGTCTTGACCAATCTTGACAAGTCGGAATAATGATCTGCGTCCTGAAATCTCCCAAAGAGCAGGATTATGAGATTCTCCATCCTGGGCGCGCTGCTCGGCACCGTCGCACTGGCAGGAGCCGGCGGAGCTGCGATTACCCAGACGTCAGCGACCGATCCCCTATCCACCGACAGCCCTCTAGGCGCACTAGGCGCGCAGGTGGCGTTAGTCACCGCCCCGACGACGACAAGCCCGACTCCTTCAGAGAGTCCCACAGTCGGGGATTACACCGCCAAGACGAAGGTCGTCAAGAAGAAGGGCGTCTCCTATCTGAACGTTTCCGTCAAGTACGACGGGGCGGCGCGCTTCACCGTCAAGCAGAGGGTGTGCAAGAGCAAGTCGTGTAAGACCGCGAGCACGGAGGTCCCGGTCACCACCGGCGCGGGAACGTCCACGAAGAAACTGGGCAAGGGCACGTACAAGAAGAGGGGCAAGGCGTCCGTCAGCATGACGCCGCTGCCCTGGCCGACCGTCACGGTGACGGCCAGCCCCACGGCCACCGACACCGAGGCTCCGGCCGCGACGGTGACCGTGACTTCAACGGTGACAGAGCAGGCGACCGTCACGGTCACCGAGCCAGGTCCCACGGTCACCGAGCCCGGCCCGACTGTCACAGAGACAGTGACGGCCACGTTCACCTGTCAGCCCGTACCGACGCCGACGGACACGCTTCCGCCGACCGACGTGCCGACAGATGTGCCGACCGACGTTCCCACGGACACGGTGTCACCGACGGCCACGGTCTCGGAATCGCCGCTGACTCAGACCACAAGCCCACCCGTGTCGGAAACCCCGAC
>NZ_VCKX01000741.1 GCF_005889725.1 Nonomuraea zeae
GAGATCGCGCACGATGTTCTGCGCGGTGCGTTCGGTGATGCCGATGCTGGCGGCGATGTCGCGCATCCGGACGCCGGGGTCGCGAGCGATCTCGATCAGGACCCGCGCGTGGTGAGTGAGGAAGGTCCAGGTGGACGCGGCGGCGGAGGGTACGTCCGCAGCGAGGGGGGAGTCATCGAACATGCTTACGGCTCTCTTCGCCTTTCTTCCTCGGGGGCTGGTGCGGTGCGGGCCCGGTAGGACGAAACTTCTTGCCTGCATTTGGCGAAACGACTTTCGTGTATTCTCTCTCGCGCTTACTCTTTCACGTAACAGCGATGACGTCCATCACCGCCCCCCAGGCGATCACGAGCGAGGAAAGGGCCATGTCCATCACCATTGCGTCCGCCGCCGACCGGCTGACCCAAGGCGGAGCCCCATGACCCCCCTAAGCCTGGAGCGCCGCCCCTTGACCGGCGCGAGGCTGATCACGGTGACCGGCGAGCTGGATGCCAGCAACGCCGACTGGTTCACCTCCCAGATCGAGCACGGTGTGCAGCCGCGCGTGCCGACGATACTGGACCTGCGCGGGC
>NZ_VCKX01000085.1 GCF_005889725.1 Nonomuraea zeae
GGGCTGGGTGGGCACCGTGATCCCCTTGAGCTCCTTGGTCGTCATCCCGCTGACGCTCCGAGCGATCTCCAGCATCCGGTCGAGCGAGAGCTTGTCGTCCAGGGTGACGGCCTGGGTGGCGGCGAGCAGGAAGTCGTTGAGCTTGCCCGGGTCGGTGAGCAGGCCGCCGTCGGTGACCTTCTGCATCACCTTGGTGAGGAAGATCTGCTGGCGCTGGATCCGGCTCAGGTCGCTGCCGTCGCCCAGCGCGTAGCGGGTGCGTACGTAGCCGAGCGCCTGCTCGCCCTTGACCACGTGCTTGCCCGCGCCGAGCACCAGCTTCGCCTTGGGGTCGTTGACCGGCTTGGGCAGGCAGATCTCGATGCCGCCGATGGCGTCGATGATGCCCTTGAAGCCGGTGAAGTCGACCTTCACGAAGTGGTTGATCTTGATGTTGGTGAGCGACTCCAGCGTCTTGATCGTGCAGTTGATGCCACCGTCGTTGAAGGCGGAGTTGATCTGCCGGAGCCCGCCGACCAGCACGGTGCCGTTCCGGCCCTCGCACGTGGGGATCACGACCATGGAGTCGCGGGGGAAGCTGATCATGGTGGCCTTGTCCCTGTTCGGGGAGATGTGCAGCAGCATGATCGTGTCGGTGCGCTCCCCCAGCCCCTGGGACTTGGCGCCGTACTTCTTGTTGTCGCCCTCGCGGGAGTCGGAGCCGACGAGCAGGACGTTGAGCGCGCCGGTCTCCGGCGGGCGGCTCGCGCCCACGTTGATGGTCTCGCGGTCGATGCCGCCCTCGATGCGCCGGTAATACGCGTACGCCCCGAGCGAGGCCAGCACCAGCACGACCGTGAGGCCCACGCTCACCCACCCCATCGGGGTGAGCGGATTGCGCCGCGGCCGGGGATCTCTCCTCGATCCACCCGGCTCCGGATCCGTCCGTGGGCCCTGAACCGCACTACTCGGTCGCTCTCTCATGCGGTTCACCCCTTGCGCCATGATCGCGAAGCATAGTCACAAACGGGAGCTCACGCCGACATATCAGCCCTTGTCGGGCCGCACACACGCAACCGTCCCACCCCACGGTAGTTCGCCACTCCATACTCGGGGAGACCCCGGCCCGCCCGCCACTCGTTCCTCACTTTCGCGGGATCCCGCCTCAGCGAGAGCTCCATCCAAAGCGCGCGAATCCGCAGCGTCACTACGCACAGTGCCGTCATGATGACGTTCATGCTGTTGACCGAGATGGCACCCCCTCCAGGCGCCCAGGAGGTGGCCGGGCTGCGCGCCCGGGCCAGAGCCGCCCGGCGCCGCGCCCTCGTCGCGCTCTCCGCCTCGATCGCGCTGCTGGCCACCGTCCAGCTGCTCGCCGACCGGGCGCCGACCAGGGAGCAGACGCTGCCGCTCGCCATACTGTCCCTGGCGGTCTTCCTCGCGGCGCTGCCCGCGCTGGCGATCACCCAGTACGTCTGGGGCGCGCGCGCCCGCCTGGTCCGCGAGCGGGAGCGCGAGCTGTACGCCGGCGCGCACTCCGGCCGGGCCCGCCCCCTGACCCGGCTGGCGGTCGCCGGCTGCTGGGTGGTGACGCTGCTGCTCGGCTGGACGGCCCCGGGCTTCTTCCGCGCCTCCGCCCGCTACGCTTTCGCCGACACCCTGACCTGGGCCGTCGAGGCGCTGGCGGTGACGAGTTGCGCGGCGGGGGTGTTGTTCCTCCTCTGGTGGGCACGTGACGCGCTGGGGATGCTGGCGCGTGCCCTGCTCTCGGGAGGATCACCTGGCGATCCATGGGATCCCGGCCACGGCACGCGCCCGCGAGGGGGCGCGGCGCTCTGGACGGGCGCGGCCGTGGCGGTCGCCGCCCTGCTCGGAGCCCGCGCCCACCTGTGGGAACCGCCCATCGGCGCCATCTACGCACTGCTCATCGCCGCTCTCGTCTGCGGAGTAGTTACTGACGAGTAGCATGGGCACGGAACCCCATCCAGCAAGGAGATGCGAATCCGTGCCTTCCTCTCGTGACGTCGTGTTCGTCGACGGCGTGCGCACACCTTTCGGCAGGTCAGGGCCCAAGGGTCTGTACGCGGAGACCCGCGCGGACGACCTCGTCGTCCGCGTCATCCGCGAGCTCGTCAGGCGCAACCCCAACCTGCCGCCCGAGCGCGTCGACGAGGTCGCCATCGCCGCGACCACCCAGATCGGCGACCAGGGCCTGACCATCGGCCGGTCGGCGGCCGTGCTGGCCGGGCTGCCCAAGACCGTGCCCGGCTACGCGATCGACCGCATGTGCGCGGGCGCGATGACCGCGGTGACCTCGGTCGCGGGCGGCATCGCGTTCGGCGCGTACGACGTCGCGATCGCGGGCGGCGTCGAGCACATGGGCCGTCACCCGATGGGCGAGGGCGTCGACCCGAACCCGCGGTTCCTGTCGGAGCAGCTGGTCGACCCGAGCGCGCTGGTCATGGGCATGACGGCCGAGAACCTGCACGACCGCTACCCGTCGATCTCCAAGGCCCGCGCGGACGCCTACGCGGTGCTGTCGCAGGAGAAGGCGGCCAAGGCGTACGCCGACGGCAAGATCCAGCCCGACCTGGTGGAGACCGCGATCAGGACGGCCGAGAAGGGCTGGGGCCTGGCGGTCGAGGACGAGGCGCCGCGCCCGGGCACCACGCTGGAGGGGCTGAGCGGGCTCAAGACGCCGTTCCGCCCGCACGGCCACGTCACGGCGGGCAACTCCTCCGGCATCAACGACGGTGCCACCGGCTGCATCGTGGCCGCCCAGGACGTCGCGGCCGAGCTGGGGCTGAGCCCGAAGATGCGGCTGGTGTCCTACGCGTTCGCGGGCGTGGACCCCGAGGTCATGGGTGTGGGGCCGATCCCGTCCACCGAGCGGGCGCTGCGGCTGGCCGGTCTGGACATCTCCGACATCGGGCTGTTCGAGATCAACGAGGCGTTCGCCGTGCAGGTGCTGGCGTTCCTGGAGCACTTCGGCCTCGCCGACGACGATCCCCGCGTGAATCCGTACGGCGGCGCGATCGCCTACGGCCACCCGCTCGCCTCCTCGGGCGTGCGGCTGATGACGCAGCTCGCGCGGCAGTTCGGCGAGCGTCCCGACGTGCGTTACGGCATCACCACGATGTGCGTCGGCATGGGCATGGGCGGCACTGTGATCTGGGAGAACCTGGCGTGAGCGAGCGTAGCGAGCGAACCGATGAGACGCAGCAGCATGCTCGCAGGACCGACGGAGGAGGGCCTGTGAGCAACCTTGACACCTGGCGTGCGGCGCTGAGCGAGCGCAGCGCGGACGAAGTCGTCACCAAGGCGCTGGTACGCGACGTCCAGCTGCCCGGCGGCGCCGGCACGATGGCGCTGATCACGCTGGACAACGGCTTCGACCACACCAAGCCGAACACCTTCGGCCCGCGCGGCCTGTTCGCGCTGAACGGTGCCCTGTCGGAGATCGCCGAGCGCACCGACCTGGCCGCGGTGGGGGTCACCGGCAAGCCGTTCATCTTCGCCGTCGGCGCCGACCTCAAGGGCGCGGCCTCCGTGACCTCCCGCGAAGAGGCGCTGGCCATCGGCGGGCTGGGCCACCACGTCTTCCGCCGGCTCGGCGAGCTGCCGATCCCGTCGTTCGCGTTCGTGAACGGCGCGGCGATGGGCGGCGGGCTGGAGCTGGCGCTGCACTGCACGTACCGGACGATCTCCGCGGGGGTGCCCGCCGTGGCGCTGCCCGAGTGCTTCCTCGGGCTGGTGCCCGGCTGGGGCGGCACGCAGCTGCTGCCGCGCCTGATCGGCCCGGCGAAAGCGATCAAGCTGATCATCGAGAACCCGCTGTCGCAGAACCGCATGATCAAGGGCGCGGACGCGTTCAAGCTCGGCGTCGCCGACGCGATGTTCGAGCCCGCCGACTTCCTGGAGGAGTCGCTGCGCTGGGCCTCCAGGGTGCTCCAGGGCGACCTCACCGTGGCGCGGCCCGAGCCCGCCGATTGGGACGCCGATTGGGACAAGGCGGTCGGCGACGCGCGCTTCCTGGTGGACATGAAGCTGCGCGGCGCCTCCCCCGCCCCCTACCGGGCGCTGGACCTCATCGCCCTGGCCAAGACCGGCTCGCGCGACGCCGGCTTCGCCGCCGAGGACGAGGCCCTCGCCGACCTGCTCATGGGCGACGAGCTGCGGGCCGGGCTCTACTCCTTCGATCTGGTGCAGCGCCGGGCCAAGCGGCCCGCGGGCGCGCCGGACAAGTCGCTGGCCCGCAAGGTCACCAAGGTCGGCGTGGTCGGCGCGGGGCTGATGGCCTCGCAGATGGCGCTGCTGTTCGCCCGGCGCCTGGAGGTGCCGGTCGTGCTGACCGACCTCGACCAGTCCAGGCTGGACAAGGGCGTCGGGTACGTACGCGACGAGGTCGGCAAGCTCCTCGCCAAGGGACGCATCACCGCGGACCAGGCCAACCGCCTCACGTCTCTGGTGACCGGCTCGCTGACCAAGGACGCCTTCGCCGACGCCGACTTCGTGATCGAGGCCGTGTTCGAGGACATGGCGGTCAAGAAGCAGGTCTTCGCCGAGGTGGAGGCCGTGGTCCCGGCCACGTGCGTGCTCGCCACGAACACCTCCTCGCTGTCGCTGACCGAGATGGGCGCCGGCCTGGCCCACCCCGAGCGGCTGGTCGGCTTCCACTTCTTCAACCCGGTCGCCGTCATGCCGCTGCTGGAGATCGTCAGAGGCGCGGCCACCGACGACGCCACGCTGGCCACGGCGTTCGCCGTGGGCAAGTCGCTGAAGAAGTCGTCGGTGCTGGTCAAGGACGCTCCGGCGTTCGTCGTCAACCGGCTGCTGACCTGCTTCATGGGCGAGGTCGTGGCCGCGGTGGACGAGGGCACGCCGCTGGAGACGGCCGAGCACGCGCTGGACGGGCTGGGGCTGCCGATGACGCCGTTCGCGCTGCTGCAGCTCGTCGGCCCGGCGGTCGGCCTGCACGTGGCCGAGACGCTGCACGAGGCCTTCCCCGACCGCTTCGGCGTCTCGGAGAACATGGCCAAGCTGGTCGCCTCCGGCAAGCCGGGCGTGTACCGGCCGGACTTCACCCTGGACGAGGAGGCGGTGGCGCTGTTCGCGGGCGGCGGCGCACCGTCCACCGCCGAGCAGGTGCGCGAGCGCGTCCTGACGGCGCTGGCCAGGGAGATCCGCATCATGCTGGACGAGGGCGTGGTCGCGGCGGCCCAGGACATCGACCTGTGCATGATCCTCGGCGCCGGATGGCCGTTCCATCTGGGCGGGATCACTCCGTACCTGGACAGGGCGGGCATCGCGCAGCCGCGGTTCCTGCCGCCGGGCGTCGCGTCGCTTCCCGCGTGATTTTACGGAGGCCCGCACGGCGGGCCTCCGTAACTCGTCCCGGCCTCCGTCGTAGCGTTTGGTGCCGTCCTACGAACGGAGAGTAATCATGATGCGAGCAGTCGGCACGATCGCGCTGTGCGGGGCGTTCCTGCTGGGCGCCTCGTCGCCCGCGACAGCCGCCCCCGACCCCAAGGTGCAGCTCAAGATCGTCGATGCGGCCAAGGGCGGCCCGACGAAGACGGTCTGGCTCCACTGCGCGCCCGTCGGCGGCACGCACCCCAACGCGAAGGCGGCCTGCCGCCTGCTGGAGAAGGTGAACGGCGAGCCGGGCCGGCTCAACGTCTCGCCCAAGGCCGCGTGCACGCAGGAGGTCAAGCCGCACGCCGTCGCGGTGATCGGCCGCTGGCACGGCAAGGTGGTGCACTGGGCCAAGGTCTTCCACAACAGCTGCCAGGTACGGGCCGCCACCGGAGCGGTCCTCGCGATCTGATCCCGGGCGAGGGGGTGGGTCCGCCCGCCCCCCGGCCCCGCCGGCGGCGCCTCAGCGGCGGGCCATGATCCGGCTGTGCCAGTAGCCGAACCCCAGGTAGACGAGCACGCCCAGGATCATCCAGACCACGAACCGCAGCCACGTCATCGCCGGCAGGTTGAGCATCAGGTAGAGGCAGGCCAGCACGGACAGGATCGGCAGCACCGGCACCAGCGGCGCGCGGAACCCGCGCGGCAGGTCCGGCCTGGTCCTCCTGAGCACGATCACGCCGATCGAGACGATCATGAACGCGAAGAGCGTGCCGATGTTCACCAGCTCGGCCAGCTCGCCGAACGACACGAACCCGGCCAGGATCATCGTCACCACCCCGACGATGACCGTGAGCCTGGCCGGCGTACCGAAGCGCGGGCTGACCTGCGCCAGCCAGCGCGGCAGCAGCCCGTCGCGGCACATGGCGAACAGCACCCGGGTCTGGCCGAGCAGGAGCACGAGCACGACGGTCGTCAGGCCGGCGAGCGCGCCGACGCTGATGATCGTGGCCAGCCAGGGGTAGCCGACCGAGGTGAACGCGTCCGAGAGCGGCGCCGAGGTGCTGAGCCGGTCGTAGCGCTGCATGCCGACGACGACGAGCGAGACGGCGACGTACAGGACCGTGCAGATGGCCAGCGAGCCGATGATGCCGCGCGGCACGTCGCGCTGGGGCTCGATGGTCTCCTCGGCGGCGGTGGCCACGATGTCGAAGCCGATGAAGGCGAAGAACACGATCGCCGCGGCGGAGAAGATGCCGATCACGCCGAACGCGACGGGCGTGACCCCGAACAGCAGCTGGATCAGCGGCGCGTTCAGCCCCTCCACGCGCGGCGTGGCCACCGGGTCGGGGATGAAGGGGGTGTAGTTGGCGGCCTTGACGAAGAACAGCCCGGCCACGATGACCAGCAGGACCACCGCGATCTTGGTGATCACGAGGATCAGGTTCACCCGCGAGGACAGCTTGATGCCGGCCGCCAGGACCGCGGTGAGGATGGCGACGATGAGGATGGCGGGGACGTTCACCACGGGGTCGTCGCCGGCGATGGCGCTGGGCAATTCGAGGCCGATGGAGGCCAGCATGGAGGCGAAGTAGCCCGACCAGCCGACCGCCACCACGGCCGCGGCCAGGGCCAGCTCCAGGATCAGGTCCCAGCCGATCACCCAGGCGGGGAACTCGCCCAGGGTGGCGAAGGCGAAGGTGTAGGCGGACCCGGCCACCGGGATCGTGGAGGCGAACTCGGCGTAGCACAGGGCGGCGAGCCCGCAGACGACGGCCGCGACGACGAACGAGACCGCCACGGCCGGGCCCGCCAGCTCCTTGGCGACCTGCCCCGTGAGCACGAAGATCCCGGTGCCGACGATGACGCCGATGCCGAAGACCGTGAGGTCGGTGGCGGTCAGGCGCTTTCGCAGCTGGTGCTCGGGAGCTTCGGTGTCGCGGATCGACTGCTCGACGCTCTTCGTGCGAAAGATGTCCACGATCAGCGATCCTTCCCCTACCCCCGGTGATCATGCGCTTTCCCGGTGGGATGAGGCCGTCCCTGCTGGAGTCCGCTGCCCTGGGTAGCAGGTCCTGGTCATGCTCGACGAACTGCTCGACACGCTGGCCAGGCAAGACGCGGGGGTGGTGCTGCCGCTCCTGCTGGTCTTCCTGACCCTGGACGCCTCGGTCGGCGTCGGTCTCGTCACCCCCGGCGACGCCCTGCTGCTCTTCGCCGGCGCCACCGCGAACAGCGCCGGCGAGGTCCTGTCACTGATCGGCGCCGGGGTGCTGGCGTGCTTCGCGGGGGCGTCCGGCGGGCACGTCCTCGGGCGGCGCTACGGCGCCCGGCTGCGGCACGGCAGGCTGGGGCGGCGCGTCGGGGAGGCGCGCTGGGCGCGGGCCGAGAAGCTGTTCGAGCGCAGCGGCTGGGCGCTGGCGCTGGCGTATTTCCTGCCGGTGCTGCACGCGCTGACGCCGGCCGTGGCGGGCGCGGTGGGCATGCCGTACCGCAGGTTCATGCCGTGGGCGATGCTCGGCAGCGTCGCGTGGGTGAGCGTCTACGTGACCATGGGCGCGGTCGCGAGCAGGGTGGTGCGCGAGCACGCCGACTGGCTGGTGCCCGTGGCGGCCGCGGCGGTGGTCGTCGTGCTGGCGATCACCACCGCGGTCCGCCGGGCGCTCAACGGCGGGCGGGCTCGGCGGCGGAGGCCCGCTTGGCGACGGCCTCGGTGATCTGCCGGGCGAGGTCCTGGCCCGTCAGGCCGATCCTGGCGAGGATCGCGGCGCGCTTGGCGTGGTCGAGGAACTCCTGCGGGATGCCGAAGGTGCGTACGGGCACGTCGACGTCGGCGTCGCGCAGCAGGCGGGCCACGGCGTCGCCCACGCCGCCCACGCGGCCGTTGTCCTCCACTACCGCCACCAGCTTGTGCGCGCCCGCGGCCAGGGCGAGCGCCTCGTCCAGCGGCTTGACCCAGCGCGGGTCGACCACGGTGGTCGCGATGCCCTGGGCGTCGAGCAGGACCGCGGCGTCCATGCAGAGCTGAGCCATCGGGCCGACGCCGACCAGCAGCACGTCGGGCTCGGCCGCGCCGTCGCCCTCGGCGGTGCGCAGCAGGTCCATCTCGCCGAGCTTGCCCACCGGCTCGATCGGCTCGGCCACCGGGCCCTTGGGGAAGCGCAGCACGGTCGGCCCGTCGCCGACCTCGACGGCCTCGCGCAGCAGCTCGGCGACCCGGTCGCCGTCACGCGGCACCGCGATGCGCAGCCCCGGGATGACCTGGAGGATGGACAGGTCCCACATGCCGTTGTGGCTGGCGCCGTCGTCGCCCGTGACGCCCGCCCGGTCGAGCACCACGGTGACCGGCAGGCGGTGCAGGGCGACGTCCATGAGCAGCTGGTCGAAGGCCCGGTTGAGGAACGTGGCGTAGACGGCCACGACCGGGTGCATGCCGCCGAGGGCAAGCCCGGCGGCGCTGGTCAGCGCGTGCTGCTCGGCGATGCCCACGTCGTAGATGCGGTCGGGATAGGCGTCGGCGAAGGCGTTGAGCCCCGTCGGGTGCAGCATGGCCGCGGTGATCGCGACCAGGTCGTCGCGCTCCTTGCCGAGCCGGACGAGCTCCTCGCTGAACACGTTGGTCCAGATGCGGGGCTTGGGCTTCTCCGCGCCGGTGGCCCGGTCGAAGGCGCCCGGCGAGTGGAACTGGTCCTCGTCGTGGTTCTCGGCGGGGGTGTAGCCGCGGCCCTTCTGGGTGAGCGCGTGCACGATGACGGGGCCGCGGAAGTCGCGGGCCTGGCGCAGGGCCGCCTCCATGGCCTGCTCGTCGTGGCCGTCGATCGGGCCGACGTATTTCAGCCCGAGGTCCTCGAACATGACCTGCGGCGCCAGGACGTCCTTGACGCCCTTCTTGAAGCCGTGCAGCGCGTCGTAGAGGACGGGAACGTTCCCGATCTTGTCTTTGACGTAGTCGAGCATGTCCTCGTAGCGGCGGTTGACCCGCAGCGAGGACAGGTGGGAGGCCAGGCCGCCGATCGTCGGCGAGTAGGAGCGGCCGTTGTCGTTGACCACGATCACGAGCCGCAGGTCCTTGCCCGCGGCGATGTTGTTGAGCGCCTCCCAGGCCATGCCGCCGGTCAGCGCGCCGTCGCCGATCACCGCGACGACCGTGCGGTCGTGCTCGCCGCGCAGTTTGTACGCCTTGGCCAGGCCGTCGGCGTAGGACAGCGCGGTCGAGGCGTGGGAGTTCTCCACGAGGTCGTGCTCGGACTCGGCCTGGCTCGGATAGCCCGACAGGCCGCCCTCCTGCTTGAGCGCCTCGAACCCGGCGGCCCGGCCGGTGAGGAGCTTGTGCACGTAGGCCTGGTGGCCGGTGTCCCAGACGACGGGGTCGTGCGGCGAGTCGAAGACGCGGTGGATCGCGATGGTGAGCTCCACCACCCCCAGGTTGGGCCCCAGATGACCGCCGAACCGCGCGCACGAGTCGACGAGGAGGTCACGAATCTCCCCCGCGAGCCGCGGCAGCTCCTCGACAGCGAGCCGTTTGACGTCGTGCGGTCCCTTAACCGAGCCCAGCAACCCGCTCACGGATCCGGCTCCCCTCTGCTCTTGTTCGCCGATCCACCCGAGTCTAGTTCGCGGACGCCTCACTGACTCCATCGAGTCAATTGCACCCACATATGTCCGATCTTGACCTAGTCTTTCGGTACCTATGAACTCCGCCCCCTTTGGAAAGATCGCGGCCCTTGTGGCGGCTGTGCTGGCACTTGCCCTGGCAGCAGCCGCTTTGGTGCTCGTGCTGGCGGATGTGGCCACGACCTCCACGGAGCCCGTGAACGAGGCGCAGCAGGCCGCCGCACCGCCCACCAAGGCCGGGCGCGGCAAGAAGCAGGCGCCCGTCCTCGGCAAGGCGCTGGCGACGGCGAACCCGCTCTACCAGACGGGCCGGCTCACCGACGTGAACTGCTCGCCCGGCGACCTGCCGGCCGGGAGCATGATCGCCTACCGGCGCTTCCTGACCCGGGTGACCAACTGCCTGAACAAGGCGTGGGCCGCCCAGTTCCGCAAGGCGGAGGCCACGTTCACCAAGCCGCGGCTGCGCATCATCACCACCAAGGTGAAGACGCCCTGCGGCGCGTGGAACACCGGCGCCGACGGCGTCTACTGCTCGACCGACCGCACGATGTACCTGATGATCAGCAAGGACCAGCTCCGCAACCCGTTCCCGCTGGGCATCACCCGGCTGATCGCCCACGAGTACGGTCACCACGTGCAGCAGATCTCCGGCATCTGGGGCTATTACTGGACGGCCAGAGAAGGGGCGACCAAGGCCAAGCGGCTGCAGCTCTCGCGTAATTCCGAGTTGCAGGCCGAGTGCTTCTCCGCGGTCTTCATGAGCACGATGAAGGGAACCTCGCTGGTCACCGACGCCGACTGGGCGTACACGGTGGACTGGTTCCGGAAGAACGGCGCCAAGGGCTGGCCGCAGAACGACCACGGCAAGGGGCCGACGCAGGCGGCCTGGATGACGCGCGGATTCAACCGCGGCACTCCCGGCGCGTGTAACACGTGGGCGGCTTCACCCCGAAATACACTTTAATCCGGCTTTACCTGGAACTCCCTCTTTAATAGGGTGCCTTCTCATGCGTATCCCCCGATCGGCGCTTATGGCGGGCGCCTTGGCGACCTCGCTCTTCGCCGGCATCCTTTCCGCCGGCACCGCCCAAGCGGCGACCGTCTCCGCCCCGGCGTTCAAGCCGGCCCTGACCAAGAACCCGCTCTACAAGACGGGCAAGCTCGGTTACGAGACGTGCGAAGAGCCACAGGTTCAGAACGGGACCCTGGACGAGGCGAAGCTCTATTTCGAGTCCGTGCTGGCCTGCCTCGACGAGGCGTGGGCGCCCAAGGTGAAGAAGGCGGGCTTCTCCTTCACCAAGCCCAAGTTCCGGGTGATCACCAAGCCCGACAAGAAGGGCAAGTGCGGCGGGTTCCCCGGGAGCGCGCAGGCGGTGTACTGCCGGCTGGACAAGACGATCACGTTCCTGCTCACGCCGGAGATCGTCGAGGAGCCGACTGACCTGCAGCTGATGGCGACGCTCGCGCACGAGTACGGCCACCACCTCCAGCACCTCACGGGCATGTTCAAGGCCGTGGACACCCCGGCGAAGAAGACCGAGGCCCGCTACCTGGAGGAGAGCCGCCGCATCGAGCTGCAGGCCCAGTGCCTGTCCGGCGTGTTCATCGGCAGCATCTGGAACTCGCTCGGCCGCCCGGACAGCGACTTCAAGATCCTGCTCAACTCCAAGCACGGCGTCGGCCTGTGGGCGATCGGGGTGAAGGACGCGGCCGACCACACGCACGCCACGAACGCCAGCAACAGCCGCTGGATCAAGCGCGGCTTCGACACCAAGTCGGCGGGCGGCTGCAACACCTGGACCGCCTCGAAGTCCCAGGTGAACTGAGAAAGCCACCGCGACCTAGAACAAAACCCCACCAAATACCCTAAGATCCGCGATCGTGCGCATATCCCTCATAGCGATAGCTGTGTGCATGGTCGCGGGTCTTCTCATTCCGGCGCCCGCCCGCGCGGCGATGCGTACCGCCCAGGCCGGGCTCTCCGGCGCCATGGGCGGGGACGTGGCCCCCGAGAGCTGCGGGATCCCCCGGATCCGCCTCGGGAGCGTCGCCTCGCTCAAGTCCTTCCACCGCGCGATGGCCGCGTGCGCCGACCGCTTCTGGGCCGCCAGGTTCGCGGCCGCCGGCCTGGCCTACAGCCCGCCCGAAGTCACGGTCACGACCGGCACCGACTCGGTCTGCGGGAAGATCAACGGCAACGGCGCGCACTACTGTCCTGACCAGCACACGATCGTCATCCGCATCATGCGCCAGGACCTGCGCGACCCGTTCAGGATGAACATCGCCCACTCCGTCGCGCACGAGTGGGGGCACCACGTGCAGCAGCTCATCGGCGTGCTGGACGCGCAGAGCGCGCTCTTCCTGCCGGCCTCCGACAGCGCGCGGACCCTGCTGAGCCACCGCCTGGAGATGCAGGCCGAGTGCTTCGCCGGCGTCTTCTACAGCGCCGCGCTGGAGTCGATCGACCCCGGGATCGGGTGGCAGGAGTGGATCGACGCGGTGCGCGGGGCGGACGAGAGCAAGATCCACGGCAAGCCCCGCAATCTGGCCTACTGGCAGGACCGCGGCTACCGCGGCGGCGCCACCGGCTTCTGCAACACCTGGACGGCGGGAAAGTCGAGGATCGCCTAGAGGCTCAGGCGTTGGCCCTGGCCAGGACCTCAAGAGGGTCGGCGAGCACGTGGGCGAAGGCCAGCTCGGCCGCGCCCACCAGCGTGGCGGCGTCCCCGAGCGCGGAGGTGCGCAGCCGCAGCCGCTCCCGCTGCGGCGCCATCGCGCTCAAGGCGAGCTGCGTGCGCACCTGCGCCGCGGAGCCGAGATAGATCTCCCTCAGCATTCCGCCGAAGATCACCATCTCCGGGTTGAAGATGTTCACCAGGTTCGCGACGCCGAGCCCGAGCCAGTCGCCGACCCGGCTGAGCGCCTCCTGCGCCAGGATGTCCCCCCGGTCGGCGGCCTCCACCACGGCCCGCACCGCGTCCCTGCCGTGCTGCCCGGCGCCGAAGCGCCCGGCCGACTCCAGCAGCGCCCGCTCCCCCACCTCCGCCTCCAGGCAGCCGTGCGAGCCGCAACCGCAGGCCCGGCCGCCCGGGTTGACGACCATGTGGCCGACCTCGCCCCCGTAGCCGTCGTGGCCGCCGAGCAGATGGCCGCCCGCGATGATCCCGCCGCCGATGCCGACGTCACCGTGCAGGTAGATGAGGTCCCTGACGCCCGCGCCGACGCCGCGGCTGTGCTCGGCGAGCGCGGCCAGGTTGGCGTCGTTGCCCACGCTGACCGGCAGGCCCAAGGCCAGCCTGCGGCCCAGCTCCTCGCCGAACGGCACATCTTCGGCCTTCAGGTTGGGGCCGAACCGGACCACGCCGTCGGCCTTGCGCACGCCTCCCGACACGGCCGCCGCCGCACCCACGCAGACGGTGTCGGCCCGCGTCTTGCGCCGCATCTGCCTGGCGAACCCGGCCAGCACCCCGGCCAGCTCCTCCAGCTCGAACGTGCCGCGCTCGCGCACGGTCTCGCGGCGGTCGAGTATCGCGCCGCCCAGCCCGACGCGGGCCACCGCGAGCCGGTCGGGGCTCACGTCGAACGCGAACACGTAGACCCGCGCCGACTCGGGCCGCACGACCAGCGAGGGCCGCCCGGCCCGGCCCGTCTCGCGCGGCAGCTCCTCCCGCACCAGCCCCGCGGCGGTGAGGTCGGAGGTCAGGGCCATGATCGTGCTGCGGTTGAGCCCCATCTTCGTGGTCAGCTCCGCACGCGAGATCGGCCCGCCCAGGTGGACATGCCGGAGCAGCGCGCCGAGGTTGTGGCGTCTGATGTCCTCTTGTGAGGGGCCGGCACGCATGGTCTGGGGATCCTTCAGGGGCTGCGAGTCGCTGATCACCTTAGACCAGCGGCCGCCGCCCGCTTGCGCGCCAGGGCGTCGACACCCGCGGCGAGCAACAGCACAGACCCGGTGACCAGGTATTTCACGCTGGCACCGTACCCCATGAGGCCCATGCCGTTCTCGATCACGGCCACCACGGCGCCGCCGAGCACGGCGTCCAGCACCCTTCCCTTCCCGCCGAACAGGCTCGTGCCGCCGATGACCGCCGCGCCCACCGCGTACAGCAGGACGGAGCTGCCGCCCGTGTTCGGGTCGACGGAGCTGGCCCTGGACGCGGCCACGATCCCGCCGACCGCGGCCATCGAGGAGCAGATCACGAACGCGCTGATCCTGAGCCGGTCCACCGCGATGCCGGCCCTGCGCGCGGCCTCCGCGTTGCCGCCGACCGCGTACAGATGCCGTCCGAACGCGGTACGCCGCAGCACCAGCGTCCACACGACCAGCAGCACCAGGATGACGGGGACCACGATCGGCACGCCGGTGAGCGAGACGAGCGCAGCGTTGCGGCTGCGCTCCAGGTTCAGCACGAAGACGGCGATGCCCGCGAGGAGCGCCAGCGCGCCGACCCGGAAGGCGATCAGCGACAGCGGGTCCGCGGTCAGGCCGCGCTTGGAGCGGTTCCTGGCCCGCAGGAGCTGCACGCCCGCGTAGACGGCCACGCTCGCGGCGTAGAGCGCCCAGCCGAGCCAGCCCGGCAGGTTCTTGTTCGCGATCGCGACGATCACGCTGTCCCTGATGGAGATGTTCGTGCCTTCGTCCACCAGCACGAGGACCAGGCCCTGGAAGGCGAGGAAGGCGGCCAGCGTCACGACGAACGACGGGATGCCCACCTTGGCCACCAGCGTGCCGAGCACGGTGCCGATGACCACGCCGGTGAGGATGGCGGCCACGACGCACACGTACCAGGGCAGGCCGGCGCTGGTCAGCGTGACGGCGAGGACGGCCGCGCACACGCCGCTGGCGAAACCCGCGGACAGGTCGATCTCGCCGAGCAGCAGGACGAACACCAGGCCCATCGCGATGAGCGTGACGGCCGCGCCCTGGGTGAACAGGTTGGCGAAGTTGCCGGCGGTGAGGAAGGAGTCTCGCGCCGAGGCGAAGACCCCGCACAGCACGACCAGGCCGAGCACGGCGGGCAGCGCGCCCATGTCGCCGCCGCGCACGCGCTGGAGGTAGGCGACGAAGCTGTTCTTGATCGACGGGGCCTGCGTCGCGGCGACGATGGCCTCGCCGGGGAGTTCTTTGACCTTGCTCATGGGGTGACCCCGTTCTTGAGGCCGAGATCACCGCTGCGGCCTGAGGTGATCAGTTCGACGACCTGGGCGTGCGTCACCTCGGAGGTCCTGACCTGGGCGGCCATCCTGCCGAGGTAGAGCGCCGCGATCCGGTCGGAGACGGCGAACACGTCGTTCATGTTGTGCGAGATGAGCACGACGGCCAGCCCCGTGTCGGCCAGCCTGCGCACCAGCTCCAGCACCTGCGCGGTCTGGGCCACGCCCAGGGCCGCGGTCGGCTCGTCGAGGATGACGACCTTGCTGTTCCACAGGACGGCCTTGGCGATGGCGACGGTCTGCCGCTGGCCGCCGGACAGGCTGGAGACCTGCTGCCTGATGGACTTGACCGTACGCACGGACAGGCTGCTGAGCGTCTGCTCGGCCAGCTCCTCCATGCTGTCCTCGTCGAGCAGGAACCCGCTCTTGCGCTCTCTGCCGAGGAACATGTTCTGGACGATGTCGAGGTTGTCGCACAAGGCGAGGTCCTGGTAGACGATCTCGATGCCGAGCTCGCCCGCGTCGCGGGGACTGTGCACGGTGACCTGGCGGCCGTCGAAGAAGATCTCCCCCGAGTCGATCGGGTAGATGCCGCCGACGCACTTGACCAGCGTCGACTTCCCGGCGCCGTTGTCGCCGACGAGCGCCGTGACCTCGCCGGGGTAGGCGGCGAACTCGACGTCGTGCAGGACCTTCACCGGACCGAAGCTCTTGTCGATCCCGCGCACTTCAAGGAGGGGGGTCATGAGGCTCCCTAAGGGGGGTGCGGCCGGTGGCCGCACCCCCTCGGTTCTTGGGGCTAGGTGCTATTGGATTCCTGCCTCGGTGCACTTGGCGGCGAAGTCACCAGTGCACAGCTCCTCCTTGGTCACGTAACCGTCGGCCACCACGTCCTTGACGTTGTCCAGGTAGATGGCCTGCGGCTCCAGCAGCTCGGAGGGCACGTCCTGACCGCTCTCCGGGTCCTTGACGCTGCCGCTCGCCGTGGGCTTCTCGCCCTTGGCCAGCGCCACCGCGAGCTTGGCCGCGGCGTCGGCCTCCTTCTTGACCGCCTTGTACACGGTCATGCACTGGTCGCCGGACAGGATGTTCTGCAGGCCCTGGACGGTGGCGTCCTGGCCGGTGACCGGCACCTTGCCGTTGAGGTTGTTCTTCTTCAGCACGGTGATGGCGGCGTTGCCGAGGCCGTCGTTGGCGGCCAGCACGCCGGCGATCTTCGGCTGCTGGGTCAGCATCTGCTCGAAGATGGTGCCGGCCTGGGTGTTGTCCCAGTCGGGCACGGCCTGGTCAGGGCCCTTGACGTATTCGCCGGCGTCGAACTTGGGCTTGAGCACCCCGTCGTAGCCGCTCTTGAACAGCGTGGCGTTGTTGTCCGTCGGCGAGCCGTTCAGGTAGGCCACGATCGGCTTCGAGGCCTTCTTGTCGGTCAGGCACTTGCTCAGGCCCTCGCCTTGGAGCGTGCCCACCTTGGTGTTGTCGAAGCTGACGTAGTAGGCGGCGCCGCCGCCCAGCGTCAGCCGGTCGTAGTCGATGGTGGCCACGCCCTGGGACTTGGCCTTGTCGATGACCGTCTTGCCGGTGCCGCTGTCCAGGTTGACGATCATCAGAACGGTGGCCCCGTTCGTGATCATCTGGTCGGCGATGGTCTGGAACGCCGTCTTGTCGTTCTGGGCGTTCTGGATGTCGTACTGGACGCCGGCCGCCTTGAATGCCTCTTCAAGGTATTTACGGTCCGCCGTCTCCCACCGGGCCGAGGACTTGCTGTCCGGCAGGATGACACCGATCTTGCCCGTCTTGGCGGACGCCGAGGCCGACGAGGTCGACGTGGTGGTCTGACCGCTGTCGCCCCCGCAGGCGGTGAGACCGAGGGCGAGTGCGGCTGCCGCGGCGGTCAGGCTGAGGATCCCCTTGCGCATAGTGCAGGGTCCTTTCTTCCGGAGGGGCCCGGATGAATGTTGTTTGCGGCAACGTATTCCGGGATGGCCTGCTTTGGAAGACCCTGCAGCCCAGGAGTTTGTTGTTTCGGGTAACAATCCAGAAACGCCAGCTCAATCTCCCCGACTCCGAACCCGGTGCGCCCGAGGCCCCGGACTCGATGGATGGCTGCAGGCGAGCCCCGCCGGCGAACGGCTCAGGTGGTCAGCTTCGCGAGCTCCGCCATCTCCGTCGGCGGATCGATCACCGGCTGGATGACGATCTCGCTGACCCCGGCTCGTTCCAGGGTGGCGATGCGGGCGAGAAGGTCGTCTCGCGTTCCGACCAGGGTCAGCGCGTCGATCAGCGACGGCAGGATCAGGTCCCGGTCTGCCGGCGCGATGCGCCCCAGATAGTGGGGGTAGAGGGCGGTGTGCCGGTCCGGCGCGACGGTCGTGATGCCCCGCCGGTCAAGGAGTGACCGCACCGCGTCGCGTTCCGCACCGCCGAGCCTTCCGGCGAACGCGGGCGCGTCCGCGGCGAAGGTCAACAGCGACATGACGATGTGCCCCGTCGCGTCCCGGACCGCGTCGCCGTAGGGGTCCTCGCCCTCGTCGAGCACGTGCAGCGAGGTCATGACGCAGGAGTCGGCGTCACCGGGCGCGCCCGCGGCCTGCCGGCGCGCGTGGTGCAACGCGCTCCAGGCCGCGGGATCCAGGAGACCGAAGGAGATGATGCCGGTGCCGCGACGGCCGGCGACGGCGGCGGCCTTCAGGCCGGTCGCGGCCACCAGGAACTCGATGGGGTCGCTGGTGTTCACGTGCTGCCCGGCGTGCAGGAGCCGGATGTCGCCGACCCGGTCACCCTCGCGGTACTCCACCGTGCCTCCGGCGCACAACCCCTGCAGCCCGGCGGTGAACCTCTCTAGTTCGGCCGTGGTGGCCGGCGGCATTCCCAGGGTGCGCCGGGCGGTGTTGCCGGTGCCGACGCCGCAGATGATCCGGCCCGGCGCCAGCGCGTTGAGGCTGGCGAACGCGCTCGCCGCGGCCGGCAACGACCGCAACGCCGGCGAGGTCACGCCGACGCCGAGCTTGATCCGGCTGGTGACCTTCGCGCACAAGGCCAGCGCCACGAACGGATCGCCGTGAAGCATGGGCGTGTCATAGACCCAGAAGCTGCTGAAGCCCAGTGCCTCGGCCTTCGCGGCCAGCTCCTCCACGCCGGGTCGTGCCGTGACCACGATGCCTTTGCGCATGATGCCTCCGCCGGGTGATGGACGTTCAGGGCTGTGGATCCCTGGACAGCGATGGCCGGTTCGGCGAAGCCGAAGGGATCCGGTCCGGCCGCGGCCGCCCTGACCGGTCCGGTTCGCGCCGGCCGGCGTCGATGCGGCCGCCCGGGGCCAGGCTCACAGCAGGCTCGCCGAGATGACGGCGCGTGCACCCAGGAACATGCCCAGCTCGTCGGCCGCGACCCGCAGCGCGGCGGTCTCGGCGGCGCCGAACGGCCGGTACAGCGCCGCTTCGAGCACGACGGCGCCGGCCCGGACCGTGCGCCTCCAGCGGCCGGCCACCTGCGTGTCGACCACGATGACGCCGTTCGGCAGGGCGAGCCTGTCCGGTGCCGCCGCCACCAGGCCGCCGAGGTCGAGCAGGTGCTTGCTCTGCCGGTAGCCGACGATGTACTCGTCGTACGCCTGCAGCAGCCGCACCGATGGGCACCCGGCCGGCGCGGGGGCCTCCCCTGGCGCGGACCAGTAGGTGACGCCGTCCACGTCGAGGCGCTCCAGCGCGTCGCCGGCGAGACGCAGCCCGGTGGCGATGTCGGCGAGCGTGAGGCTGGACCACCACGCCAGGTCCTTCGCCGTCGCCGGACCGTGGCTGGTGAAGAACCGGCGGACCAGCTCGGCCAGCGCCGCCTCGCGCTCCAGGCTCGCCGCCCGCGGGACCCGCTCGTCGAGCAGCGCGTACGTGTGCTGCTTCCCCCGCAGCGGGCCGCTGCAGATCACCCCCTCCAGCTCGGCGTGGATGAGGATGTAGCCGAGCCGGAACCGCTCCGCGACGACGCCGTGCCGGGCGAGCGACGCCGCGAGCTCGGCGCGGGTCAGGTGGTTCGCGCCGGCGACGGCGTCGGCGACCAGGTCCGTGGCGCGGCGCAGCAGCGGGCCGTAGAGCTCGCCCCGCCGGTAGGCATAGCCGTTGAGCACGTGCACCCGCGGCGCCGTCAGCTCCAGCAGCCAGCGCAGGTCGGCGGGGGCCACGAAGTGCCACGTCGGGCGCAACACGTGCGTGCGCAGGATGACGCCGTCGTCGAACGCGCGATCGAGGTCCACGTCGGTGACGCCGGGGCCGAGCCGCTGGGCCACCGACCACTTCGCCGGGTGGTAGTCCTGCGACTGCACCGCGCCGAACCAGCCGACCACCTCGGCGGCGCCGCCGGCTTCGCGCCCTGGTCTTCGATCGGTAGGAGCGGGGCCGGGGGCGGCCGGCTCAGGACGCGGGAGTCCCGGGTCCTTCGTCGCGATGCCGAGCCTTCACGGCGTTCAGAGCGGTCATGAAACGGGCGAGCAGCGGGCCCACGTCCCCGGCTCGCCAGACCAGGTGCAAGGTGGTGGCGGTGCCCGCGAGCCGCCGGGCTGCCACGCCCTCCCGGTGCAGCACCCGATAGGAGTCGGCCATCACGGCGGCGCCGAAACCGGCGGCGACCAGAGCGAGGATCGTCTGAACGGTCCGGCCTCGCGCGCCGACGCGCGGCACGATGCCGGCGTGGTGGCACAACGAGGTGATCTCGTCGTGCGCGTGGGGCGCGGATTCGCGCGGCCAGAGCACCAGGGGGATCTCGCCGAGCACGGAGACCGGTGCCGGCTCGCGGGACGTGGCGAGTGGATGCCCGGCCGGCAGGAAGAGGGTCAGCGGCTCGCGTGTCCACACTCGTGTGGCGAGACGGGCGTCGCGGACCGGCAACCGCTGCACCGCCACGTCGAGGCTTCCGTCCAGGATGCCGGCCGACATCTCGGCGTCGTCGAACAGCTCCACCAGGGACAGGTCGACGTCGGGCAGCTCGGCTCGCAGCCGGCCGAGGGCGTCGCCCAGCGCGCCGTTGATGCCCGATCCGGCGAACCCGACCGTCAGCCGGCCGGTCTTGCCCTCGGCGGCCAGGCGCACGTCGTGCAGAGCGGCATCGGCGTCGGCCAGCATGCGCACGGCCCGGCGGAGCAGCGCCTCCCCGGCGGCGGTGGGCACGAGGCCGCGCCCGTCGCGGGCGAACAACTCGGCCCCCAGGCGCCGTTCCAGCTCACGCAGCTGCCGGCTCAGGGTCGGCTGGGTCAGTCGCAGGCGGCGGGCGGCGCCGCTGATGGATCCCTCTTCGGCGATCGCGACCAGGTAACCCAGCAAGCGTAGATCCAGCCATGCCTCCACGGCATGGATGCTATATCGATCGATGCCTCGGAGTGGGCGGATGGAGCTGCTCCGTGAAGAATGAGGCCATCCCGATTTCCCCGAAAAGCCGGAGTCGTCGTGAAACACCTTGGAGTTCTCGCTCACAGCACGGGAGGAGCCGCCCTCTGCTTCCTCGACTTCTGCGAGGAGGGATTCCGCCGGACCGGCCGCAACGAGCATCCCGACGTCACCCTGGACAACATCGCCTTCGGGTACAGCATGCCCGCCTGGGACACCGGCGATCACGCGACCATCCGGGGCACCCTGGCCACCAGCGCGCAGCGGCTCGCCCGGGCCGGCGCCGACTTCTTCGTCTGCCCGGACAACACCGCCCACCTGGCTCTGGAGGCGCCGGGACCGGACCTCCCGCTGCCGGGCCTGCACATCGCCGAGGTCGTCGCGGACCAGGCCGCGGCCGAGGGGCGCACCCGCGTCGGCGTGCTGGGCACCAGGTACACGATGGACGGCCCGCTCTACCCTCGGGCGCTGGCCGCCCGCGGGATCGCCGCGGAGCTGCCGGACGCCGGCGACCGCGACCTCGTCAACGAGGTCATCTTCAAGGAGCTGGTGAACGGCGTGATCAGCGACGCGTCGCGCCAGGAGTACCTGCGCGTCATCGAACGGCTGGCCGACCGGGGCTGTGACGCGGTCGCGCTCGTCTGCACCGAGATCCCCTTGCTGATCACGCCCGAGGTCTCTCCCCTGCCGACGCTGGATTCGACCCGCCTGCTGGCCCGCGCGGCCTACGACGTCGCCGTCGGCGAGCGGGCGATGCCCGGCTGGCGCGGTGGCCCTCGATGAGCCACCGGACGATGTCACATCCCGAACGGCGACTCGCGGAGCTGGGGCTGACGCTGCCGGAGGTCGTCCCCCCGGTCGCGGCCTACGTGCCCGCCGTGGGCAGCGGTGCGCACGTCTACGTCTCGGGCCAGGTGCCGCTGCGGGAGGGGCGGCTGATCGCGGCCGGCCGGCTCGGCGACACGGTCGGCGTGGAGCTCGCCTACGAGTGCGCGCGCCAGTGCGCGCTGAACGCGCTGGCGGCGCTGAAGGCGGAGATCGGCGATCTGGCGGCGGTGGCACGGGTGGTCAAGGCCCTGGTGTTCGTCGCGTCCACCGCCGATTTCACCCAGCATCCGCAGGTCGGCGACGGGGCCTCGGACCTGCTCCGCGAGCTGTTCGGCGACGCCGGACGGCACGCCCGCTCGGCGGTCGGGGTGCCGTCGCTGCCGCTGGGCTCACCGGTCGAGCTGGAACTGCTGGTCGAGATCCGCTGACCGGCCCGCGGCTGAGCCCGCGAATCCTTGACCCCCGGGGGCCGCCGGCCCGCGGGGACGGCAACACTTCTCCGTCACGAAGGAGGGCGCGCACGCATGCCCGCGAAAGTCCCGGCGGCGATCGTCGGTTCAGGCAACATCGGAACGGATCTGCTCTACAAGTTGCGCCGGTCGGAGCTCGTCGATCCGCGTTTCATGATCGGCATCGACCCCGGCAGCGAGGGCCTGCGGCGAGCCAAGGACCTCGGCGTCGAGGTGTCCGCGGAGGGCGTCGACTGGCTGCTCGCCCGGCCGGACCGGCCCCCGCTGGTCTTCGAGGCGACCTCGGCGAAGGTCCACGCCGCCGCCGCGCCCCGCTACGAGGCCGCCGGGATCACCGCGATCGACCTGACCCCCGCGTCGGTCGGCCCCTGGGTCGTGCCCGCGGTCAACCTCGACGACCATCTGCAGGCGCCGAACCTCAACATGGTCAGCTGCGCGGGGCAGGCCACCATCCCCCTCCTGCACGCGATCGACCAGGTCGCCGACGTCTCGTACGGCGAGATCGTCGCCACCATCGCCGGCGCCAGTGCCGGTCCGGGCACCCGGTGGAATCTCAGCGAGTTCGGCGAGAAGACCGCGCAGGCCCTGACCGCCGTCGCCGGAGCGGACGAGGCCAAGGCGTTCTCGCTGATCAACCCGGCCGAGCCGCCCATGGTCATGCGCGACACCGTCTACGCGAGAGTTCGCCGGAGTGACGCCGGCCGGATCGAGGACGCCGTGCGGGAGACGGTGGCGAAAGTCCGGCGCTACGTGCCGGGTTACCGGCTGCGACTCGTCGAGATCGACGGGGACCTGGTCACCGTCATGGTGCAGGTGGAGGGCGCCGGCGACTTCCTGCCCGCCTACGCCGGCAACCTCGACATCATCACCGCCGCCGCGGTCGCCGTCGCCGAACGGATCGCGGAGAAGACCCTGGGAGCCGCCCGATGATCACTCTCGTGGACACCAGCCTGCGCGACGGCATGAGCAGCGTCTCGCACCAGTTCACCCCGGAACAGGTCGGCGCGGTGGCCGGGGGCCTCGACCGGGCGGGCGTCCGGGTCATCGAGGTCGCCCACGGCATCGGCATCGGCGCCTCCTCGATCCAGTACGGGTTCGCCGCCGCGACGGACGTCGAGTACGTACGGGCCGCCGTCGCCGCGGTTGACCGGGCGGACATCGCCGTCCTGTACGTGCCGGGGATCTCGACGCTCCCGGCCCTGGACGCCGTCCGGGACGCGGGGGCGAGCACCGTACGGGTCGCCACGCACTGCACCGAGGCCGACTGCGCCGAGCAGCCGATCCGCCACGCCCGCGACCACGGCATGCGCGTGATGAGCTTCCTGATGATGAGCCACAAGCTCGAACCCGCGGCTCTCGCCGAGCAGGCCGCCAAGCTGGACTCCTACGGCGCGCAGGTGATCTACGTGGTCGACTCCGCGGGCGCGCTCGTGCCCGGTTCCGCCGGAGCCCGCGTCGCCGCGCTGCGCGACGCGGTCCAGGCCGACATCGGCTTCCACGCCCACAACAACCTGGGCGTGGGCATCGGCAACGCGCTCGCCGCGGTCGAGAACGGCGCGACGTACATCGACGGGTCGCTGCGGGGTCTGGGAGCCAGCGCCGGCAACGCCCAGACGGAGGCTCTCGCGGCGGCGCTGGAACGAGCCGGGCACCATCCGGGAGTCGACGTCCTCGCACTGATCGAGGTCGCCGAGCACGTCATCGCGCCGTTGATGACCGAACCGCAGATCATCGACGAGACCGCGCTCCTGCTCGGCTACGCCGGTCTCTACTCCACCTTCTTCCACCCGGCCAAGCGCGCCGCCGGCAAGTACGGCCTGCCCGTGCGCGAGCTCCTCCTGGAGCTGGGCCGGCGCGAGGTCATCGGAGGCCAGGAGGACATGATCATCGACGTGGCGGCGGAGCTTTCGAGCCGCGAGCGGAGCGCCTGAGCGATGAGGTCCGCCGAGATCCGGGAGGCGGCCGCCGCGCTGCTCGGCGCCCACCGGTCGGGCACGCCGATTCCGCCCCTGAGCACCACCTACCCCGGCGCGACGATCGCCGACGCCTACCGGATCCAGCAGGAGCAGGTGCGGTCCTGGACCGAGGCCGGCGACGAGGTCCGCGGCCACAAGATCGGCCTGGTCTCGGCCGCGATCCGGCGGCAGATGGGCGTCCACGAGCCGGACTACGGCCTGTTGACCGCGAGCATGTTCCACCCGGAGCACCTGCCGGTCCCCGCCCGCAGGTTCATCCAGCCCCGGATCGAGCCGGAGATCGCCTTCGTCCTGGACGCCCCTCTCCGGGGACCCGGCGTGACCGTCGGCGACGCCCGCAGGGCGGTGCGGCACCTGCTGCCGGCACTTGAGATCGTCGACTCCCGGATCCGGGACTGGAAGATCTCGATCGTCGACACGATCGCCGACAACGCGTCGTCCGGGGCGGCGATCCTCGGAGGCACGCCGATCGATCCGGCCGACGTCGACCTGCGGTCCGCGAGCTGCGCGCTGCTCAAGAACGGCACGATCGCCGAAACCGGCACGGGGGCGGCGGTCCTCGGCACGCCGTTCAACGCGCTGGCCTGGCTGGCGAACGCCGTCGGCGCGCTGGGGGTGACGCTGGAGGCAGGCCAGGTCGTGCTGTCCGGCTCCATCACCAGGACCGTCGCGATCGCGCCGGGCGACCGCGTCACGGCGGACTTCCCCGGGATCGGCCGGGTGACGGCGGTGCTGGCCGGGGAGGACCCGCCCTGACAGGCCGGTTTGCGGACACCGCCGGGCGGGCGCCGCTCTGATCACCCTCCGTAGCGGGCGACGATCGCGGCGGCGCGGTCGCGCAGCGAGTCGCGCAACCACTGCGGGGCCAGGGCCTCCGCGCTCGTGGAGAGCTGCCACAGCGCCCATTCGGCGTGTCTGTGGTCTTGGAAAGTCACCTCCAGCCGCAGCCGGCCGTCCGGGTCGGCTTCTTCGGAGAGGACGGCCAGCGCGGTGCCCACCAGGTCCTCCCGCCGCGCCGGGTCCATCCGTACCAGCACGGTCACCTGGTCGCCGCCGGTCCGGAACCGCGTGCTGCGCTCCTGCCAGGCCCGGTCCAGATCGACCCGGTCCGGTCGCTGTGCGGGCTCGGCGAGCTCCTGGGCGGTCAGGATCCGCGACAGCCGGTACGTGCGGTCCGCGCCGGACCTCGTGGCCAGCAGGTAGCCGCGGTCACGCACGGTGACCAGGCCGATCGGGTCCACCGTGCGCCACTCCGGGGTCTGGTTCACGGCCGCGTAGTGGATGCGCAGCTTGTGCCCGGCCAGCACCGCGCGCAGGACCTCGGCCACGATGGTGTCCGGCGCCTCCTCGGCGACCAGCCGGCGCGAGAGGAGGTCGATCTCCGGGTCGATGAGCAGTCGCTCGGCCGCGCCGGCCGCGGTGTCCCGGTAGCTTTCGGGCAGCGCGTCGACCACCTTGAGCATCGCCGAGGCGAGCGCCGAGCCGAGGCCGAACGCCTGCGCGCCGCGCCGCGATCCGGCGACCAGCAGGGCCAGGGCCTCGTCGTGGTTCAGCCCGGTGAGCTCGGTCCGGAAGCCGGGCAACAACGCGAACCCGCCGTGCCGGCCGCGTTCGGCGTAGACCGGGACACCGGCCGCGGACAGCGCCTCGATGTCGCGCAGCACGGTGCGGGTGGACACCTCCAGCTCCCGTGCCAGCGCGGTCGCCGGCAGCCGGCCGTGCTGCCGCAGCAGCAGCACCAGCGAGACCAACCGGTCGGCGCGCATCCGAAAACCCTACAGAAATACACGACACAGGATGTCGTGTATGCGCTGCCAAGCTCATCGACGCGACCACAGAGATGGACGCACGTCATGGTGACGAGTCGAATGGAGCTGATGTGGCAATGGAGCGAACGGCGGTCAACCCGTGGGCGTGGTCGGTGGAGCTGGGATACAACCAGGGTGAGATCGTCTCCGGGCAGGCAAGGACCCTGTACTGTGCCGGGCAGACCGCGATGAGCGGCGAGGGCAAGCCCCAGCACGCCGGTGACATGGCGGCGCAGCTGGCGCTGAGCCTCGACAACCTGGAGGCCGTGCTCGGCGAGGGCGGCATGTCCCTCGCGAACCTCGTCCGGCTCAACGTCTACACCACCGACGTCGATGGGCTCTTCGAGCACTACGGCGTGCTGGCCTCGCGGCTGGGCGCCGCCGGGGTGGCACCGTCCACCACGATGCTCGGGGTGACCCGGCTGGCGATCCCCGACCTGATGGTCGAGCTTGAGGGGACCGCCGTCGCGTGACGTGACCCCGCCGCCTCCGGCAGTCCTGCCGGAGGCGGCACGAGTAGCAGGCAGGCAGGTGATTTGCGGTGCTCAGGGTGGTGACGATCGGCGTCTATGGCTTCGGCGGCGAGTCCTTCCTGCGACGGCTGCGGGACGCGGACGTCCGCCTGCTGCCCGACGTACGCCAGCGCCGAGGTGTCCGCCGACCCCGGGGCCTGCCACCGCTCGTTGATCGCCCGGCGGCTGACCGAGCGGCACCATGTCACGATCGAGCACCTGCGCCCGTTGTGACGCCTCCGGGCCCCCTCGACGCCGCCGGGCCCCTCGACGCCGCCAGGCCCCTCCATTCCGCCGCGCCGGCGCCCGGCCGATCAGGGGGCCAGCATCTCGACGATCACGTTCTGCGCGATCAGCGCGATGGCCGAGGCGGTGGCGACGGCGAGCACCGCCACCCGCACCTTCCCGCCGTCGAGATAGCGCCGCAGCGGCCCCGACACCAGGAACCCGAGCACCATCGGCACGATCAGCGCCGCCCCCGTCCCCAGCGCCCGCGCCGGCAGCTCGTCCACCACGTACAGGATGACCAGCGACTGGGCCGCGCTCAGGAAGAAGAACATGGCCAGCGTCGCCCGGATCTGCGGCCCCTTGGCGTCCTGGTAGACCAGCGCGATCGGCGGCCCCCCGATGCCCGTGGCGGTGCCGGTCACCCCCGACACGAATCCGGCGGAGGCGATCGTCCCGGCGTTACGCGGCACGCTCAGCGCCCTGGCGGTCAGCACGACGGCGATGAGCACCATGACGGCCACGAGGACGCCGCGCGTGTACACGGAGACGTAGACGACGATGACCGCGCCGACGACGCTCCCCGGCAGTCTGCCCAGCACCGCGAACCCGAGCCCGCGCCAGTCCACCCGCCGCCACTCCACGGCCAGCGTGAACAGCGGCAGCGTCATGTTGACCACCTGGATCGCGCCCGGCATGAGGTCGGGCGCCAATAAGGTCAGCACGGGCGCCGCCACCAGCCCCAGGCCGAACCCGACGCCGCCCTGGACGATCGCGCCGACGAAAACCACCAAACTGCCCACAATCAGCACCAATACCGTATGAGTCACGCCTGGGAGTCAATCATCATCACTCTCTGTCGCCGTGATAGGGCGTGAGCGTGACCCCTGGGCTGGGGGAAGCCGGACCGGGCCATGGTCGATCCTGCGGACGGCGTGCTCCCGCGATGGTGCTGATCGTTAAGCTGCCGACCGTGCACTACGTCCCCGTTACGCGCGCCCTGGCCCTCGCCGCGATCCTCGCGGTCACCGGCCTCCCCGCCCAGAGCGCCCAGGCCGCCGCCCTGACCTCGGAGCAGGTCCCGGGCCAGGTCGCAAGCCAGGTCACGAGCCAGGTCACGAAGCCGGCCGCCAGACCGGTCGCGAATCCGTTCCCGAAGAAGGCCGGCAAGCTGGCCGGCACGTCGTGCCCTGAGACGCCGATCAGCTCGGGAGGGATTCCGCGGACGCGGCAGTACCTGGAGACAGTCGTGAAATGCCTGGATAAATCATGGTCCGCCTACTTCGCCCGAGCGGGACGCTCGTTCGCGAAGCCGGTCGTCCGCTACTTCGAGGAGCCGGCGAGCACGGTGTGCGGGATCCGCTGGCCCGAGCACGCGGCGGCCTTCTACTGCACCGAGCGGGGCACGCTGGTGTTCCCGCTCACCGGCGGCTGGATCGAGGGCAGGACGGACCTCTATCCGTTCAAGGTGGCCGCCCACGAGTACGGCCACCACCTGCAGAGCGTCACCGGGATCCGGCGCTCGTACGAGGCCAGGGCCCGCACCGGCCGCGCCGACCGGGCCGAGCTGAAGCGGCGCTACGAGTTGCAGGCCGACTGCCTGTCCGGGGTGTTCATGGGCAGCGTGTGGGGCTCGCTGGCGCGTACGGAGGCCGACTGGGCGGCGCTGCTCGACGCCACCCGGGCCAGCGGGGACGAGGACGGCGACCGCAGCCACGGCAAGGGCGCCAACCGGGTCCACTGGCTGACACGCGGCTACCGGAGCGGCTCCCCCGCCGCCTGCGACACCTGGTCGGCCCCGCCCGCCAAGGTCTCCTGACGCCTCCCCTGGCAGGGGGCACGGGCGGCAAGTGGAAAAAGCCGCCCGGCGGGGGGTGTCCCACCGGGCGGCTCTTCATGTGTCGGGTGGTTCCCCCGATACGGGCGCGTGAGGATCGCGCCCCACCCCCGGCGTCGAAGCCAAGGGCCCCCGCGCCCGCGCCCGGCTCATGACCGGGCGCGACCGCGAGAAGATCACTTCGCGAGCAGCGAGCGCAGCACGTACTGCATGATGCCACCGTGCCGGTAGTAGTCGGCCTCGCCAGGGGTGTCGATGCGCACCACCGCGTCGAACTCGACGCCGGCTCCGTGCCCGGACGGCGCCGTGGCCTTGACGTGCACCGTCTGCGGGATGCCGCCCTTGTTGAGCTCCTCGACGCCCGTGATGTCGAACGTCTCCTCGCCCGTCAGCCCGAGCGCCTCCGCCGAGCCGCCCTCGGGGAACTGCAGCGGGAGCACGCCCATGCCGATCAGGTTGGAGCGGTGGATGCGCTCGTACGACTCCGCGATCACGGCGCGGACGCCCAGGAGCGCCGTGCCCTTGGCCGCCCAGTCGCGCGAGGAGCCCGAGCCGTATTCCTTGCCCGCCAGCACCACGAGCGGCGTCTCGGCCGCGGCGTAGTTGACCGAGGCGTCGTAGATGAACGACACCGGGCCGTCGGGCTGGGTGAAGTCGCGGGTGTAGCCGCCCTCGGTGCCCGGCGCGATCTGGTTGCGCAGGCGGATGTTGGCGAACGTGCCCCTGATCATCACCTCGTGGTTGCCGCGCCGCGAGCCGTAGGAGTTGAAGTCCTTGACCTCGACCCCGTTGGCCCGCAGGTATTGCGCGGCCGGGGTGCCGGCCTTGATGGAGCCCGCCGGCGAGATGTGGTCGGTGGTGACGGAGTCGCCGACCTTGACCAGCACGCGGGCGCCGGAGATGTCGGTCACCGGCTCCGGCTTCTCCGGCATCCCGTCGAAGTAGGGCGCCTTGCGCACGTATGTCGAGGACGGGTCCCACTCGAAGGTGTTGCCCGTGGGGATCGGCAGCGAGCGCCAGTGGTCGTCGCCCTTGAACACGTCGGCGTAGTCGCGCTCGAACATGTCGCGGCCGATCGAGGAGTTGACGACCGAGGCGATCTCCTCCGGCGACGGCCAGATGTCCTTGAGGTAGACGGGCTCGCCGTCGGCGCCGAGGCCGAGCGGCTCGGTGTCGAGGTCGAGGTCCATCGTCCCGGCCAGCGCGTAGGCGACCACCAGCGGCGGCGAGGCCAGGTAGTTCATCTTCACGTCGGGGTTGATGCGGCCCTCGAAGTTGCGGTTTCCGGACAGCACCGCCGTGACGGCCAGGTCGTTGGCCTGGATGGCGTCGGAGATCTCGGGCAGCAGCGGGCCCGAGTTGCCGATGCAGGTGGTGCAGCCGTAGCCGACGAGGTTGAACCCGATCTTGTCGAGGTACGGCTGGAGCCCCGAGCGCTCGAAGTAGCCGGTGACGACCTGCGAGCCGGGCGCCAGCGAGGTCTTGACCCACGGCTTGCGGGTCAGGCCCTTCTCGACCGCGTTGCGGGCCAGCAGCGCCGCGCCGAGCATGACGAACGGGTTGGAGGTGTTGGTGCACGAGGTGATCGCGGCGATCGAGACGTTGCCGTGGTCGATCTCGAACGTGGTGCCGTCGGCCAGCGTCACGGGGACCGGCTTGTGCGGCCGGCCGCCGTTGGCGCGGGAGTTGGAGGCCGGCGAGTCGGAGGCGGGGAAGGACTCCTCGCCCTCCTCGTCGATGTTGTCGGCCACGTAGTTCTGTACGTCGTGGCGCCAGGTGGCCTTGGCCGCCGACAGGACGATGCGGTCCTGCGGGCGCTTGGGGCCGGCGATGGACGGTACGACGGTGCCGAGGTCGAGCTCGATGTACTCGGAGAAGGCCGGCTCGGGCGCGGCGGGGTCGAGCCAGAGGCCCTGGGTCTTGGCGTACGCCTCGACGAGGGCGATCTGCTCCTCGGAGCGCCCGGTCAGCCGCAGGTAGTCGATCGTCTGGCCGTCGATCGGGAAGATCGCGCAGGTGGAGCCGAACTCGGGGCTCATGTTGCCGATCGTGGCCCGGTCGGCCAGCGGCACCGAGGAGACGCCCTCGCCGTAGAACTCCACGAACTTGCCGACCACGCCGTGCTTGCGCAGGATCTCGGTGATCGTCAGGACCAGGTCGGTGGCGGTGGCGCCGGCCGGGAGCTGGCCGCTGAGCTTGAAGCCGACCACGCGCGGGATGAGCATGGAGATCGGCTGGCCGAGCATCGCGGCCTCGGCCTCGATGCCGCCGACGCCCCAGCCCAGGACGCCGATGCCGTTCTCCATCGTGGTGTGGGAGTCGGTGCCGACGCAGGTGTCCGGGTAGGCCTTGCCGTCGCGGGTCATGACCACGCGCGCCAGGTGCTCGATGTTGACCTGGTGGACGATGCCGGTGCCGGGCGGGACGACCTTGAACTCGTCGAAGGCCGTCTGGCCCCAGCGCAGGAACTGGTAGCGCTCGCGGTTGCGCTCGTACTCGCGCTCGACGTTGCGCTGGAACGAGTCGGGGTGACCGAAGTAGTCGACGATGACCGAGTGGTCGATGACCATCTCGGCCGGCGCGAGCGGGTTGATGCGGGCGGCGTCGCCGCCCAGATCGCGTACGGCCTCGCGCATGGTGGCCAGGTCGACCACGCACGGCACACCGGTGAAGTCCTGCATGATGACCCGGCCCGGCGTGAACTGGATCTCCACGCTCGGGGCCGCGTTCGGGTCCCAGCCGCCCAGCGCACGGATGTGGTCGGCGGTGATGTTGGCGCCGTCCTCGGTGCGGAGGAGGTTTTCCAGCAGGATCTTCAGGCTGTACGGGAGGCGTGCGGCACCCTCGACGGCGTCCAGCCGGAAAATCTCGTATGACGCGTCGCCGACGCGTAGCGTGTCACGGCTGCCGAAGCTGTTCGCGGACACGGTGATTCGCCTCCTCCATCAGACAATTCTCAGACCAAATCCTGCCGCACTCCGGGAATCGTCATCACGTTAGGTGACCCTAACAAGCGACCCGTGCGGCGGATGTCTCGACGTCAAGATATCTCTAAGGTATCTCGACATCAACTTAAACGGGCACGAGCCGCCAGAACAGCAGGCCGACGATGGCGACGGAGAGCACCGGAGCGAGGATCTTCTGCTCGAACTTCTTGCCGGTCTTGATGCCGATCTTCCAGGGCAGCACCCACCTGGCCGACAGCGGCCAGAGCACGGGACACCCTCGCTCGGTCATGCAGTCGCCCACGACATGGATGAGACAGCCCACCCCCACGGCCAGGCCCAGCCACGCGTAACCCACGCCGAGTGAGAGGAAGACGGCGTAGAGCCCGGCGGTCATCCCGATGTTGATCATCGCGGAGCCGAGCTTGTTGCCCGGGATCCCCACGCCGATGGCCCGCAGCGCCAGGCCGATGAGCAGGACGACCATGATGTCGCGCCCGATCGGATAGGTGTTGGCCAGCCAGTGCGCCCCGAACCCCATCGCCACGGCGAACACCAGCGAGTGCGTCATCCCCCGGTGACCGCCGCTGAGCCAGGCCACGGCCTTGCTGAGCATCCAGGTGACCGGCCCGAACGTCTGCGCGATCGTCGCGCTCGGATGATCGAGGTCGGGCAGCATGGCCGCCCCTGCGCAGATGATCGCCCCGGCGATCAGCTCGGGGGGACTGAGCGCGGTGGCCATGATCCCGGTTTCGACAAACCTCGTACTCTCGTTCACGAGCGGCAGAGCGGCCAGGGGTGGTGCGAGCCCCAGCCAGGCGATGGCCCCGGTCATCGCGTGTGTATGCCCCATCATGATCGGGACTTTAATGCAAAGAAGTCCTTTACGCGGCGAGGCCCGCCGGGGGCCCAGGAGGCCCGTTCCGCAAGTGTCCGGAAACGCAGACGAGGTCGTCTCCGCGGCGACAGCACCCCCCAGCCCTGCCGACGCGGAACGACCTCGTCTGCTCTGAACAACGACCCTCTCCCCAATCCTGTTCCCGGATTCCGCAACTTTTTCGTGATCTGGCTCACTCCTCCCCGGGGCTTGCGAACGACACACTACCGATATATCTTTGACGCATCGAGAACAGATCACGATATAGGGGGAAAAATGACTTCCGCACACGTAGCAGGCGGGCCCTGGCCCGGCGCACACGAGTACAAGAGGGCGGCCCGCGAGGCGTTCAGGGCCGTGTCAGAGGCCTTCGAGCAGATGGGCCGCGAGCACCACCATCACCGCGGCGGCCCGCACGAGCATCGGCAGCGCGGCCGGCGAGGCGGTCCGGGCGGCCCGTTCCCGTTCGACTTCGGGCGCGGCCCGTGGGGCGGCGGCGGACCCGGCGGACCCTGGGGCGGCGGCCACCGAGGCTGGGGCGGCAGGACCCGCAAGGCCAAGCGGGGCGACGTACGCGCCGCGATCCTGGCCCTGCTGGCCGAGGAGCCCCGCAACGGCTACCAGATCATCCAGGAGATCGCCGAGCGCAGCGAAGGCGGCTGGAAGCCCAGCCCCGGCGCCGTCTACCCGGCGTTGCAGCAGCTCACCGACGAGGGCCTGGTCATCTCGGAGGAGAACGAGGGCCGCAAGACCTTCACCCTCACCGAGGAAGGCCGCAACTACCTGGAGGCGCACGCCGACGAGCTCCGCGCCCCGTGGGACGAGATGCGACCGGATATCGACGACAACACCGCCGATCTCTGGCATATCGCCCGACAGTCGGCATTCGCCATGATGCAGGTTCTTCAGACCGGAAACGACGCACAAATCCGCGAAGCGCGTAAGACTCTGGTTGAGACCCGGCGCAAGCTCTACCAGATCCTGGCAGACGACGAACCGGGCGATGAGTGAACAAGGAGTGACTAAGGGGGCGCCGTCGCCTGGAGGAACGGCGGGAGCGCAGCGACCAGAGTGGGGGAAGGCGGCGGCACATGGCGACTGAGCGCACCTCACGCAGTGAGGTAAATCAGACGCAGCAAGGAACCCCGTATGGACCGTGACGACCTCCGCATCGGCGACGCCGAGCGGGAGCAGACGATGGCCGCCCTGCGTGAGCACTTCGCGCAGGGCCGCCTGACCCATGAAGAGCTCGACGAACGACTCGATCGGACGCTGGCCGCCAAGACGGCCCGCGACCTCGCCGCGGTGACGGCGGACCTGCCAGGTCAGCAGCCCGCCTACGGGCACCGCGATCCCCTTCCCCACGGTGACCTCCCCCAGTACGCCATGCCGCACTTCGACGGGTCCCGTTTCGACAGGGACGCCTGGCGGCAGGCGATGCGCGCGCACCGGCACCAGATGCAGGCCATGCACCACGCCCAGCGTGAGATGCGCAGGGGCCGGGGCGGTCACCACGGGCACCCGTGGCAGGGCCGCAGGGGTCCGGGCCCGTTCCTGCCGGTGCTGTTCGTGTTCCTGATACTGGGGTTGATCTTCGGCGGGTTCGGCATCTTCAAGGTCCTGCTGGTGGTGTGGCTGGGGGCCATGCTGTTCAGCCTGATCCACCGGCGTTTCCGCTATCGCAGGTGAAGCCCCGCCCAGATCGTTTTGGGCCTTGACCCGGTCAGGGCGCCAATTCATGATCTGGGCGGGTCTTCAGACGCGAAGGGACGCCGTATGACCGAGCAGGGCACTCCGGTCCGCCGCACGAACCCGTTCGCCGCCATAGACGGCGGACTCGTCCTGGATGTGCCGGAGTACCAAGCCGGATTCGACCGCGACCACGAGCTCTGCACCGAGCCGATGTCGAAGCTCGAACGCGCCCAGGAGTTCTACGAGCCCGACGTGGCGAGCTGGCGGGCCATGATGGACGGCGACTGGGAGCGCTCGCTGGCCCTGACCGGCCGCATGGCGGCGCCCGTGGCCGAGTACTTCCGCCGCCGCGTCCCCGTCAGGCGGGTGCGCGTGGTGGAGTTCCCGATCACCCCGTACCTGCAGTGGGAGATGCACGTGCTGGCGCTGCGCGCCGCGGCCGGATCCCCCTGCCGGGTGGTGCCGGCCGAGTGGGTGGCGGACCTCGAGCCCGTCCCCGAGCTGGTGATCTTCTCCTCGTCCCTCATGTACGAGGTGCTGTACGACCGTCACGGCGGGGGCCGGGGCGGCCGCCGGATCACCGGCGCCTCCGTGGTCGAGCCTTGCCTGCGGCTCGTCGAGGAGCTGTTCGCCGAGGGCGAGGACGTGCAGGGCTTCCACGAGCGGGAGATCGCGCCGCTGCCCCCGCCGGTGATCACCGACGAGATGCGGGCGGCGGTGCCCGCCTACGCGCACCGTACCGAGGAGTTCAGGGTCTGACCGCCTCGTTCACGCAGCGCAGGACGGGGAAGCCGGTCAGCGCCCCGGGGTCCAGCTCCCGCTCGGTGCTGACGTGGAAGACGGCGCTCTCGCCCGGCAGCAGCGTGACCAGCTGGTCGTCCACGCGGGCGGCGGGGTCGAGCCGGTCGGGGAAGAGCGCGAGCTCGCGCAGCACGCTGACGGCGGTGACGATCACGCGGTAGCCGTCCGGCGCGCGCTCGACGTGCGCGTCGTAGGCCGCCGGCGGGAACGCCATCTCGGTGTCCTCGGCGTAGCAGCTCGTGGTGCGGCTGCCGCCCAGCAGGGCGGTGAACAGCTCGCGCGCCGGGTCGTCGGGCACCGCGACCGACTCGGGCAGGGCCACCCTGAGCACCGAGCGCGGCGCCGCGTGCACCGCGACGACCTCCTTGGCCAGCGGTTCGCCGGTGAGGCCGCGGCGCGTCAGGTGCAGCTCGCCCGACCAGGGCTCGGCGGTGTCGTTCACCAGGGCCAGCTCCCCTTCCTGGACGGTGAGCAGCCGGTCGGCGTAGGCGCGGCGCAGCGCGTACCAGAGCGGTTTGCGCCGCCCGTCGCCGTCCACCGCCGACCAGGACGTGACCGGCCAGCAGTCGTTGAGCTGCCAGACGATCGTCCCCATGCAGTACGGCATGAGCGAGCGGAACCGCTCGATCCCGAACGCCATCGCGCGGGCCTGGTTGAGCTGGGTCCAGTAGTGCCAGTCGTCGAACGTCCGCGGCTGCGGCAGGTGCCGGCCGAGCCCGCGCAGCAGCTTGCCCTGGCCGTCGATCGCCTTCTGGTGCGCGGAGTCCGGCGTCAGCGGCTCGTCGGAGGAGGCCCGGCGCAGGGTCGCGTACGCGGGCGGCCCCTGGAAGCCGAACTCGGCCACGAACCGCGGCCGGTAGGCGGCGTAGCGGGTGTAGTCCTCGCGGTTCCACACGTCCCAGATGTGCACGGTGCCGGTCGCCGGGTCGTTCGGCGGCAGGCCGGGCGCTCCCGAATAGGGGCTGCCGGGCCAGTAGGGGCGGCCGGGGTCGAGCTCGGCGACGATCGACGGCAGCAGGTCGTGGTAGAAGCCCGCACCCCAGCTACGGCCGCCGAGCTCGTCCGGCCAGCCCCAGTCGGCGTGGCCCTCCAGGTTCTCGTTGTTGCCGCACCACAGGACGAGGCTCGGATGCCGGGCGAGCCTGGCGACGTGCTGCCTGGCCTCCGCCGCCACCTCCGACCTGAACGGCTCCTCCTCCGGGTAGGCGGCGCAGGCGAACGGGAAGTCCTGCCACACGAGCAGGCCCAGCTCGTCGGCCAGGTCGTAGAAGTCCTCGCTCTCGTACAGGCCGCCGCCCCAGACCCGCAGCAGGTTGACCCCGGCGCCCGTGGCCTGCCCGAACCGCTCGGCCAGCCGCGACCTGGTCACGCGGGAGGGGAAGCAGTCGTCGGGGATCCAGTTGACGCCCCTGACGAAGACCGGCACGCCGTTGACCTTCAGGCCGAAAGCCTCGCGGGCCAGCTCGACCGAGCGGAAGCCGATCTTCCCGCGCCACTCCTCGCCGGCCTTCCCGTGCTGCTCCTCGCCGGCCTTCCCGCGCCGCTCCTCGCCGCCGTCGCCCGCGCCCAGGCGGACGGTCAGGTCGTAGCGGGGCTGGCCGCCGTACCCTCGGGGCCACCACAGCTCCGGCTCCGGCACGCGCAGCGACACGACGGCCGCGCGGCCCTCCAGGCGGTGTTCCGCGGTGATCCCCGCGACCCGCGCGGTGAGCGCGAATGGCTCCTCGGTCGTGCGCTCGACGCGTACGTGCACGTCCACGGTGCCGTCGGCCCGCGTGAGCGGGCGCACCTCGGCCAGCCGCGCCCCGCTCCAGCTCTCCAGCCCGATCGGCCGCCAGATGCCGGCCGTGACCAGGGTCGGGCCCCAGTCCCAGCCGAAGTTGCAGGCCATCTTCCTGATGAACGGGTAGGGCTCGTCGTAGGCGCCCGGCCGCTCCCCCAGGGCCGCCCGCCGCTCGGCGGCGTAGTCGTAGGCCGAGCCGAAGCGCACGACCAGCTCGTTGCCGCCGTCGCGCAGCAGGTGGCGGACGGGGAAGCGGTAGGACCGGTGCTGGTTGGCGGTGCTGCCCAGGAGCACCCCGTTGAGGGTGATCGTGGCGACGGTGTCGAGCCCCTCGCAGACCAGGTCGGTACGTTCGTGCTGGTCGGGCGACCAGGTGAAGGCGGTGCGGTAGGTCCACTCCGTGCGGCCGATCCAGGCCAGCCGGTGCTCGTTGCCGTCCAGGTAGGGATCCTCGATGAGCCCGGCGGCGAGCAGATCGGTGTGCACGCAGCCGGGCACCCTCGCCGGGGTCTCCGGGAGGTCACGCGACGACAGGGTCCAGCCCTCGTGGAGCGGACGGTACGAACTCAAGTGCTCTCCTCAGCAGTCGCTCAGCCCGGCGCACGCCACGAAATGTCCCGGGCTCGCCTCGAACAGCACGCCGGTGCCCCCGTTGCGGTGGTAGAGGCAGGCGCCGGCGGGCGGGGCGTCGTCCCACGGCTCGTGCAGCCGCGGCACGGCCGACAGCAGCTCGCGCGTGTAGGGGTGCAGCGGGTCGCCGAAGACCCGCTCGGTCGGCCCCATCTCGGCCACGCTCCCCCGGCGCAGCACCACGGTCCGCTCGGCGAGGTAGTTGCCCAGCGACAGGTCGTGCGTGATGTAGAGCACGCCGAGCCCCCTGGTCTTCAGCTCGGCCAGCAGGTTGAGCACGTCGATCCGGGTCGAGGCGTCCAGCATGCTGGTGATCTCGTCGGCCACCAGCAGCTTGATGTCCAGCAGCAGTGCGCGGGCGATGAGCAGGCGCTGGAGCTGGCCGCCGCTGAGCTGGTGCGGGTATTTGCCGAGGACCTGCCCCGGGTTGAGCCGTACGTCGCGCAGGCTCGTCTCGATCCGCCCCGCCCACTCGGCCGCCGGGACGGCCGGGTAGTAGGTGTCCTTGATCATGGCGAACACGCGGTCGGCCTTGAACACCGGGTTGAAGGAGCTGAACGGGTCCTGGAAGATGCCCTGGATGCGGCGGTAGTACTCCTTGCCCGCCCGGACCGGCAGGCCGTCGAAGGTGATCGAGCCGCGGGTGACCGGGTTCAGCCCGAGGATCATCCGGCCGATCGTGCTCTTGCCGCTGCCGCTCTCCCCGATCAGCGAGACGACCTCGCCGGGCACGACCTCGAAGCTCACGTTCCGTACGGCCGCGACGCTCTTCCCGCCGAAGGCGCCGATCCTGAATTCCTTGGTGACGTCGTCGAGTTTCAGCATCAGGCCTTCCAGCAGGCGACGTGGTGGTCGGGGGCGAGTTCGGTCACCGGCGGGTCCTCGGCGCACTCGTCCCCCGCGATCGGGCAGCGGTCGCGGAAGCGGCAGCCGGCCGGCGGGTCGAGCAGCGAGGGCGGGCTGCCCGCGATGCCCTCCAGCCGCCGGTCGGCGTAGCGGACGCCGACCTCGGGCAGGGAGTCGAGCAGCAGCCTGGTGTACGGGTGCCTGGGCGCCTTGACGATCACGTCGGCGGGCGCCTTCTCGGCCAGCTTGCCCGCGTACATGACCATGATCGTGTCGGCGATGTGGTGGGTGAGCGCGAGGTCGTGGGTGACGAAGATCATGCTCTTGACGTAGCCGCTCTCGCGGAAGCCGAGCAGGGCGCGGGCCACGGCCTTCTGGGTGGAGACGTCGAGCGCGGAGGTGACCTCGTCGGCGATCAGCAGGGACGGGTCGAGCAGCGTGGAGATGACCATCACCATGCGCTGCTTCATGCCGCCGGACAGCTCGATCGGGTAGCGGTCGAGCACCTCGCGGGGCAGGCCGACCTGGCTCATCCGGCTCTCCAGCTCGGCGACGTCCACGTTCGCGCCCCGGGAGGCGAGCAGCTCGGCGACCATCTTGCGGAGCTTGCGGGTGGGGTTGAGCGCGCTCATGGCGTACTGCGGGATGAGGGAGACCTTGCGGAAGCGGAAGTCGTTCATGCGGCGGTCGTCGGCGATGGGCAGTTCCTCGCCGTCGAGCTCGACCCGGCCGCCGGCGTGGCGCATCCGGCCGTCCATCCGGATCAGGCTCTTGCCCAGCGTGCTCTTGCCGCAGCCCGACTCGCCGACCAGCCCGAGTATCTCGCCGTCCGCCAGGCCGAAGGACATGCCGTCGAGGGCGCGCACCTCGCCCTTGAGCGTCCTGTAGTACACCTTCAGCTCGCTGACCCGCAGGCTCATGTCTCCCTCAGTTTCGGGTTGAAGACCTCGTCGAGGCCGACGTTGGCCACGTACAGGGCGCCGACGATGGCGGTGATGGCCGCGCCCGGCGGGACGAACCACCACCAGAGGCCGAGCTGCAGCGCGCTCCACTGGTTCGCGTTCTGCAGCATCAGGCCGAGCGAGACCCCCTCCGTGGGGCCGAGCCCGATGAAGTCCAGCGAGGAGGCGATCAGGATCGAGCCGCCGAACAGCAGGATGAACGTCATGAACAGGTAGGAGCTCATGTTCGGCGCGATCTCCCTGCTGATGATCCGCCAGGTGCCCGCGCCGCTCATCCTGGCCAGGTCCACGAACTCCCGCGTACGCAGCGAGAACGTCTGCGCCCTGATCGCCCGCGCCGCCCACGGCCACTGCGTCAGGCCGATGAACAGGCCCTGCACGGCCACGCTCCTGATGCCCAGGTAGGCGTTGATGATCAGCAGCACGGCCAGGGTGGGGATGACCAGGATGACGTTGGTCAGCATGTTGAGCACCTCGTCGACCACGCCGCCTCGGTAGCCGGCCACGAAGCCGACGAGCATGCCGATGACCGCCGCGATGCCGCCGCCGATCACACCCACGGCGAAGGTGCTGCGCAGCCCGTGCACGAACTGCAGGAAGATGTCCTGGCCGAAGGTGGTGGTGCCGAGCCAGTGCTCGGCCGACGGCGGGCTCATGGGGCGGGTCCCGTAGTCGTTGGGCGTGCCGCCGATCAGCGCGGGCCCGGCGAGCCCGAGCACGAGCAGCACGGCCACGATGCCGAACCCGGTCAGCAGCTTGCCGTTGCGCACCGCGAAGTAGAGCGCCTCGCGCCGCACCCCCGCGGGCTCGCGCGGCGCGACTTCCTGAAGTGCCGTCATGCCTGCGCACCCGCCATTCCCGCCCGCGTGCGCGGATCGACCACCACGTAGACGACGTCGATGATGAAGTTGGCGATCAGCACGCCGAGCACGATGAACAGGAACGTGCCCTGGAGGAGGAAGAAGTCCTTGTTCTGGATGGCCTTGAGTATGAGGCTGCCGAGCCCCGGGTAGGCGAAGACGATCTCCGTGACCAGCGCTCCCGCCACCAGCACGCCCAGTTGCAGGGCCAGGCCGGTGATCTGGGGCAGGACGGCGTTGCGGAAGGCGTACCTGCGGATGAGCCGGGCGGGCGCGCCCAGCGCGGCCAGGTAGTTGGAGTAGTCGGACTCCAGCTCGTAGATGATCATGTTGCGCATGCCGATGGCCCAGCCGCCCAGCGCCACCAGGAAGAGCGACAGGAACGGCAGCGCCCAGTGGTGCACCAGGTCGAGCGCGAACGTCCACGACCAGTTGGGCCGCATGGAGAAGCTGTAGCCGCCGGCGACGGGGAAGAGCCCGGCGATCACGCCGAGCGCCCAGGCCAGCAGCACCGCCAGCCACATGTACGGCATGGCCGTGAGCACGTACCCGAGCGGCAGCACGGTGTTATCGAGGAGCTTGCGCCTGGCGGCGTACGCGCCGAACCGGTTGCCCACCACCCAGCTCAGCAGCACGGACGGGATGATCAGGGCCAGCGTGTACGGCACCGCGTTCGTGATCACGGTGCTCACCGGGGTCGGGAACAGCCAGATGCTGAGCCCGAAGTCCCCTCTGAACAGGGCGCCCCAGAAGTTGACGTACTGCTGCCACAGCGGCTGGTCGAAGCCGAAGAGGCTGTTGTAGTAGGTGCGCATCGCCTCGACGGCCTCGGGCTTGGCGACGTTGGCCCGCGCGACCATGCTGGCGACCGGGTCGCCGGGCATGAAGCGCGGGATCATCCAGTTGACCGTGACGGCGATGAAGAAGGTCAGTCCGTAGATGAGCAGTTTCCTACCGAAGTAACGACGCACGCGAATGTCTCCGTGTAGGCCCTCCGCCCCGGGCGGTGACGGGGCGGAGGGACGGGGTCCGGCAGGTCAGGAGCCCGAGGGCTGGAGCTGGGTGAGCGTCTCGAAGCCGCCCAGTTCGAGCCAGTTACGCCACATGACGGCGCCGGTCTTGGGCGCGCTGCCGGCCGCGGCCGGCCAGTTCTTCCACACGCTGGTGCTGGACTGCGCCCACAGGCCGTTGTACCAGAGGGGGATGACCGGCAGGTCGTCGAGATGGATCTGCTGGAGCTGGGAGGTGAGCTTCTTCATCCCCTCGATGTCGTCGGTCTTGACCTGGTCGAGCTGCTGGACGAGCTCCCAGGCCTTCTTGTTCTCGTACCGGGCGAAGTTGACCGTGTTCTGCTGCTTCTGGATCGGCAGCTGGAACATGTACTCGTAGTAGGTGTACGGCGAGTTGGACAGCTGGCGCTCGTTGTTGATGAGCAGGTCGAAGTCGCCCTTCGCGCGCTTCTCCACCAGGGCGTTGAAGTCGGGGAAGTCGGGCGTGATCTGGATGCCGGCGGTCTTGGCGCTGGCCGAGATCGACCTGGCGGACTCCATCCAGTCGGTCCAGCCGGACGGCACGATGAGCGACAGGCTGATCTTGGAGCCGTCCTTGTTCTCGACGTAGCCGTCGCCGTCGCCGTCCTTGTAGCCGGCGTCCGCGAGCAGCTTCTTGGCCTTGGCCGCGTCGAAGGCGAACCCGGACTTGCCGACCACGCCCTGGTCCACGAACTGCTCCCACTGCGGCAGCAGGCCGGTCGGGCTGGCCGCCTTGACCAGGTTGCCGTAGACGCCCTCCACGATCTTCTTGACGTCGACCGAGGAGGCCAGCGCCTTGCGGAAGGCCGGGTCGTCCATCGGCTTCTTGGTCGTGTTGGGCACCAGCCACGCGGTGTTGGCCGAGAGCATGTACGGGGGCTCGTTGTAGTACGTGGTCAGGCCGAAGTTCCCCTGGACGAGGTTGGCCACGCCGGGCAGGAAGTTGTTGCTGAGGTCCAGCTTCTGCTGCAGCAGCAGGCCCATGGCGACCTCGTTGCTGGGAGTGGCGATGTCCACGATGTACTTGGGCTTGGGCTCCAGGTTCAGCGCCGTCTTGCCCCACCAGTCGTCCCGCCGCTGCAGGACCACGCGGTCCTGGTCCTTGCTCATGAACGTGTACGCGCCGGTCCCGACCGGGTTGTCGTTGACGCCGTCGAGGACCTCCTTCTCGGCGCGGCCCTTCCAGACGTGCTCGGGGACGATCGAGCGGGTGTAGAGCATGAAGTCCCACTCCTGGTAGTTCGCCTTGGAGAAGGTGAACTTCACGGTCTGGTCGTCGGTGGCCTCGACGCTCTTCAGCCAGTCCCACAGGTTGTGGTACGGGATCGTCTCCATCTTCCCGAGCTCGAAGGTGAAGACGACGTCCTTGGCGGTGAGCGGCTGGCCGTCGGACCACTTGACGCCGGGGCGGAGCTTGACCTCGTACGTGGTGTCGTCGGTCCAGGTGCCGCTGGTGGCGAGCCAGGGCGTGAGCTTGGCCGCGGTGGTGTCGTAGTGGAACATCGTCTCGTACACCAGGCCCTTGGTGCCGACCGCGGAGTCCCACTCCCTGATGGGGTTGTAGTTCGCCGGCGGGCCCCACTGGGTGCCCGTCGTGTAGAGCGTCTCGTTGCGTGGCAGGGAGTCGGGGTTGGCACTGGCCACCGCGCCCTGGCTCGGCGCTTGGGTGGCCGGCGGGGTCGGTGTGGATCCGCCGCCGGTGCAGGCCGTGGCCAGCAGGCCCGCCGCCACGAGCGGAGTCAGGATCCGAGCCCGGTTACGCATCGCTTCTCTCCTTCCCTCCGCGCCCGGCGCGAAGGTTCGAACGTCTGCTAAGACACCCCGATGGACCGGGCCTCCTGGGAGCGCTCCCAATGAATCGCGGAGCATGCCCCCGCCAAGGAGACCGGTGAGCGATCACTCTTCAGTAGTCGCAGGTTGCGGGACCTGCTGAACCGGATAAGTACCGCGAACGTAAATTCCGGATGTCCACGTCGTCAAGGGTCGTGACGCTTTCGAGACGTGGCGGCGCGACCCGGCCCGACGTCCCTCAGGTCACTTTGGTTTACCGGTGTTTCGCGGAAATCTCCCAAATTTCATGACAAATAGGTCTCGATCCCGACAGAATGCGGAGCCATCCAGCCTCTACCGCAACTGGAGGAATCCCCCGATGCGTAGACCCCTAGGGGTACTTGCCGGGCTCGTCAGTCTGGCGGCGTTCTGCACGCCGCTCAGCGCCGCCGAGGCCGCGACCGCCGCTGAGAGTTCGACCGACGCCGCCAGGTGCCGGATCAGCGTGGCCAAGCCGCACCTGAGCACCGCACTCAAGATCGAGACCTCCGCCGCCCGCCGCGGCTGCTTCAATTCCGCGCTGCTGCGCATCCGCGTCAAGCGGGCCGTGCCGGGCGCCGACCCGGTCGTCAAGAGCGGCGCCACCAGGAAGGGGCGCATCACCCTGGCCCTGCCCTGCCAGCCGGGCACCTACTACGCGGTCGCGACCGACTACCGGGGGCGTACCTCCAGGTCCAAGGCCGCCAGGCTGACCTGCACCCCCGGCAGCACCCCCACCCCCTGTCTCTTATACCCCTCTCCCAGCCCACGAGACCCTAAGACAGCTCGTCTGCCGTCTTCTGCTTGAAAAAAAAACAAACATACACACCAAAG
>NZ_VCKX01000742.1 GCF_005889725.1 Nonomuraea zeae
GGGGTGTGGGGTTGGTGGTGTTTGCGGGTGGGCCGCACCGGGGCGAGTAGCTGGGTCAGGCCGGCGGTGCGGGCCGCGGCCTTCATGGCGGCCAGCAGGCGGTCGGACAGGCCGGTGCCGCGGCGATCCGGCTGGACCCAGATGCCGAGCGCGCCGAGGCTGTCGGGCGCCGTTGCCTGCTGCAGGTCGGTGTAGGCCCATAGCAGGATCTCGTCCCAGCCGCCGTCGGGCAGATGTCCGTCGCGGCCGGGGGCGTGCAGCGCGAACGGCGCCGCTTGGCCTCCGCCCACCACCACGCCATCGGCGTCGAGGGCGTAGAAGGTGAATTGCGGGAAGTGCTGCTGCAGGTCGGCGGCCTTGGCCCAGCGGCCGGCGGTGTCGTGGCCGAGGAAGGCCGGCATGTCCTCCTGCTGCCCTTGCTGCTGGTTGGCGGGTCGGGCGTCGGCCAGGTCGGGCCGGTCGGCGAGGGTGACGATGCGCGGGACGGGTCGCGACGCTGTCGTGGTCGCCGGCTGGACGGACGCCGGTGGGGGTGCCTGCGAGGTGGGGGGTGGTGCCTGCAACGT
>NZ_VCKX01000086.1 GCF_005889725.1 Nonomuraea zeae
CGTGGGCCGAGGCGGCGAAGAGACAGCGCGAGCACGGTCCCGACGCCCGCGACGATCGCGCCGGACGCGGCCCGCAACCGGTGCACGTCGGCCCTGGCCTCGGGCGAGGTGATCCACTGGCTGGTCCCGTCCGCGGCGGCCGACCTGCCGTCGAGGGTGGCGGCGAACTTCCACGTCACGTGGGAGCGGCCGAGCCGGGCGTAGGTCAGCCACTCCTCGTTGACCCGCTCCGCCGCGGCGGTCAGCACCCCGGTCGTCACGGCGACACCGCGCGCCCGCAGCCGTGCGGCCCCGCCGGCCGCCTTCGGGTTGGGGTCGGCCACCGCGATCACCACCCGCGCGACCCCCGCGTCGAGGAGCGCGAGGCTGCACGGACCGGTCCTGCCGGTGTGGTCGCAGGGCTCAAGCGTCACGTACGCGGTGCCGCCGCGCGCCCGCCGCCCCGCCTGCGCCAGCGCGACGATCTCGGCGTGCGGCCCGCCCGCGTAGGCGTGGAACCCCTCGCCCGCGACCGCTCCAGCGGCGTCCAGCACGACACAGCCCACGACGGGGTTGGGGCTGGTGGTGCCGTGTCCGCGCCCGGCCAGCTCGACGGCACGCGCCATGTGCGCGACGTCCTGCTCGGGTATCTCCACCCGGGGTCTCCTACTCGCCAGTAGCTTCAAGCCACGGCGGGCCCCGGGGGACTTCTCCACGGTGCGCATATGCACCGCAGAAGGCGCCCGGCTGGGACGCCGGACACCTCGCGCGCTTCCTCCCATCCGGACTTTAACCGTCGGTCCCGGAATTTCACCGAGTCAACCGGCCGATGGCATCGGCCGGGTCGCGGACTGTCACCGCCGGCTCGGACTTTCACCGACCCCGGAGCACGCTAGCTCTCTTTCACTACCAGTTTGCCATGCCCCAAACGGCGCACGCGACCGCCCCTCCCCCTATGATCGCGGCGTTCGCCCTAGGCTGCCATGAGCCGGCGCGCGCGGCGGGCCGCCGGGGCATACCGGACATTGGCCGGCACCAGCCCGATCCCGGTGTGCAGGGTCCGCAGCGTCGCGGTCGCCCACAGGTCGCCCACCGGCGTGGCGGGCAGCCCGTACAGCCGTCGCGCCCAGCGCGGCAGCGTCGCGAAGGCGAGGAGCGTCAGCGCGGGCAGCGCCGGCTTGAGCGGGGTCAGCAGGCGCGGCAGCGGGGCGTTGAGCGACAGGCGGAGCGGGTGGGCCGCCTCGGGTACGAACCGCAGCCCCGGCCGCTCGGCGTCGATGTAGTCGCGCAGCTCGGCCACCGAGCCGGGCACCTCGGCCGCCTTCAGCCCGACCACCTCGGCGGCCATCCGCCACTCCGCGACGAACGCGTCCGCCTCGTCGTCGCTCAGCCGCACTCCGGCCCTGCGGGCGACCGACAGGTAGGAGTCGACCTCGCCGACATGGACCCAGCGCAGCGCGGCGGGATCGTCGAGGTGGAAGGTCTCCCCGGTGTCGGGATCATAGGCAGTCAGCGTGGCGTGGATCTTGCGGACCCGGCGTCCGGCCCGCTCGACCTCGGCGTGGGTGCCGTAGGTGCGCACGCGTACGAACTCGGTGGTCCGTACGAACCGTGACCAGGACTCGGCCGGGTCCATGAGCGCGGAGTTCTGCAGCACGCCGCGCATCGCCCTCGGATGGAGCCCCTGCAGCAGCAGCGCGCGTATCCCGCCCACCAGCAGGATCGGCTCACCCATCACCCGCCACGTCACCGAGCGTGGCCCGAAGATCCCATGGTCGCTCATAAGTGGATAGTTACCCAGGTAAACCGGGATTTACCCGCTCTCGCGCGTAGCGATGGGCACGGGTAGAGAGGGATCATCCGCACCGGCGCCAAGCGGTGAGCGCGGGCAACGAGGCCTACCCGCACAGGCAAGCAGCGGTGAGCGCGGGCAACGAGGGCTTACCCGCACAGGCGAGCTGCGGCGGGCGCAGGCAACGAGGGCATACCCACACCAGCAAGCAGCGCTGGGCGAGGGCAACGAGAACTTACCCGCTCTGGCTGGCAGCGGTGGCGCGGAGCGCGTCGATGGCGGCCGCCGGGTCGGCGGCACCGTAGACGGCGCTGCCCGCCACGAACACGTCAGCCCCCGCCTCCGCGCAGCGCCCGATGGTCTCGGCGTCCACTCCCCCGTCCACCTGCAGCCAGATCCGGCCGCCGTGCCGCTCGATGAGCGCCCGCGCCCGCCGGATCTTCGGCAGCATGATGTCGAGGAACTTCTGCCCGCCGAACCCCGGCTCCACGGTCATCAGCAGGAGCATGTCGATCTCGCCCAGCAGGTCTTCGTACGGCTCGACCGCCGTGGCCGGGCTCAGCGCGAGCCCCGCCCGGGCACCGAGCGAGCGGATCTCCCGCAGAGTGCGGACCGGAGCCTTCGCCGCCTCCGCGTGGATGGTCACGCTGCCCGCCCCCGCCTCCGCGTAGGCCGGCGCCCATCGGTCGGGGTCGGCGATCATGAGGTGGCAGTCGAGCGGCGTCGCGGTCGCCTTGCGCAAGGCCTCGACTACGGGCAGCCCGAGGGTGAGGTTGGGCACGAAGTGGTAGTCCATGACGTCGACGTGCAGCCAGTCGGCGTTCGGCACGGCGGCGGCTTCGTCGGCGAGCCTGGCGAAGTCGGCGGCGAGGATGCTGGGCGAGATCTGTACGGCCATGATTGCCCAAGTCTAGTGAACGGCTTGTGCCTGCCTCGCCCGGGACATGAGTCCGAGTCTGATGAACACCACCGGCGCCCCCGCCTGCACCCAGAGGGCCAGCACCGCGTATCCGACATACGTGAACACGCCGGTCGGGGGGAGAAACTCGCGGCGGGCGTACCAGATGAGGCCGGCCACGAGCGAGCCGAGCAGCCAGCGGGCGGCGCGCAGTCTCATCGGCCCGCCCGCGTCGAACCACCCCAGCCAGTACATGATCGACGCGCCGGCCAGCGTCCCGAGCAGCACGCCGGACAGGGCGACGATCGTGTCCGGGCTCTCCGGCGCGATCTCGCCCGCCGAGCTCCAGCCCGCCGGCACCGTCCATCCGGCGTACGGCACCGCGGCCAGCGCGGCCGCACCGAGCAGCGCGCACGACAGCGCCGCCGAAGCCGCGAGCTGTACCCACAGCGCCTGCCGCAGCCACCACTGCGTCAGCGGCCGTTCCAGCCATTCGCTGAGCGCCAGGACGGCCAGCCCGAGCAGCACCCCGGCCACCACGTCCGAGATGAAGTGCACGCCCAGATACACCCGGCTCAGGCAGATGAGCGCGACGAGCGCTCCCGCCGTCCACCGCGCCCACGGCCGGCCCACCGCCACGGCCAGCTTGCCGAGGGCGGCGGTGCTGATCTGCGCGTGCCCCGACGGCAGCCCGAATGCGCTCTCGGGCGTCATCCCGGCCACTCTGGCATCGATCCAGTACGGCCTGGGCTGGTGGCCCACGAGCTTGGCGATCGCGTTCGTGGTGGCGGCCGCCAGAACGGTCAGGCCGAGGCGCAGGCCCAGCGCGGGGCTGACGCACCAGTAGATGACAGGCAGGCAGAGCAGGAAGAACGTGTCCGTGCCGAACACCGAGACGAGCTCCAGCACCGGCCGGACCGCCTCGGGCCATCCCTGGAGCCAGATGATCGGCGCCAGCTCGGCCCTATGCAGATCGTCCAGAAAGTCCACGCTGCCGATCGGACCACATCGGCAGCCCACACGCACACGCGCCGTACCGCGCCCTCGCCCCGAGACCGCGACGTCTCACCACCGCCAGCCGCCCCGGAACCCGGACGACAGGCGCTTACGCCACCCAGGAGATCGGACGGACGACACCCCACAACCGCCCGCCACCCGCGGAACCGGCCAGGACACGCCTCACCAACGCCCGCCACCCAGCAAACCCGGCACACGACAACCACCCGCCCACCGGGGAACCCAGCCGGACGACACCTCACAACCAACCGCCACCCAGGGAACCCAGCCGGACGACACCTCACGACAACCCCCCGCCCGGGTAGCCGGACGGGAGGCGGCTCACGAGCGCTTGCGGAGCAGGGTCAGGAACATGGCGTCGGTCCCGTGCCGGTGCGGCCAGAACTGGGCGTGCGGCCCGTCGCCCAGGCCCTCCACCTCCGGCAGGTAGTCACGGGCGTCCAACTGCTCCACGTCGTCCCGCCGGCCGATCACGTCGCCGACCACGACCCGGGTCTCCGCGAGATGCGGGGAGCAGGTGACGTAGGCCACGACCCCACCCGGGCGCACGGCGTCGAGAGCGGTGGCGAGCAGCCGCCGTTGCAGCTTGCCCAGCTCGGCGATCCCTGAGGGGTCGCGCCGCCACCGAGCCTCGGGCCGGCGCCGCAACGCGCCCAACCCGGTGCAGGGCGCATCGAGCATGACCCGGTCGAACACACCCTGCCGCCACGCGGGCTCGGTGCCGTCAGCGGTGATCACCGGCGCGTCCCTGGTCGTCTGCCAGACCAGCCGGGCCCGGTGGTACTGCACGTCAGCTGCCAGCAGCCGGGCGCCACCGGGAAAGGCCTCGAACGCAGGCTCCAGCCCAGTCGCACCGGCGCCACGGCGGCGGGCCTCGCCGCTCAGGCCCTCAAGGTCGCCATGGGTGGCGATGGCGTCGAGCAGCCCCGCCTTGCCACCGGGGCCGGCGCACATGTCGAGCCACAGCTCATCACCATCGCCCTTGATCGGCACGCGGGTCAGCGCGAGCGCGACGAGCTGGCTGGCCTCGTCCTGCACGGCGGCGCGCGTCTCGGCGACCGCCTCGATCTGGCCGGGATCACCTTCACGCAGGTAGGCGGCGTACGGCGAGTAGCGGGCAGGCAGGGCGCCCGCGTCTTCGAGCTCTGCCACGGAGCTGCGGCCCGGCCGGGCGACGAGGGTCACGAGCGGGCGGGCGTTGTCCGCTTCGAGCAGGTCGGTCATCTCGGCGTCACCGCCCAGCGCGTCGCGGAAGGCCGAGACGATCCACCGGGGATGACCGTAGGCGACGGCGAGATGGCCCACGGGGTCGTGCGCGGGGTCGGGAGCCACGATGGGCACCCATTCCTCGATCGTCCTCGACCCGATCTTGCGCAGCACCGCGTTGACGAACTTGGCCGCGCCCTGGCCGATGCGCAGGCGTACGAGGTCGACGGTGGTGCCGACGGCCGCGTGCGGCGGGACCCGCATGCGCAGGAGCTGGTGCGCGCCGAGCCGAAGCGCGTCACGCACGTCGGGGTCGGGCGCGCGGTCGCTGCACATCTCGATGATCGCGTCGTAGGTGCCGAGCCCGCGCAGCGTCCCGTACGCGAGCTCGGTGGCCAGTGCCGCGTCGCGGCCCTTGATCCCGCGCTCGCGCAGCAGACGCGGCAAAAGCAGGTTGGCGTACGCGTCGCGCTCGTCAACCGCTCGCACGACGTCGAAGGCCGCGTTGCGCGCATGGTCGCGCGCCGGTTTCCGCGGCCCTCGCGTACGGCTTCCGCCGCGTCCGCCTCCGGCCCCCTGGTCCCCCCTGGTGTTCATCCCCTCAGACTTTCCCTCACGCCTTGGGCGGGAGCCTTTCCAGCACCTCTCCAAGCAGCGCGGTCACGTTGACCATGCCGACCTTGAGCTCTCCGACGTCTGTCTTGAGCACCGCTACGTCCGTCTTGAGCACCGCTACATCTGTCTTGAGCACCGCTACATCCGTCTTGAGCACCGCTACATCCGTCTTGAGCTCCTTGACGTCGGTCTTGAGCTCCTTGACGTCGGCCTCGAGCACGGCGACCCGTCCGTCCAGGACGTCGAGCTTCTCGCCCAGTTGCACGGTCTTGCCGAGAGCCTTGTCGCTCTTCTGCTCGATCCGCGCCGCCTTGCCCTCCACCTTCTCGAGTGAGATCTCCATCCGGCGGGTGCGCCGGTTGATGTCGCGACAGTCGTCGCGGATGTCACCCATCACCTTCCAGGCAACGTCCTGGTCCTCGCGCAGGTTGTCCATGCGTTCGATAAGAGCGACCGTGTCGCTACGGGTCGTAGTCACGGGCTCGATGTTACAGTCCGCGTTCCGCTCGACACGCCGGGTCACTTGAAGGTCTCTTTACTCTCCGGGCGAACTCCGCGAGCCCACTCCACGGCCTCCATCAACCGCTTGCCCTGCGGCTGCACCTCGCCCAGCGCCACGGCGCCGGTAGCCGTACCGACCAGCACTTCCGTCTTAGTGGCGGCGATCTGCCCGGGCGCGAGCGGCTCGCCGGAAGCGGCCGTCCGGACCGGCCCGAGCTTGACCCGCTGCCCTCTGAACTCGCTCCACGCCCCCGGGCTGGGCGTGGAGGCCCGGATCAGCCGGTCGACGTGCATGGCGGGCTTGCCCCAGTCGACCTGGGCGTCGCCCACGGAGATCTTGGGCGCGACGGTCACCCCGTCGGCCGGCTGCGGCCGGGCCTCCAGCGTGCCGTCCTCGACGCCGTCCAGGGTCGCGGCGAGCAGCCCGGCGCCCGAGACCGACAGGCGTTCGAGCAGCGCCCCGCTGGTGTCGGAGGCCCGGATCTCCTCGGTGACCACGCCGTAGACGGGCCCGGCGTCCAGCTCCTTGACGATCTGGAACGTGCTCGCCCCGGTGATCTCGTCACCGTGCAGGATGGCGTGCTGGACCGGAGCGGCGCCGCGCCAGGCGGGCAGGATCGAGAAGTGCAGGTTGATCCATCCGAGCCGGGGAACGTCCAGCGCCGGCTGCGGCAGCAGCGCGCCGTACGCGACCACCGGGCAGCAGTCGGGCTCAAGAGCGCGCAACTGGTCGAGGAAGGCCGGGTCGCCGGCCTTCTGCGGGCGCAGTACCTCGATGCCGGCCTCCTCCGCGAGCGCGGCCACCGGCGAGGGGTGGACCTTGCGGCCCCTGCCCGACTGGGCGTCGGGACGGGTGACGACCGCGACCACCTCGTGGCGGGGCGAGTCGATCAGGGTCCGCAGCGACGGCAGCGCCGTCTCGGGTGTGCCCGCGAAGACCAGCCGCATGATGTCAGAGCGCCCTTCCGCCGGTGACGTGGGGCGAGACCTTCACCACGGGGGCGGACAGACCGCTCCACTCGGCCTCGCGCACGGCCTTCATGGCCAGCTTGCGCTGCTTGGGGTCCATCCTGTCGATGAACAGCACGCCGTCGAGGTGGTCGGTCTCGTGCTGGAAGCAGCGGGCCATCAGATCGGTGCCTTCGAGCGTGATCGGCTCGCCGTGCATGTTCAGGCCCTTGGCGACCGCGCGGATGGCGCGCGGCGTCGGGAAGGACAGGCCGGGGAAGGACAGGCAGCCTTCCTCGCCCTCCTCGTCGAGCTCCGCCGACAGGTCGAGGTCGGGGTTGATCAGGTGGCCGAGCTGCTCGTCGACGTAATAGGTGAACACCCGCAGCCCGACTCCGATCTGCGGCGCCGCCAGGCCCGCGCCCGGCGCGTCCATCATCGTGTCGGTGAGGTCTTTGACGAGCTTGCGGAGCTCCTTGTCGAAGTCGACGACCGGGGCCGCCGGGGTGCGCAGCACCGGATCACCGAACAGCCGGATCGACTGGATCGCCAAGGGGGCTCACTCCGTTTCTCAAGCGTGGATCAATCCAGTTTAGTGTAGGTAGGGACCGAGTCACCTGCGGCGAGCCGCCGGGCTCGGGCCGTTGTGCGCCAGCGAGCGCGCCTTCATCGCGGCCTTGCGCGCCGCCTTGACCACGGCCTGATCGTCATGCGCGGTGGCGAGCATGTCGAGCACCGCGATCGTGTCGGGATGCCCGACCGCGGGCATCTCCCCGACCAGCTTGATCAGGTCTTCGCCCGGCTCGGGCGTGTCGAGGCGGCCGGCGGCGGGAGCCGACAGGTGCATGAGGGCCGCCAGGGAGTCGACCGCGATCCAGGTGTGGTCCTCGGGGCTGAGCGGCGGGGCGTCGAGGTCGCGGATGTGCAGCCAGGAGGCGGCGTAGCGGCGCATCAGCGGGTCGTCGAGCGCCTGTCTGACGGGCGCCTCGGCCTCCGGGCCCAGCTCTTCGAGTATGGCCCCGACCGTGCCACGCTGGCCGGCCGTGCCGGACGCGGCGATCTCGATCAGGTCGCGGGCGGCCGACTCCGGCGAGCGGCGCTCCAGCCATCCGGCGACGGCGCTCTGCGTGGCCGAGCCCTTCACGAGCGCCTCGACCAGCTCGGCCGCCGACAGGTCGGCGAACACCTGCACCTCGGCCGTGGTCGGCGCGTCGTGGCCTTCGCGGAGCAGGTCGCGCCGGACGGCCCAGACGCCGAGCGGGGTGAGCGCCGTACGGCCCGCGGGGGTCTGCTCGACCAGGCCGCAGTAGGACAGCAGGTCCAGCGCCTCCAGGAGCTCGGCGGGCAGCGCGGCGGCGAGCCTGCGCATCTCGATCGGGCCGGGCGCGCAGGCGACCTCGTGGGACTGCAGGATGCCCCTGGCGAGGTTCGCGGTGGCGACACCGGAGCGTACGGAATAGATCGTGGCGAGCATCTCGGCCAGGTGGCCGTCGACGACGGCGGAGCCCGTCAGGCCCTCGTCGGCGCGGTCGAGCACGTCCATCACCACGCCGTCCCAGAACTCCAGCGTGGCCTCGACCGTGAGCTGCATCGACAGCGGCCCTCTGGAGGCCTGGCCGGCGATGATCTGCACCAGCCCGGTGTTGACGGCGACGATCCAGATCAGCCGCAGCCGGGCGGCGGGCAGGCCCAGCTCCGCCACCGCGGCCCGCGCGTCCGCCTCGCCCAGGTGTCCTTCCGCGGTCACCTGGCGCGTGCCGGTCCAGGCGGTGAGCCTGATCGCGTCGGCCACGAGCGGGACGACGGGGACCGCTCTGGCCAGCTCGGCGTCCGGCGCCGGCAGGACCGGCGGGAACGTCAGCGCTTCGTGCTCCACGGGAGTCTCCTCAGGAGGCCGTGGAGGGACGGCGGCCTGCTCATCGATCAGCTTGCGCAGCTCGGCGAGGTCGAAGACATTGTTTGCCACCCACGAAACTTACTGCACAGGAGTCACATGAGCGTACTCAACGGATGGCTCTGGAACGTGCTTTGAACGCCGCCTTGCGTGCCGCCTTGGCGACCGTGTGGTCGGGAATGGAGCGTCCGAGCAGCTCCAGAACCTCGACGACGTCCGGGTGGTCGACCCGCCACATCTCCTCGATCATGTGGGCGGGCGGGCCGGAGGCGGCCATGTTCTCGGCGAAGGTATCAGGATCCTCCTCGGCCGCGGGCATCGCGAGCGCCAGCATGTCGACGCTGACCCAGAGCAGCTCCTCCTGGGTGAGCGGCGGCGCGGGCAGCCCCCTGGCGGCCAGCCAGTGGATGGCGTGCGGTCGCAGCTCCTGGTCGTCGAGGTGGTCGCGCACCTGCGGCTCGGCCTCAGCGCCGAGCCGGTCGACGATGGTGATCGCGATGCCGCGCGCCACCGCGGGCGCGCCGGAGGCCGCGGCCAGCAGCTCGGCCGCGGCCTCGCCCACGCTCCTGCCGGTCAGCCAGCCGCTGATGTCCTGCTCGGCGATCTCGGTGGGCACGCCGTCGAGCAGCCCCTCGATGAGCCCGAGGGCGTCGGCGTCGGCCAGGTCGGGGGCCTGCGGGGCGTCGAGCCCGAGCGACAGGTAGTGCTCGCGCAGCGCCCAGACGGCCAGGGGCGTGAGCTCCGCCGCCTCGCCCGGCAGGTCGCCCGCCAGGTCCTCCACCAGCCGGATCAGGCCGTACCAGGCCAGCCGGTCGAGTACGGCGGTCAGGTCGGTCCCGCCGTCGCCGGAGAACTCGTCGAGGTAGTCGCCGATCACCGTGACGGGCACGCGTACCTGGAGCCGGTAGAGCATGTCGAACAGGTCGTAGAGCCCCTCGTCGAGCTCGGCTGAGCCGGTGACGGCGCCGCCCGTGTCATGCTCGAGCAGGCGCGACACGCGCTGCGCCCACGCCGCCAGCGGCTCCTCGGCCGCGGGCAGCGGATCCTCGGCCAGCATCGGGACGGCGCCCAGCGCCGCCACCAGGTCCTCGTCCGCGGCCAGCCGCACGGCGGGCAGCGGCGTGCACGCCGGGCAGTCGCAGGGCGCCTCGCCCAAATCGGGCACCTCGCCCGACGGGATGGCTATCGACTGCTCCAGCGACTCGGGGCCGATGGAGCTGAACAGGCTCTTGGCCATGCCGAAGTTCGCGGGGTCGCCGAGCGCTTCGGGCAGCCGGGTGGCGATGTCGTCGAGCCGCCGGCGCATCTGCGCCACCGTGGTCTCGCCCACCTTGCCCGCCTCGCTGAGGTAGTCGACCAGCGAACGGGCCGCGGCCACGGTCTCGGGCGCGCTCTCCGGCGGTGCGATGACCTTGCGGGGGTAGATGGACAGCAGCAGCTCGTCGAAGGTCTCGGGAGTGAAATCACCCAGTTCGTTGACGTTGAGGTAGTCGCTGGCGTAGTCGCAGAGCAGGCGGACCTCGTCCGCGTCCACTTCGACTTCCCGCGCGCGCCCCCAAGCGCGCAGGTCGTCGATGGCCTGGTTCACCCAATCGATCGACACAGGGGCACGCTAACGGCTGGTCTCCAGATGAGCGAATCGGGGAAACGGTCTAAATCAGGTCGAGTGGGTCGACACTCACCCTCACGACATCTGGCGTCTTACGGGCCGCACGCACCCCAGTGGCCCCCTTCAGCGCGGCCGACAGCGCGGCGCCGCCGCCCCGGCGTACCCGGATCATGGCACGCTCCTGTCCCTGCTCATCCACGGGCACGGGGCCGAGCACCTGCGCCTCCGGCGGCAGGCGCAGCTCGTCGAGCATCTGCCGGACGGCGCTCGCCGCGCCGGTGAGCGTGGCCATCCGCACGGCGGGCGGAAACCCGAGCTCGGCCCGGTCGCCGAGTTCGCGCTCGGCGTGGGTGATGGGATCCCATCTCAGCAGGGCCTGTACGGCCGGCAGCGCGGCGTCCCCGAGCACCACCAGCTCGGCGGCGGGGCGAAGGAGGGCGGCGGCGTTCATCCACCGGCGTACGGCCTCCTCCCCGGCCCTGAGATCGGCCCGGCCGAGCAGCGCCCACCCGTCCAGCAGCACGGCCGCCGCGTAGCCGCCCTCGGCCACCGGCTCCGCGCCGGGCGTGGCGACGACCAGGGCGCGGGTGCCCGGCACGGTGGCCAGCACGCCGTCGCGCCCCGAGGTGCGCACCTGCACCGAGGGGAAGGCCCGGCCGAGCTCCTCCGCGGTACGCCGGGCGCCGGTGACCACCGCGCGCAGGCGAGGACTGCCGCAGGCCGGGCACCGCCAGCCGGCGTCCACCCGGCCGCACCAGCGGCAGTAGGGCGCGGTGTGGCCGCCTCTGAGTGCCAGCGGGCCGTGGCAGAGCGGCCCGGACCCTCCGAACTGGCCGGGCGGCTCGGACGGCCCGAACTGGCCGGACGGCCCGGATGGCGCGCCCGCGACCGGGGCCGCCTCAGCCGCGCTCCGGCCGGGACCCGTATCGCCTCGACCGGTCGGCCGGACCGCCTCGCCCCCACCCCAGCCGGTGAGCGGGATCGCCTCACCCGCGCTCCGGCCGCTCAACGGAGCCACCTCGATCGCGCCCCGGCCGCTCGGCGGGCTCGCCGGGCCGCCGGGCCGGCTCTCATCCCCGATGTGGGCGGCCGTCCTCGTCGGGGGCAGGACGCAGCGGGCGGGGGCGCGGCAGTGCTGACAGGCCAGCGCGGGCAGGTAGCCGCGTCTGGGCACCTGCACGAGTACGGGCCCGCCGCTCTCCAGCCCCTGGCGCAGCGCCCGCCAGGCGATGCTGGGCAGCCTGGCCTGCCGGGCGGCCTGATCCTTGGCCAGCTCCGCGTCCTCGCCCGCGGGGTGTACCCGGGGGGCGAGGCTCCTGACCGTTGTACGGGCGGCCACGATCGGCCTGGCCCAGCGGCCCGCGATGAGCTGGGTTGCCTCGGCCGTGCGCGCGTAGCCGCCGATCAGCATCGCCGCGCCGGTCCTGTGCGCCCTGAGCCCGAGCACCTCGCGGGCGTGGGGGTAGGGGGCCAGGCGTTCGGCGTGCAGGTCGTCCCCGTCGTCCCAGATGGCCACCAGGCCGATCTCGGCGACGGGTGCGAACATGGCCGCCCTCGTGCCCACGACGGCCCTTACCTGGCCTCTGAGCACCTTCAGCCAGCGTCTGTACCGCTCGGCGGGACCGAGGTCGGCGGTGAGCGCGACGTGCCTGCCGGGGCCGAGCACCCGTGCGAACTCGCCGTCGGCCAGCGCCACGTCCTTGCCGTCGGGCACCACGACGACCGCTCCCTTGCCGCCGTCCAGCGTCGCCCGCACCGCCTCGGCCATCGCCCCTGCCCAGCCGCGCGCACCGGGCAGCGCCGACCACACGGCCCGGGGAGTGCGGCCGTTGCGCAGCGCGTCGAGGAACGAAGGGCCGGTGGGGTACGCGTCCCAGGCGCTCCCGTCCTGTCCCGCTGTCACGGCCGCGGCCTTCTCCGCCCCCTTGGCCCGGGCATCCGCCCGGCCTCGCCGCGCGTCCGGCCGGGTGCCTGGTGCGGCCTTTCGGCTGGTTTCTCCGGGGGTCTGTGCCTCCTGCCCGCCGGGCGGGACGTCCACCCCGGGCTGGGCGCCTCGCCCGTCGGGCCTGACGGTCTGCCCGCCGGGGGTCATCACCGGCACTGCGAGACGTACGACCTGCTCGCCAGGCCGGGCACCTTCCCCACCGGCCACGGCAGGTCGGCCGGCCGGCGAGACAGCCCGGCCCACCGGCGGGACGGCCGGGTCAACGGGCACGCCAAGAGCCGGGTCACCGGCCTGGCCAACCGGCGAGTCGGCGAGAGAGTCGGCGAGGGAGACAGCCCGACCATCCGCGCCTCCGGCGCCGGACTCCGGCGCATCCGTGTGCGCAGCCTCCGAGCCCGGCTCGCGCGACACCTCGCCCACACGCGGCGAGCCGGACTCTCGCGACACCTCACCCGGAACATTTCCGGTGGGCCCAGTCGAGGCCGCACCCGGCACAGGCACCTCAGGAACGGCATCCGCGTTTCCCTGACGAGCAGCTTCCGAGGAAGCAGCCGGATCCGGAGGTGCCGTCGACGACGGGAAGCCAGAGGGCACGGAGGAACCAGGCGACACACCGGGCTCCGGTCGGTCCGGCACAGGCTCGGATCGATCCGGCACGCCGGGCTCCGGCCGGTCCGGCGTACCAGCCTCGGGCCGATCCGACACAGCTTCTGCCGACATATCCGACTTGCCGCCACTGAGCGCGTCCGCGCTTCCCGCCGTGGGCGGGTCGGATTTGGGGACCTCCGACTCCGCCTTGGCGTGGCGGGGCGGGATGGCGAGGCGGAGCACGTCGCTCAGAGTGCCCGCGTACCGGTCGGCGACCGCCCGGGCCAGCCCGGCGATCTCGGGCGTGAGCACCCGCTCGGCCGACACCACGCGTTCGAGCGGAGTCAGCTTGCCCTCGTGCTCGCTCGCATCGACGCGCTCCAGCAGGAACCCGTCCACCAGCTTGCCCGCGAACCGCACCCGCACCCGCACCCCCGGCTCGGCCGTCTCGTGCATGGAGGCGGGCACCAGGTAGTCGAAGGGCCGGTCGAGATGCGGCAGCGGGCTGTCCACGGCGACCCTGGCCACCGGGCGCTCGGCAGCTGGTACGGGAGCCCCCTTGGTGTCCTTCGACGACGCTGGGGGCCGCACGGCGTCGAGCGGCAGCAGGGCGTCGTCGGAGTGGGTCACGCATAACGTCTACCAGACCCCACCGCCCGGAACGCCCGCAGCCCGCAAGCCAGCCGGGCTCACCTGAGCGGGCGGAACGACGAATGCCGCACCCGACGACGGGATGTGGCACCCATTCCGGAAACACCTGACATCGGGGCCGCACAGCAGCACCCTCTTACCCGGCCGAGGCCTTATCCGGCCGAGGCTCGCCTACGACGCGCTCGGCCCGATCCGCCCCAGCCCGACCACGACCGGCACAATTCGGCAAGCTCAAACGCGCCCCAGCCCGATCAAACCCGGCTCACCACAGACCCGGTTCAACCGATCCACCTGAAGCCAAGGCCCCGGTTCAACCGAATCCACCTGAAGCCAAGGCGCGCAGCGGCACCCGCTCCACAAAACCAGGACCACCCGAGCCGGGTCACACGCCGAAACTGGGACAACCCGGGCCGGGACATACGCCAGAACTGGGACAGCCCAGGGCGGGACATACGCCAGGACTGAACACAAACCGGGCCGGGACTCGTATCGAGGCCCGCATCCCCCGAGCCGGAACCAACCTGTCCACGCCCGGCCGCGACCCATGGCGCGCCCAGAAGGCGCCACCCCCACCAGGCCCACGACCACGACCGCCGGGGCCCGGCACGTCATGAGCGGGCCCCGGCGGGCGCGCCAGGCATTGAAACAGGGGGGCGGGAGGAGATCCCGCCCGATGCGGCTACAGGCCGGCGGCGGTCCTCAGGGCCTCCGCGCGGTCGGTCGACTCCCAGGAGAAGCCCTCACGGCCGAAGTGCCCGTAAGCGGCGGTCTCCGAGTAGATCGGGCGCAGCAGGTCGAGGTCCCGGATGATGGCGGCCGGACGCAGGTCGAACACCTGCAGCACGGCGCTCTGGATCTGCTCGACCGGTACCTTCTCCGTGCCGAAGCACTCCACGAACAGACCGACCGGCTGCGCCTTGCCGATCGCGTACGCCACCTGCACCTCGCAGCGGTCGGCGAGCCCGGCGGCCACGACGTTCTTGGCGACCCAGCGCATCGCGTAGGCGGCCGAGCGGTCGACCTTGGACGGGTCCTTGCCGGAGAAGGCGCCGCCACCGTGGCGGGCCATGCCGCCGTAGGTGTCGATGATGATCTTGCGGCCGGTGAGGCCGGCGTCGCCCATCGGGCCGCCGATCTCGAAGCGGCCGGTCGGGTTGACCAGCAGGCGGTAGCCCTCGGTGTCAAGGTCGACGGTCGCCAGCACGGGGTCGACCACGTGCTCCTTGATGTCGGGGGTCAGCATCTCCTTGAGGTCGATCTCCGCGGCGTGCTGCGTGGAGACGACCACGGTGTCGAGGCGGACCGGCGTGTCGCCGTCGTACTCGATCGTGACCTGGGTCTTGCCGTCGGGACGCAGGTAGGGCACCGTGCCGGACTTGCGCACCTCGGACAGGCGCTGGGCCAGCCGGTGGGCCAGGGTGATCGGCAGCGGCATCAGCTCGGGGGTCTCGCGGCAGGCGTAGCCGAACATCAGGCCCTGGTCGCCGGCGCCCTGGCGGTCGAGCTCGTCGTCGTCGCCGCCGACGCGGTGCTCGTAGGCGTCGTCGACGCCCTGGGCGATGTCGGGGGACTGCGCTCCGATGGACACCGACACGCCGCACGAGGCGCCGTCGAAGCCCTTGTGGGAGGCGTCGTAGCCGATCTCCAGGATCTTCTCCCGGATGACGCCGGGGATGTCGACGTAGGTCTCGGTCGTGACCTCGCCTGCGACATGGACCTGGCCGGTAGTGATCATCGTCTCGACGGCGACCCGGCTCTTGGGGTCGTCCTTGAGCATGGTGTCGAGAATCGCGTCACTGATCTGGTCGGCGATCTTGTCCGGGTGGCCCTCAGTGACCGACTCGGAGGTGAACAGGCGACGTGACAACTCAGTGGCTCCTCATGCAGCGGCTGCTGACGGATGTAAGGCCCGGGACGGATGGGCACGCCTGGGCCTCGCCGAAGTCTAGCCCTACCCGGTGCCCGGTCGCGAAACCGTCCACCATGTGGCTCCCTTCACAGGTCGGGCAGGGGGTCGGCCGGCAAGGTCTCCGGCGCGAAGATCTCTGCGTCCGCGGCCGACACCACGGCCGCGTACTCCTCATCGAACTCGAACGCCATCGAGCCCAGCTCGATGGCCGGTCCAGGCAGAATCGGGCCGAGCCTGGTGTCGCGGGGGAACTCCACGAGCACCGAGACGGGCCGATCGCTCCTGAGCGTCCTGGTGACCAGCACCGAAATAGCCATGTCGGTGACCACGACCAGAAAGTTCCCCGTCCCCGACGGCCCCGCGGAGAACGCTGGGAAGACGTAGTGAATCTCCCCTTGGTCGCCGAGCAATGTTCTACAACGATCTCTGACAGCAGAACCCACCGGCATTCCATCCCCCCTCGCCCCAAGTATCCGCAGGCGTGCGGGGGTGTTGCAACATGTGATCAGGTAATCGGTCTTGCGTATTTTGTACGTTGTGTGGGGGTCGCCGCCCTCTGCGATCGTTCATGCCACTTGAGTAGCCGGCGGAGGGGTACGAGGCCGTTCTCGAAGGGCGTACGGCTTGTGCGCGCGCTCAGGCGAGCCGCGCGGCCACCAGGTCCCACACGGCGTCGGCCAGGTCTTCCTTGGGCCCGAACGGCACCTCTACCGGCTCGCCGCCCGCCACCAGCACCGTGGCCGCGTTGTCGGGGGTGCCGAAGGCCAGGCCCTCCCCCACCTGGTTGACGACCAGCAGGTCGCAACCCTTGCGCGCGAGCTTGGCCTGCCCGTTGGCGAGCACGTCGTGCGTCTCCGCGGCGAACCCGACGATCACCTCGGGCGCGCCCTTCGCCTCGACACGGTCCAGCACGGCACCGTCCGGCACGGCACCGTCCGGCACGGCACCGTCCGGCACGGCACCGTCCGGCACGGCACCGTCCGGCACGCCGCCCTCCGGCATACCACCGTTCGGCACGCCACCGACCGGCACGCCGCTCTCCGCCACACCACCGTCCGGGACGGCGGTGGGCAGCCGCCGGCGGCGCTCGCCGAGCTCGGCGAGGATGTCGGGGTTCTTCGTCAGCCGGATCGGCTCGGGCTCGCCGTCCGTCTTCTTGATCTTCACGTCGTGCCGCTCGGCGGGCCGGAAGTCGGCCACGGCCGCGGCCATGACCACCACGTCGGCGTCGTCCGAGGCCGCCAGCACCGCCTCACGCAGCTCGGCCGTGGACTGGACTCGCACCACCTCGGCTCCGGCGGGGTCGGCGAGCGAGACGTTCGCCGCGATGAGGGTCACCTGCGCGCCTCTGGCGACGGCCGTGCGGGCCAGGGCGTATCCCTGCAGCCCCGACGAACGGTTGCCGATGTAGCGGACGGGGTCGATGGCCTCGCGGGTGCCACCCGCGGAGACGACGATCTTCCTGCCGGTCAGGTCACGGGACCGGCCGCGCAGCACGCGCAGGCAGACCTGGAAGATCTCGGCGGGGTCCGGCAGCCGCCCGGGGCCGGTGTCCGCGCCGGTGAGCCGGCCCACGGCCGGGTCGATCACGACGGACCCGCGCGAACGCAGGGTCTCGACGTTGGCGCGGGTGGCGGGATGCTGCCACATCTCGGTGTGCATCGCGGGCGCGAACACGACCGGGCAGCGCGCCGTCAGCAACGTGTTGGTGAGCAGGTCGCCGGCGAGCCCGTGGGCCGCCTTGGCGAGCACGTCGGCGGTCGCCGGCGCCACCACGACGAGGTCGGCCTGCTTGCCGATCCGCACGTGGGGCACCTCGTGAACGTCGTCCCACACCTCGGCCGACACGGGGTTGCCCGACAGGGCGGCCCAGGTGGGCGCGCCCACGAACTTCAGGGCCTCGCGGGTCGGGACGACCCGCACCTCGTGGCCGGACTCGGTGAACAGGCGCAGCAGCTCGCAGGCCTTGTACGCGGCAATGCCGCCGCTGACGCCCAGGACGACCTTCATCGAAGAGGTCAGACCGCGCCTTCGATGGGCTCGGCGTTGAGCAGGCCCTCGGAGACCTCGCGCAGTGCGATGGACAGCGGCTTCTCCTGCGCATGCGTCTCGACCAGCGGTCCGACGTATTCGAGCAGGCCCTCACCGAGCTGCGAGTAGTAAGCGTTGATCTGGCGAGCACGCTTGGCGCCCATGATCACCAGAGAGTATTTGCTGTCGACGATGTCGAGCAGCGCGTCGATCGGCGGGTTGGTGATGCCCTCCGCGGCCGGGGTAGTGCCTGCCACGATTGTCAGACCTCTCGGTTGATGGTTGTCGCGACCCCCTGAGGGTCAGTCATCAAGGCTATCAGCCGGTGGCACACGTCTTGGACACTCGTGTTCACCAAAGTGAGATCGAATTCCGACTCGGCGGCCATCTCGATCCGGCCGGCCTCAAGCCGGCGCGCGATGACGTCCTCGGGCTCGGTGCCGCGACCGCGCAGCCGCTTCTCCAGCTCCTCCCACGTGGGCGGGGCCAGGAACACCAGCAGCGCGTCCGGCATGCTCCTGCGTACCTGCCTGGCGCCTTCGAGGTCGATCTCGAGCAGGGTGGGCACACCCGCGGCGAGATTTCTCAGCACGGGCTCGCGCGGCGTGCCGTAGCGGTTGCCCGCGAACTCCGCCCACTCGAGCAGCTCACCCGACTCCACGAGCCGGTCGAACTCCTCGCCGTCGGCGAAGAAGTAGTGGACCCCGTTGACCTCGCCGGGCCGGGGTCTCCTGGTGGTCACCGAGACCGACAGCCACACCTCAGGGTGCGCCCGCCGGAGCTCGGCGACAACCGTGGACTTTCCGACGCCCGACGGCCCCGAAAGGACCGTCAGCCGTCGCTCACTCAAGGGCGGGAAGCCGACCTCTGCTCCCGATCCGACTGCCTCGTGGGCACTGACTTTGCCGGACCAGGACCTGTCGGTCACTTCCTACCCCCCGTTGAACCTGCGCTTTCGTGTGGAACAGAGATTAGCTCTCGTTGCCACCGAACTCGCGCTCGAGGGATGCCCTCTGGTTCGCACCGAGACCCCGCACGCGGCGGGACTCGGCGATGGCAAGCCGCTCCATAAGCTGCTTGGCGCGGACCTTGCCCACGCCGGGGAGCGATTCCAACAGTGCCGACACCTTCATCTTGCCGATGACGTCGTCGGTCTGCCCATCCTTGAGCACCTCAGCCAGAGAAACCGCGCCATGCTTGAGCCGGTTCTTGACCTCGGCACGCTCTTTACGGGCCTTGGCAGCCTTTTCCAAAGCTGCGGCGCGCTGCTCAGGGGTCAGGGGAGGAAGAGCCACGCCGGGTCACCTCGAATTTCTGTCGATGTACTCGGACGGGAAGGGAAACTAGCTGGTCATCGCCCCCTAAGCAACGTCAAGAGCGGTTTCTCTCGTCACAAAATCCACTTCATCACTGTCCGTGATCGTAAAATCACATTGTGCTGATCAAATCGCCCTCACTTCCCGCTTCGCGCGTCGGCGCGCGACGGTGTCGCGAAACGCAACGATGATCACAATCGGGTCGGCACCCAATGTCCGAAATCCGGCCCGCACCTGGGCCGAAACCCAAATCCAGAACGGCGTGCGACCGCGCTCGGGCATGCATTATGATCTTGTGAACGAGGTCCGCGCCGCTGGGATCCGGCGCGCCTCAGCATGGGGTCGATCACGCCCTCGCGCCGTTCCCATCCGAACGCCGTCCGAGAAAGCCGCAGAACGCCGTTCGAGCGAAACTCTGAACGTCGTCGGGCAGCCCACGATCTCCGTCCGGGATTCGCTGTACGGGGTCCGGGAACCGTCCCACCGATAAACGGCGATAAATCCCACTCGCGCCACTCACGGCACGGCTCCAGCGCCCACTCTGGCGCGGCGCTAACGCCCACCTTTGGCGCGGCACCCGACGCCCACTCGTGGCGCGGCGCCACTGCGACACCGGCGCCCGCACGCGCCCTTGCCACAGGCTCGCACCTCTCGCGCACTTGTCGTGCGCGCTCTCCTGACATCGCACCCGGGCGTGGCGCCACAGGCCGGCGAGGCGACGCCTTTGGGGAGTCCGTTGCCGTGGCGGGTGGCGCGGCGCCCACCACGAGCTGCGGGGACCGCCCATGCGCCGGTCCGCCCCCGGCCGGCCCCGGGCCGGACGACCGCCCCGTCGTCGCGGGCCCTACAAGGCGGCGTCGAGTCGCGCCGACCACGACCGGGCCACCTCCCGCCACCCCGCCAGAGGGCCCGGCGAAGCGGCGCGCAGACGCATGCGCTCGCGGCCCGGCTCCTCACGCGGTGCCGCCCCGGACGCGCGCGTAAAGCCTTCTGCCTCAGGCATGCCGACCCGCAGGCGCGCGTCCGGGAGATCCGCCCTCACGGGCGCGTCAGCCCGGCTCGCAGGCGCGTCCACAGCCCACCTCAAAGGGGCGGACGCAAGACCCGCCTCATGAGGCGCGCACGCCCGACGCGCCGCACGAGGCGCGCAGGCGCGACCGGCCGCACAAGGTACGGACGCACGACCCGCCTCACGAGGCACGGACGCACCACCCGCCTCACGAGGCACGCACGCGCGACCCGCCTCGCAAGGTGCGTGCACACAGCCCACCGTCTCAGGGCGTGCCGGTCTCATCTTGAAGGCGGGAGCTGGGCAGCGCTTGACCGCCATCCTGGCCGAGGATGCACGTCGTCACAACGAGCTCCCCCGAGCCTTCACGGCCGGCCATGACGGACGGGAACGGACGTCGGCGCGTGCGGCCAGGCCGGCTCGCCGCGAAAGTCGCGAAGACAGCGAAGGCCCTCCAGCGGTGGAAGCCACCGAAGCCATCGAAGCCGCCGAAGCCGTCAAAGCGGTGGAAACCACCGACGCCATCGAAGCCGCGACAGCGGGTGGAAGCCGTAAAGGTCGGATGGTTGCAGGGCGAGTGGCGGCGCTCAGGGGATGTGGCGGCGGAGGGAGGCGGCGATGGCGGCGGCCGCCGCGCCCGGGTCCGGGGAGCCCGTGATGGGGCGCCCGATGACCAGCAGGTCCGCCCCATCCGCCAGCGCCTGTTCCGGCGTGGCCACCCGCGCCTGGTCCTGCGTGGCGGCCCCCGTGGGCCGCACCCCCGGCGTGATGAGCGTGATCCCCGGCCCGACCTCCGCCCGCACCACCGAGACCTCGTTCGGCGAGCACACCAGCGCCGTGGCCCCCGCCTCGACCGACAGGGCCGCCAGGCGGCGCACCGCCTCGTCGGCGGGCCCGGTGAGCCCGATGCGGCCCAGGTCCGCCTCCGTCAGCGACGTCAGGATCGTCACGGCCGCGATCTGGGTGTGGGGCGCGGACTCCACCGCCGCCTCGATCATGGCGGAGCCTCCGGCGGCGTGCACCGTGAGGATGGCGGGCCGCAGGCGGGACACCGCGCGGGCGGCGCCGGCGACCGTGTTCGGGATGTCGTGCAGCTTGAGGTCGAGGAACACCTGCACGCCGCTTGCCCCCCGCACGGAGGCGATCACGTCGGGGCCGTAGCGGAGGTAGAGCTCCAGTCCCACCTTGACCGTGCTGACGTGCGGCGTCACCAGGGCCGCCCAGCGGGCCGCGGTCTCCAGGTCGGGTGCGTCAAGGGCGACGGCGATGGGTGCGGGAGTCAAGACGTGCTCTCCTCAGGTTCGGGAGTCAAGGTGGGCTCCTCAGATTCGGGAGTCGGGACCGGTTCTTCAGGTTCGGGAGCCCAGGACGGGCTCTACAGGTTCGGGAGCCCAGGACGGGCTCTTCAGGTTCGGGAGCCCGGGACGGGCGCCTCATGTTCAGGGTCGGGAGTCTTCGGCGATCAGGGCGTGCTTTCCTCGGAGTCGACGAGCAGGTGCCGGGGTGCGCTCCCCGGCGGGCGGTGCGCCAGGCCGACGGCGTCGGCGAGGCGCTGGAAGCCGCGGGCCCTCAGAAGGTCCTCAAGCTCGCGTTCGATGCGCAGGCAGGCGTAGGGGTCGTGGAACAGCGCCGTGCCCACTCCGACCACGCAGGCGCCCGCCAGGACGAGCTGGAAGGCGTCCCGGCCGCTCATCACCCCGCCGATGCCGATCAGCGGCACTCCGGGGAGCGCGGCGTGGACCTGCCACACGCACCGTACGGCCAGCGGCAGGATGGCCGGCCCCGACAGCCCGCCGGTCACGGCGGCGAGCGAGGGCCGCAGCGCCTCGGTGTCGATGGCCATGCCGAGCGGATTGTTGATCATGGACAGCGCGTCGGCCCCGGCGTCCACGCAGGCGCGCGCGACGGAGACGATGTCTGCCACGTCGGGTGCGAGCTTGGCGACGACCGGCACGTCGTAGCGCATGATGGAACGCACCGAGGCGATCACCTCCGCCGCCGCGCTGCCCTCGCGGGCGAAGACGCGGCCGCGGTCCTCCATGTTCGGGCAGGAGAGGTTGACCTCCAGCGCGGTGACCCCGGGCGCGTCGGCGAGCCTGCGGGCCAGCTCGGAGTATTCGGCGACGGTGCCGCCACCGATCGAGACGATGGTCTTGATGCCCCGCTGGGCCAGCCAGGGCAGCTCACGCTCCAGGAAGGCGTCGATGCCCGGCCCCTGCAGCCCGACGGCGTTGAGCATGCCGGAGGGCGTCTCGGCCATGCGCGGCGTGGGCCGGCCCGCGCGCGCCGCCATGGTGATCGAGCGGGTGGTCAGCGCCCCCAGCCGGTGCAGGTCGAAGAACTGGGCCAGCTCCCGCCCCGAGGCGGCGCAGCCCGCGGCTGTGGTGATCGGGTTCGCCAGCTCCATGTGCGCCAGAAAAGTCCGCATATCAACTGACATGTCGCGCACCGCCTCCGGGGGCGCCGAGCGCGTCGAACGGGATCGTTCCCACGTCCTCGAAGCGCACCCGCTCCCCCCGGAACACCGGGCCCTCCGCGCAAGCCCTGACCATCCTGGTCACCCCGTCGTCTCCGATGACGGGCAGCACGCACGTCATGCACACCCCGATGCCGCAGGCCATCGACTCCTCGACCGCCACCTGCACCGGGATGTCGAACTCCATCGCCACCGCCGTCACCGCCCGCAGCGTCTCCATGGGCGCGCAAGCGTAGACGACGTCCGCCCGCGTGTCGGCGATCACCGAGGGCAGCGCGTCGGTGACCTTGCCGCGCAGGCCGAGCGAGCCGTCCTCGGTCGTCAGCGTGGTGGTCTCGGCCATCCTGCGCGCCCGCATCGCCCCGAACACCCGCTCCGCCCCGGCCGCGCCCAGCACGAAGTCCACCCGGCAGCCCCGCGCCAGCAGCGCGTCGGCCAGCGGGAACAGCACGGCGGAGCCGTACTCGGCGCCGACGAGCACGCAGTGGGCGGGGTCGCGCGGCAGCGGGAAGGGCCGGCCGAGCGGGCCGACCAGGTCGAGCGTGTCACGGGCGCGCCGCTCGGCCAGCCAGGCCGTGCCGGGCCCGCCGGTGGTGAAGACCAGCTCGACCGTGCCGCCGTAGTCGGCCTTGACGTCGTGGATGGAGAACGCGCGCCGCGTCACCATCGACGTGTGGGCCCCGCCGACCGCCACGGAGACGAAGTGGCCGGGGCGGTAACGCTCGGCGATGCCGGGCGCCACCACCGTCAGCGCATGGTAGGCATCGACCCGGCGCGTCGTCAGCACCGTGCCCGTCACCTGCACCGGAGTGCCGGCCAGTCGTCTTCACCTCCCGCCCCGAGGTCGTTCCGGGGTCAGCCCCGGAGTGCCTGCGCGTGCTCCTGGAGCGAACGTACGCCGACGTCGCCGCGCACGATCGCCTGGATGCCCGCGGCCGCCGCGGCCAGCCCGGCGACCGTGGTGATGCACGGAATGCCGCGCAGCACCGCCGCGGTGCGGATGTCGTAGCCGTCGAGCCGCGGCCCGGACTGCCCCGGGCTGCCGAACGGCGTGTTGACGATCAGGTCGACCTCGCCGTCGAGGATGCACTGCACGCTCGTAGGCTCACCTCCGGGCCCGGTCCCCTCGCTGTGCTTGCGCACGATCTTGGCATGGACGCCGTTGCGGCGCAGCACCTCGGCCGTTCCCTCGGTGGCCAGGATCTCGAACCCGAGATCCGCCAGTGCCTTCACAGGGAAGATCATCGCACGCTTGTCCCTGTTCGCCACGGATACGAACGCGCGTCCCTTCGTCGGCAACGCGCCGTAGGCGCCCGCCTGCGACTTGGCGTACGCGATCCCGAAGAACTCGTCGATGCCCATGACCTCGCCCGTGGAGCGCATCTCGGGCCCGAGCACGGTGTCCACGCCGCGGAACCGGTTGAAGGGCAGCACCGCCTCCTTGACCGCGATGGACGCGTCGAGCGGCAGCGTCCCGCCGTCTCCGGTGGCCGGCAGCATGCCCTCCTCGCGCAGGGAGGCGACCGACGCGCCGAGCATCACCCTGGCCGCCGCCTTGGCCAGCGGCACCGCCGTGGCCTTGGACACGAACGGCACGGTACGGCTGGCGCGCGGGTTGGCCTCCAGGACGTACAGGACGCCGGCCGACATGGCGTACTGGACGTTGAGCAGCCCGCGCACGCCCACCCCCGCGGCGATGGCCTCGGTGGCGGCGCGGATGCGCTTGATGTCGTGGCTGCCGAGCGTGATGGGCGGCAGCGCGCAGGACGAGTCGCCGGAGTGGATGCCGGCCTCCTCGATGTGCTCCATGACGCCGCCGAGATAGAGCTCCTCGCCGTCGTAGAGCGCGTCCACGTCGATCTCGATGGCCTCGTCGAGGAACTTGTCCACCAGCACCGGGTGGCCGCCCTCCTGGGCCGCCATGTACGTGGTGAGCGTCTGGTCGTCGTAGACGATGGCCATGCCGGCCCCGCCGAGCACGTAGGAGGGGCGTACGAGGACGGGGTAGCCGATCTCCTCGGCGATCTCCAGCGCCTCGGCCACGGTCAGCGCCGTGCCGTGCTTGGGCGCGGGCAGGCCCGCCTCCGCCAGCACCCGGCCGAACGCGCCGCGCTCCTCGGCCAGGTGGATCGACTCGGGCGAGGTGCCGACCACGGGCACGCCCGCGTCCTTCAGCGCCTGCGCCAGCCCGAGCGGCGTCTGCCCGCCGAGCTGCACGATCACGCCCGCGACCGGGCCGGCCTGCTGCTCGGCGTGTACGACCTCCAGGACGTCCTCCAGGGTGAGCGGCTCGAAGTAGAGCCGGTCGGAGGTGTCGTAGTCGGTCGAGACGGTCTCCGGGTTGCAGTTGACCATGACAGTCTCGAACCCGGCCCTGGCCAGCTCGAACGAGGCGTGCACGCACGCGTAGTCGAACTCGATGCCCTGCCCGATGCGGTTGGGCCCGGAGCCGAGGATGATGACCTTCTGCCGCTCGCCGGCGGGGACCTCGCTCTCCTCGTCGTAGGTCGAGTAGAGGTAAGGCGTCTTCGCGGCGAACTCGGCCGCGCAGGTGTCGACGGTGTTGTAGACCGGCCGCAGCCCGAGCGCGTGCCGCAGGTCGCGGACCCTGGCCTCGTCGATGCCGCGGATCTCGCCGATCTGCACGTCGCTGAACCCGAGGTGCTTGGCGTGTTCGAGCACCTCGGTGGTCAGCTCGGGCGCCTCGGCGACGGCCGCGGCCTCCTCGTCGAGCAGGTAGAGCTGGTCGAGGAACCAGGGGTCGACGTTCGTGGCCTCGAACAGCTCTTCCGCGGTCGCCCCCGCCCTGATGGCCTGCTGCATCGTGCGCAGCCGCCCGTCGTGCGGGGTGCGGCACTCGTCGAGCAGCTCGTCCTTCGGCCGCACCGGGCCGGCCCAGGTGAAGGAGGACTCCTTCTTCTCCAGCGACCGCAGCGCCTTCTGCAGCGCCTCAGGGAAGGAGCGGCCGATCGCCATGGCCTCGCCCACGGACTTCATGTGCGTGGTGAGCGTCTGGTCGGCGCCCCTGAACTTCTCGAAGGCGAACCTCGGCACCTTCACCACGATGTAGTCGAGCGTCGGCTCGAAGGAGGCCGGGGTCTCCTTGGTGATGTCGTTGGGGATCTCGTCGAGGGTGTAACCGATGGCCAGCTTGGCGGCGATCTTCGCGATCGGGAAGCCGGTCGCCTTGGAGGCCAGCGCCGAGGAGCGCGACACGCGCGGGTTCATCTCGATGACGATCATGCGGCCGCTGGCCGGGTTGACCGCGAACTGGATGTTGCAGCCGCCCGTGTCGACGCCGACCTCGCGGATGACCGCGATGGCGACGTCGCGCATGTTCTGGTATTCGCGGTCGGTCAGGGTCAGCGCGGGCGCGACGGTGACGCTGTCGCCGGTGTGGACGCCCATCGGGTCGATGTTCTCGATGGAGCAGACGATGACCACGTTGTCGTGCTTGTCGCGCATGACCTCGAGCTCGTACTCCTTCCAGCCGAGGATGGACTCCTCCAGGAGCACCTCGGTGGTCGGAGAGGCGTCGAGCCCGGCCCCGGCGATGCGCCGCAGGTCGGTCTCGTCGTAGGCGAACCCGGAGCCGACGCCGCCCATCGTGAACGACGGCCGCACCACCAGCGGGTAGCCCAGCTCGCCCGCCGCGGCGAGGCAGTCGTCCATCGTGTGGCAGATGATCGACTTGGCCGACTCGGCGTTGAGCCCGTGCTCGCGGGCGACCTTGCCGACGATCTCCTTGAACCGCTCGCGGTTCTCGCCCGCCTGGATCGCGTCGAAGTCCGCGCCGATCAGCTCGACCTCGTACTTCTCCAGCACGCCCGACTCGTGCAGCGCCACCGCCGTGTTGAGCGCGGTCTGGCCGCCCAGCGTCGGCAGCAGCGCGTCGGGCCGCTCCTTCGCGATGATCTTCTCGACGAACTCTGGGGTGATGGGCTCGACGTACGTGGCGTCGGCGAACTCGGGGTCCGTCATGATCGTCGCCGGGTTGCTGTTGACCAGGATGACGCGGAAGCCCTCGGCCCGCAGCACCCGGCAGGCCTGAGTGCCCGAGTAGTCGAACTCGCACGCCTGGCCGATCACGATCGGCCCCGACCCGATCACCAGGACGGATCTGATGTCCTCACGTTTCGGCACGGCTCATGACCTCACAGAAGTCGTCGAAATCGGATGCTGCGCGGCGTCGTCCCGCCCGGACGCCATCACCGAGCAGAACTCGTCGAAAAGATAGGCGGCGTCGTGCGGCCCCGCTGCGGCCTCGGGGTGATATTGGACGCTGAAGGCCCGCCCGTCGAGCAGGCGCAGCCCTTCCACGCAGCGGTCGTTGAGATTGACGTGGCTGACCTCGGCCGGCCCGTACGGGGTCTCGAACGGCGCGTCGAGCGGCGCCTGCACGGCGAACCCGTGGTTGTGCGCCGAGATCTCCACCTTGCCCGTGCGCACGTCCTGGACCGGCTGGTTGACGCCCCGGTGCCCGTAACGCAGCTTGTAGGTGGAAAGGCCCAGGGCCCGCCCGAAGAGCTGGTTGCCGAAGCAGATGCCGAAGAACGGCACCCGGGCCTCCAGGACGCTCCGCAGGGCCGACACGTCGGCCGTGGCGGGGTCGCCGGGGCCGTTGGAGAAGAACACGCCGTCGGGCTCGACCGCCATGATCTGCTCGTACGTGGCGTTCGCCGGCAGCACGTGCACCTCGCAGCCGCGCTCGGCCATCCGGTGCGGCGTCATGCCCTTGATGCCCAGGTCCACGGCCGCGACGGTGAACCGCTTGGCCCCGATCGCGGGCACGACGTAGGGCTCGGTGACGGCCACCTCGGCGGCCAGGTCGGCGCCCTCCATGCCGGGCGACCTGCGCACGCGCTCGACCAGCTCCTCGACCGGCTCGGCCGGGGCGGTGAAGATGCCGGCGCGCATGGCGCCGCGCTCGCGCAGGTGGCGGGTGAGCGCGCGGGTGCCGGAGATGGCGATGCCGACGACGCCCTGCTCCTTGAGGTAGTCGTCGAGCGAGCGGTTGGCCCGCCAGTTGGAGACGACCCTGGACGGCTCGCGCACGACGTAGCCGGCGACCCAGACGCGGCCCGACTCGGGGTCCTCGTCGTTGACGCCGGTGTTGCCGATGTGGGGCGCCGTCATGGCGACGATCTGCCGGTGGTAGGACGGGTCCGTGAGGGTCTCCTGGTAGCCGGTCATGCCGGTGTTGAAGACCATCTCGCCGAATGTCTCGCCTTCGGCGCCGTAGGGAGATCCGTGGAAGACGCGGCCGTCTTCCAGGACGAGCACCGCTGTGTTCAAGCCAGCTTCCCTTCGAGAGCGGTCGGCCTGCCGCGCAGGAACGTGGCCACGACCGCGCCCGGCAGCGTCATCCCCTCGTAGGGGGTGTTCCTGCTCTTGGACGCGAAGGCGGACGGGTCGACCTTTGTGCGTACGGACGGGTCGTACAGGGTGATGTTGGCCGGGGCGCCCACCTCGAGCGGCTGCCCGTGGCCGCCCAGGCGGCCGATGCGCGCGGGCACGACGGACATGCGCTGGGCGACGCCCGCCCAGTCGAGCAGCCCGGTCTCGACCATGGCCTCCTGCACCACGCTGAGCGCGGTCTCCAGGCCGACCATGCCCATGGCCGCGGCCGACCACTCGGTCTCCTTGTCCTCGACCGGGTGGGGCGCGTGGTCGGTGGCGACGATGTCGATCGTGCCGTCGGCCAGCGCGGCGCGCAGGGACTCCACGTCGGTGCGGGTGCGCAGCGGCGGGTTGACCTTGTAGATCGGGTTGTACGCGCCCACCGGCGACTCCTCGACCAGGTCGTCGGTCAGCAGCAGGTGGTGCGGGGTCACCTCGGCGGTGATGTTCCAGCCCTTGGACTTGGCCCAGCGAATGATCTCGACGGAGCCGGCCGTGGAGACGTGGCAGATGTGCAGCCTGGAGCCGACGTGGGCGGCCAGCAGGCAGTCGCGGGCGATGATCGCCTCTTCGGCGACGGCCGGCCAGCCGGTCAGGCCGAGCCGCCCGGAGACGATCCCCTCGTTCATCTGGGCGCCCGCGGTGAGCCTGGGCTCCTGGGCGTGCTGGGCGACGACGCCGTCGAAGGCCTTGACGTATTCCAGTGCGCGGCGCATCAGCACGGCGTCGTCCACGCACTTGCCGTCGTCGGAGAAGACGCGGACGCGGGCGGCCGAGTCGGCCATCGCGCCCAGCTCGGCGAGCTGCCTGCCCTCCAGGCCGACGGTGACGGCGCCCACCGGGTGCACGTCGCAGTGCCCGAACTCGCGGCCGAGCCGCCAGACCTGCTCGACCACGCCGGCGGTGTCGGCGACCGGCGAGGTGTTGGCCATGGCGTGCACGGCGGTGTAGCCGCCGCGGGCCGCGGACTGGGTGCCGGTCTGCACCGTCTCGGCGTCTTCCCTGCCGGGCTCGCGCAGGTGGGTGTGCAGGTCGACGAGGCCGGGCAGCGCGATGGCGCCGCCGCCGTCGACCGACTCGCCCTCGGCGGAGGTGGTGCCGGCGGGGTCGATGGCGGTGATCACGCCGTTGCCGACGCGGATGTCGACCGGCTCACCGCCCAGAATCCTGACATTTCGAATGATCATGCGTTTTCTCCCCCGAGGAGCAGGTACAGGACGGCCATGCGCACGGTCACACCGTTGGCGACCTGCTCGACGATCGTGGACCGCGCGGAGTCGGCCACCTCCGCGGCGATCTCCATGCCGCGGTTCATCGGCCCCGGGTGCATCACGATGGCCTCGTCGGGCATCTTGGCGAACCGGTCCCTGTCGAGCCCGTACCGGCGCGAGTATTCGCGCTCGCTCGGGAAGTAGGCGGCGTTCATCCGCTCCTTCTGCACCCGCAGCATCATGACCACGTCGGACTTGGGCAGCACCGCGTCGAGGTCGTAGGAGACCTCGCACGGCCAGGAGCCGACGGAGACGGGCACCAGGGTGGGCGGCGCGACCAGCGTGACCTCCGCGCCGAGCGTGTGCAGCAGCAGCACGTTGGAGCGGGCGACCCGGCTGTGCAGCACGTCGCCGACGATCGTGACCCTGCGCCCTTCGAGGCTGCCCAGGCGGCGGCGCATGGAGAAGGCGTCGAGCAGCGCCTGCGTGGGGTGCTCGTGGGTGCCGTCGCCGGCGTTGACGACGCTGCCGCGCACCCAGTTGGCCAGGCGGTGCGGCGCGCCGGAGGCGCTGTGGCGGATGACCACCGCGTCGGCGCCCATGGCCTCCAGGGTGAGCGCGGTGTCCTTGAGCGACTCGCCCTTGGACACGCTCGACCCCTTGGCCGAGAAGTTGATCACGTCCGCGGACATCCGCTTGGCCGCCGCCTCGAACGAGATGCGCGTACGGGTGGAGTCCTCGAAGAACAGGTTGACCACCGTGCGCCCGCGCAGCGTGGGCAGCTTCTTGATGGAACGTTCCGAGACCCTCGCCAGCTCCTCGGCGGTGTCGAGGATGAGGAGCGCGTCGTCCTTGGTGAGGTCGCCCGCGGAGATCAGATGCCGGTTCACTTGGACTCCCCCTTCATGAGGAGCACGGCGTCGCGCCCGTCGATCTCCTGCAGATAGACCTTGACCTTCTCGCTCTTGGCCGTCGGAAGGTTCTTGCCGACGTAGTCGGCGCGGATGGGCAGCTCGCGGTGGCCGCGGTCGACCAGCGTGGCGAGCTGCACGGCGGTGGGGCGGCCGAGGTCGTTGAGCGCGTCGAGGGCGGCGCGCACGGTGCGGCCGGAGTAGAGGACGTCGTCGACGAGGACGACCACCTTGCCGTCGATGCCGTCGGGCGGCAGCTCGGTGCGGCCCAGCGGCCTGGCCGGCTTGAGCCTCAGGTCGTCGCGGTACATCGTGATGTCGATCGAGCCGACGGGGATCTTGACGCCTTCGAACTGCTCTATGCGGTCGCCGAGCCGGTGCGCCAGCGTGGCGCCGCGGGTCGGGATGCCGAGGAGGACGACGTCACCGGCGCCCTTGGTGCGTTCGAGTATCTCGTGCGCGATCCGGGTCAGGGCCCGATGGATATCCGGGGCCTCAAGCACGGCCCGGGGGTCGGACATGGCGAATCTCACCACCTTTCCCGCCTCACGGGACGGGTCTTAAAGGGTGTTGGTCGGGACACACAGTACCAGGGGCTACCAGGTACAACGCGGGCGGCCTCGCCCCGTCGCGCCTTTTTCGCGCCCGCCCGTGTCAACACGCTGCGCGCAGGGCACGTCACCGGAGGGCGTGCGTCGCGACGGGGGCGGGTGCGGCGCGTACGGCCGGGCGTGACGCCCGCCGGGTAAGGGGATACAGCAGAGATGACATTCCACGTCGATTCCGAGGTCGGGCCCCTCCGCCAGGTCCTCCTGCACAAGCCGGACCTGGCGCTCAAGCGGCTGACCCCGACGAACAAGGACGGGTTCCTCTTCGACGACGTGCTCTGGGTCCAGCGGGCGATGGAGGAGCACGAGGAGTTCCAGCAGGTGCTGCGCAGCCGCGGGATCCGCATCCATCTGCTGTCGGAGCTGCTCAAGGAGACCGTCGACATCCCCGAGGCGCGCAAGCACATCCTCGACGCGGTCATCGACGAGCGCTGGCTCGGGCCCGGCGCCATCGACGACCTCCGCAACACCCTCGACGCGATGGACTCGGAGACGCTGCAGGTGTTCCTGACCGGCGGCATCACCAAGCGCGAGCTGGTCGAGATGGGCTGCGACCCCGACTCTGTGACCTTCCACACCACGGCGGGCACGGACTTCATCCTGCCGCCGCTGCCCAACCACCTGTTCACCCGCGACACCTCCTGCTGGGTGTACGACGGCGTGTCCATCAACGCGATGAAGAAGAAGGCCCGCATGCGCGAGACGGTCAACATGGAGGCCGTCTACATGTACCACCCGACGTTCGCCGAGGGCTTCAACCGGCCGGAGCACGGGGGCTTCCACTGCTGGATGCCCGGCCAGTCGGTGGCCCCCGCCACCATGGAGGGCGGCGACGTGCTGGTCATCGGCCGGGGCGCGGTGCTGATCGGGATGAGCGAGCGCACCCAGCCGCAGGCGGTGGAGATGCTGGCCCAGCGGCTGTTCAGGGCCGGCTCGGCGACGAAGATCGTGGCGCTCGACATGCCGAAGGCGCGGGCGTTCATGCATCTGGACACCGTGATGACGATGCTGGACGTGGGCGTGTTCACCAAGTACGCCGGTCTCGGCATGCTGCCCACGTACACCATCGAGCCCGGCGAGACGTACAAGGAGCTCAAGGTCACCGACCACCCGCCGGAGGACATGCACAAGGCCATCGCCCACGCCCTCGGCATGAGCGACATCACGGTCCTGACCCCCTCGCAGGACGTGTCCGCCGCCCAGCGCGAGCAGTGGGACGACGGCTGCAACGGCCTGGCGCTGGAGCCCGGCGTGGTCGTCGCCTACGAGCGCAACACCACCACCAACAACTTCCTGCGCGACAACGGCATCGAGGTCATCACGATCCGGGGCAGCGAGCTCGGCAGGGGGCGCGGCGGGCCGCGGTGCATGAGCTGCCCGCTCGAGCGCGACGGCATCTAGGGGGAGTTACACCGATGGCTTACGACCTGCGCGGCCGCAGTTTTCTCAAGGAGCTCGACTTCACCCCCGGGGAGTTCGGCTACCTCGTGGAGCTGTCGGCCGGGCTCAAGGCCGGCAGACGCGACGGGACCGAACGGCAGCGGCTCAAGGGCAGGAACATCGCCCTGATCTTCGAGAAGACCTCCACCAGGACCCGGTGCGCGTTCGAGGTGGCCGCCCACGACCAGGGCGCCCATGTCACCTACCTCGACCCGGCCGGCTCGCAGATCGGGCACAAGGAGTCGGTGGGCGACACCGCGCGGGTGCTCGGCCGGATGTTCGACGGCATCGAGTACCGAGGCCGCCGGCAGGCCGATGTCGAGGAGCTGGCGGCGCTGTCGGGCGTGCCGGTGTGGAACGGGCTGACCGACGAGTGGCACCCCACGCAGATGCTGGCCGACGTGCTCACCATGCGGGAGCACGCGGGCAAGCCGCTGGGGGAGGTCACGCTCGCCTACCTCGGCGACGCGCGCAACAACATGGGGCACTCGCTGCTGGTGACGGGGGCGATGTTCGGCATGGACGTGCGCCTCGTCGCGCCCAAGGCGCTGTGGCCCGACCCCTGCCTGGTGGTCGGGCCCGCCGAGGAGCTGGCCAAGGAGACCGGCGCGCGGATCACCCTCACCGACGACGTCACCAAAGGCGTCAAAGGGGCCGACTTCCTCTACACCGACGTGTGGGTGTCGCTGGGCGAGCCGGCGGAGGTGTGGGACGAGCGGATCAAGCTGCTGCTGCCGTACCAGGTCAACGACGCGGTGGTGCGGGCCACCGGGAACCCGGACGTCCGGTTCATGCACTGCCTGCCCGCCTTCCACGACAGGCGGACCCGGGTCGGCGCGGAGATCTACGACCGGACCGGGCTCGACGCCCTGGAGGTGACCGGCGACGTCTTCGAGTCTCCGCGCTCGATCGTCTTCGACCAGGCCGAGAACCGGCTGCACACCATCAAGGCCGTCATGGTGGCCACCCTGGGCGGCTGACGCCCGTACGCATCGAGGAGGGGGAGCGCATGCGGGTCATCGTCGCACTGGGCGGCAACGCGGTGCTCAAGCGCGGCCAGAAGCCGGACGCGGACGTGCAGATGAGCAACGTCCGCACGGCCGTCAGAACGCTCGCCAGGCTCGCCGCCGACCACGAGCTGGTCATCACCCACGGGAACGGCCCCCAGGTCGGCCTGCTGGCGCTCCAGAGCGCCTCCGACCCGAGCCTGACCCGGCCCTACCCCTTCGACACGCTCGGCGCGCAGACGCAGGGCATGATCGGCTACTGGATGCAGCAGGCGCTGCAGAACGCGCTGCCGGGCCGGCAGGTCCTCGCCATGGTCACGCAGACGCTGGTGACGGCCGTGGATCCGGCCTTCGAGCACCCCACCAAGTTCGTCGGCCAGGTCTACGAGCAGGAGGAGGCCGAGAAGCTGGCTGCCGAGCACGGCTGGACGGTCGGGCGCGACGGCCCGTACTGGCGGCGGGTCGTCCCCTCCCCCACCCCGCAGCGCGTGGTCGAGACGCGCCTGATCCGCAAGATGCTGCGCGAGGGGGTGGTCGTGGTGTGCGGGGGCGGCGGCGGCATCCCCGTCGTACGCGACGAGCGCGGCCGGCTGACCGGCGTCGAGGCGGTCGTGGACAAGGACCTCACCTCCTCGATGCTGGCCGAGTCGCTGGAGTGCGACGCGTTCCTGATCCTGACCGACGTGCCGCGCGTGCTGCGCGGCTTCGGCACCCCGCACCAGACGGAGATCGCCCACACCACGCCGCACGAGCTGCGGGCCATGGAGTTCCCCGCCGGGTCGATGGGGCCGAAGGTGGAGGCCGTCTGCCGGTTCGTCGAGACCACCGGCGACATGGCCGCGATCGGCAAGCTTGACCAGGCCGAGCGCATACTCGGCGGCGCAGCGGGAACGATCGTGACACCCAACGGCAGGTGGCCGCTGACGAGCACGCTGTAGGGGGTGTCGGATGACACTGGCCCGACGGCTCTTCCGTACCAAGCCCACCGAGCGGATCGTCGCGGAAGGCGGGCAGGGCGAAGGCGGTGAGCTGCGGCGCACCATGTCGCTGTGGCAGCTCACGCTGTTCAGCGTGGGCGCCACGCTCGGCACCGGGATCTTCGTCATCCTCGGCCAGGCGGTGCCCAAGGCGGGTCCCGCGGTGGTGCTGGCGTTCGTGCTGGCGGCGATCACCGCGCTGTTCTCGGCGCTGTCGTACGCCGAGCTGGCCGGGACGATCCCGGTGTCCGGCTCGTCCTACTCCTACGCGTACGCGACCCTGGGCGAGCTGGTGGCCTGGGTCTGCGGCTGGTGCCTCATGCTGGAGTACGCCGTGTCCGTGGCGGCGGTGGCCGTCGGATGGGGCGAATACCTCAACTCGTTCCTGCGCTCGCTGTTCGGCTTCACGCTGCCCGACGCGATCACCCGCTCCCCCGGCCAGGACGGCGGTGTGATCAACGTCACCGCGATCGTCATCGTGGCCTTGGCCACCTGGCTGCTGCTGTACGGGGCCTCGGAGAGCGCCACTGCGAACGCGATCTTCGTGCTGGTCAAGATCGCGGTGCTGCTGTTCTTCTGCGTGGTGGCGTTCACGGCCTTCCAGAGCAAGAACTTCACGCCGTTCGCCCCTCTGGGGGTGGCGGGGATCACGGCGGCGGCCTCGCAGGTGTTCTTCTCCTACATCGGCTTCGACGCCGCCTCCACCGCGGGAGAGGAGGCCAAGAACCCCAAGCGGGACCTGCCGCTGGCGATCCTGCTGTCCCTGGTCATCGTGACGGTCGTCTACGTGCTGGTGGCCGTGGCCGCCGTCGGCGCGATGCCGTGGACCGACTTCGACCCCGAGCACACCGAGGCCAGCCTGTCCTACATCGCCGACCTGGCCGTCGGCGCGACCTGGCCCGGCCTGATCGTCTCCTTCGGCGCGGTCATCGCCATCGCCAGCGTCGTGCTCACCGTCATCTACGGCCAGACCCGCATCCTGTTCGCGATGTCCCGCGACGGGCTCATCCCCCGCGTCTTCCAGCGGGTCAACCCCCGCCGCCAGGTCCCGATCGCCAACACCCTCATCGTGTCCCTGTTCATCTCCGTGCTGGCCGGGCTGGTGCCGCTCGGGCAGCTCGCCGAGGCGACCAGCATCGGCACGCTGTTCGCCTTCGCCATCGTGAACGTCGGCGTCCTCGTCCTCCGCTATCGCAGCCCCGAGCTGCCGCGCAGCTTCCGCACGCCGCTGTTCCCCGCCACGCCGGTGCTGGGCGCGATCTTCTGCGTCATCGTGATGGCGGGGCTGGCCGGGGTGACCTGGGTGGCGTTCGGGCTGTGGATGCTCGTGGGTCTGATCTGCTACTTCCTGTACGGCTATGGCCATTCGCGGCTGAATGCCGAGGTGCGCTGAATGAAGCTGGACGAGGTGCTGGCCGGGTTCATCCCCGAAGCACGCGGCAGGGACGGGCTGCGGCTGGCCATGCTCATCAAGGAACAGGCGCACGCGCGCCTGACGGTGGCGACCGTGCAGCCGCCGGTGTGGTCCGCGCCAGGGCCGGCCAGGGCCGACGAGAGCGCCTGGCGGGCCTATCTCAAGGAGCAGGCCGCCGCGACGCTCGCCCAGGCGCGCGAGCTGGCGGGCGACGAGGCCGGCTACGTGGTCCACACCAACAAGGGCAGCGGCCGGGGGCTGGTGGAGCTGGCGCGCAAGCGCGGCGCGGACGTGGTGGTGATCGGCTCGGCCCCGGGCGGCGGCCGCGGCCGCATCACCGTGGGCAGCACCGCCGACCAGCTGCTGCACTCCTCGCCGGTGCCGGTGCTGCTGGCCCCGCGCGGCTACGGCGACCAGCCGCCCGCCGCCTTCGAGCGCCTCACCGTCGCCTACCGGCGCGGGCCCGGCTGCGACGCGGCGGTCAAGGACGCGGCCGTGACCGCGGTCGCGCTCGACGTCCCGCTGCGGCTGGTCACGCTGGTGATCAGCACCGGCAGGCGCGCCAGGATCGAGCAGGACATGCTGCTGCGCCTGCGCGACCAGGCCGCGGCCGACCTGCGGGCCGCCGCGCGCGGGCAGCGCCGGCGGCTGCCCGTGGAGGTCGAGGTGCTCGAGGGCCGCAACGTGGCCCAGGCGCTCTCGGCGACCTCGTGGCTCGCCGGCGAGATGATCATATGCGCTTCCAGCGACACCGGGCCACTCAGGCGGGTCTTCCTCGGGGACACTTCGATCAAGATCGTACGGGCCGCGACCTGCCCTGTCATGATCCTGACCCGCCAGACCTGACTGCGCTGAGTCACTCGGCAAACTATGACGAAGTAGTGTTAACAGCGGGACATGAGGGGCGTTTGTTGCGTTCCCTCACGGACCGGATTCGGCATCTTTTTTCCAATCAGCTTGACCTTAGGCGTCCACCCCTTTACCGTCACTGTGCGTAACCACACCGCGCGGCGGTCTGGGGTAAACCCAGGGCCATGGCTACCGTTGGTGCCGAGTACGGCACCAGACCCCCCGGTGGCTCGGGCATTCGCCGCAAGGGAGCACAATCTACTGAAAGCGCTACATACGAGAGCCGGGGGGCCACACGATGCCGTCTGAGTACGCAAAGTCGCTGGGTGCACGACTCCGCGCCATCCGCACCCAGCAGGGGCTGTCCCTGCATGGAGTCGAAGAGAAGTCGCGTGGCAGGTGGAAAGCCGTAGTCGTGGGCTCTTATGAGCGTGGCGACCGAGCCGTGACCGTGCAGAAGCTTGCCGAGCTTGCCGACTTCTATGGGGTGCCCGTATCCGAGCTGCTGCCGGGCGGCGCCGCCCCCAGCCCGCTCGGGCCGACACCCAAGCTTGTGATCGACCTGGAGCGCCTGGCGACGCTGCCCAAGGAGAAGGCGGGGGCGCTGGCCCGGTACGCCGCCACGATCCAGAGCCAGCGCGGTGACTACAACGGCAAGGTGCTGTCGATCCGCCAGGAGGACCTGCGCTCCCTGGCCGTGATCTACGACAAGTCGCCGAGCGAGCTGACCGAGGAGCTCATCAGCTGGGGCGTGCTCGACGCCGAGGCTCGGCGGGCCGTCGAGTCGTTCTGACCTGAGACGAGTCGTTCCCACGGTCTTGCCGGATCTGACCCGAGGGCTCGCCGCACACCGGCCGGCCCTCGGGCCTTTCGCGTTCCAGTTCCGTCCCCCGTGCCGCCGCTCTTCTTCTTCCCCGCACACCCACTGGGGAGGGGCCAGGGCGCGATGTGGCCTGCGAGGTGTACTGGGGGTTGTCAGGGACCCGACGCCCCACGGCCGACGGGCAGGTTCAACGGACGGCCTCTGAGGCCGTATGCGGCCGAACGGGCACAAGTTACACCGCCCGACGGGACGTCCCCTCGGCGGCCGAAGAGGCTGCCGGCCGGTTTACGACGCCCACAGCCGTAGCGCGGCGCGACCCAGGCGGCCCAGCGACCCAGGCGGCCCGGCGCGGCATAGCGCGGCCCGCGACTGGGGCGAGCCGGAGGTCTAGGGCGAGCCGGACACCTACAGCGAGTTGGACGCATGAAGCGCCAGGCTGGGATGAGCTGAGCGCGGATTACGGCCGCACGATACGCGTCTGCACGTCGAGACTCTTCCGGCGCACGAAACACACCTGCGCGTCGGGGCCCTTGTTTGAAGAACGCGGCGGACCGAGCGTATGACCATCGGCGGCTGGAGGGCGGGCGGCGGGCCGCCTCCGGCTTGTCAACCGCGATCCCGGAACGGCGCAAAGTTCGCCAGACGCGGCTCTGAGCAGCAGTCGGTGAGATGCCAGCCCCAGAGGACCACCGGTAAGGTCCCAGCCCTGGACGGCCGGTAGTGAGGTCGCAGCCCGGAACGACCGCGGGTGTGGTCCCAGCCCCGGACCACCGCAGGCATGGCCCTATCCCTGGAACGACCGTAGGCGAGGCCCTAACCCCTGGACGGCCGCTTGTAAGGTCTCATCCCCGGACGGCTGGTTGCGAGGCTCGCCCTGGACGACCGGTTGTGAGGTCTTGCCCTGGACGGCGGAATGCGAGGTCTCGCCCCTTGCCGACCTGCGGCCCCGGCCCCGGCCCCGACCTGCGGCCCGACCTCGGCCTCGGTCCCGACCCCGACCTCGGACAGCCGGTAGTGAGGTCCCAGCCCGTGGACGGGCTCGGACGTACATGGTCGAGTTGCGCGGGTCAGCCGGCCAAGGGGACGTCCATGGGGAGTTGGGGCTGGGCAGGGACGCCGAGGAGGTCTTCGACCGTGCAGACGAACGTCTCTGCCTCGGCCAGGATCTCGTTGGCGTCGGCCGCGCTCACCCCGCGGACCATGCCCGCCTCCGCGGCGGCGCGCTTGGCGGCGCTCACGGCGAAGTAGGCGGCCCACTCGGTGAGGTGCGGCTCGGCCTCCGGCAGCAGCTCCCACGCGCTGCGCAGGCGACGCCTGCGGCCTTCCGCAGGCCGAGGCCGGGCGGCCAGCATCGCCGCCGCGGCTCGAAGGGCTGCCAGATGTGCTGCCACATATCGGGATGCCGGAGTGCGGGCGCTTGCCGCCTCCGCCAGGCAGGAACGTGAATCGGTCAAGTGTGCCCGAACCGCAGGGGACAGCCGGGGCCCGGGTGTGTCTCTAGGCCTTGGTGCCATCTTGCGCGCCTCCTTGGAGTCGTGGGCGGCGGCCGGCGTCTCCACCGGTGGAGCCAACAATCGCAGACCCCACTGACATTTCCGCCGGGCTGGCCGGACGAGGAGCTTCCCCTCACCCCGTCCGGCCAGGGCACGCCCGCTCGTCTCCGCCGACGACGAGGACGCACCCTTCGCCCGTGGAGCCTGGCCGCGGGGAACGCTTGGGGAAGCGAACGGCCCGCGACCAGGTCCGGTGACGCTGAGCCGCGAGCCCCATCGTCACTAGGTCGAACATAATTTCGATCACGCTCGGTGTCAACCAGTTCCACGAACACAGGTTCGATGACCATGAAGCGAAACGGCAGGGTGCGGGGAGAACGAGACACGGATGACATCGTGTTCGGACCCAGGGTAAGCAGCAGATCCCGACACGGCGGGAGGGAGTCCGCGGGCGCGGGGCTGGGCCGGCTGGGGGCAGAGCCAGGCCGCGAGACGCGGAGCCAGGCCAGGAAGGAGGCAGAGCCGCGGCGCGGCGCGCCACCCCAGCATCACCTAGCGCGGTCCGGCGCGGGGCCGGCGAGGCGGGTGGCAGGGCAGGCGGAAGGCCGTCGCCGCGGTGTGCGGCGACGGCCGGGTGATCTCAGAGGGGCGTCAAGGCACCGGTACGGCGTTCGTCACGAAACCGAGATGGCCCCCGACGGGCAGAGGGTCACAGCGCGCCGCACAGCGTCCTCCAGCTCCTCTGGCGCCACGTCCTGCAGGAGCACCACCGTGCCCTCTTCCTCACTCTGATCGAACACCTTCGGCACCGTCAGCGCGCACATGCCCGCCCCGATGCACACCGTTGTATCTGCCTTGATTTCCATGGTGACCTACCAAGTGACAGGGAGGCTGTGCACTCCATAGATGCTCATGTCCGAGCGCATCGGCACCTCCTCGGGTGTTACGGCCAAGCGTAGGCCAGGGAAGCGGCGCAGCAGCGCAGGGTAGCCGATGCGCATCTCCGCGCGGGCGAGCTGCTGGCCCAGGCACTGGTGGATGCCGTGGCCGAAGGTCAGATGTCCGCCGGCGGGCCTGGTGACGTCGAGCTCCTCCGCTCCGGGGAAGCGGGAGGCGTCGCGGTTGGCGGCGGGGAGGTGGATGGCGACCGTCTCGCCCGCCTTGATCAGGTTGCCCTCGATCTCGACGTCCTCATGCGCGGACCGCAGCGGCCCGAGGTGGATGATCGTGAGGTAGCGCAGCAGCTCTTCGACGCCGTTCTCCACCACCGACGGGTCGTCGCGCATGGCGGCGAGCTGGACGGGGTTCGTGAGCAGCGCGTACGTCCCGAGCCCCAGCATGTTGGCGGTCGTCTCGTGCCCGGCCACCAGCAGCAGGAACGCCACCCCCGTGAGCTCCTCGTCGTTGAGCTCCCCGCTCTCGATGAGCCCGCTGATCAGGTCGTCGGCCGGCTCCTTGCGCTTGCGCTGGATCAGCCCGGCCAGGTACGCCGAGACCCGCCCCAGCGCCGCCATCGCGTCCTCGGCCTCGGTCTCCAGGTTGACCAGGACCTTCGTGTCCTCCTGGAACTGGGCGCGATCCTCGTACGGCACCCCGAGCAGCTCGCAGATCACCAGGGACGGGATCGGCAGCGCGAACATCTGGACGAGGTCCACGGGCCCGCCGGCGGCGGCCATGTCGTCGAGGCAGGCGTTCGTGATCTCCTCGATCCTGGGCTCGAGCAGCTTCATCCTGCGTACGGTGAACTGCCCGGTGAGCAGCCTGCGGAAGCGGGTGTGCTCGGGCGGGTCCGTACGCAGGAAGAACCCCGGCGGGACCCGGAAGTCCTCCTTGTTCCGCATCCGCAGCCTGGCCGGGATGGGCGAGTGCATCGTCTCCGGCCGGTTGCTGAAGTGCGGGCTGGCCAGTACGGCGCGGGCGGCCGAGTAGCCGGTCACCAGCCAGCCGAGGTGGCCGTCGGCGTACGTCATCCGATGCATCGCCGCCTGTTGTCGCAGCTGCGTGACTTCGTCGGGCGGATCGAGCGGGCGCTGGCGCGTCGTCGGGAACGTCAGGTCGGACATGCTGCGGCTCCTTTCCGAGCTCCTCTCCAGAAAACCTCATTGATTGCAAAATTTCAATGGATGAAAAACCTAACCTCGCGCAGTATAGTTCCGGCATGGTGGGACTGCGGGAGCGCAAGAAACAGCGCACACGCCGGGCGCTGATCGAGGGGGCGCTCCGGCTGTTCGACGAGAAGGGGTTCGAGGAGACCACACTCGCGGAGATCGCGGCCGAGGCCGACGTGTCCACGCGGACGTTCTTCAGCTACTTCGCGAGCAAGGAGGACGTGGTCTTCTACGACGTGGACGAGCGGATGGAGCTGGTGCTCTCGCTGCTGGCCGGCAAAGAGCCCGGGATGTCGCCCGGCGACCTGCTGCTCAAGATCATCGACACCAGCCTGGAGCAGCTGGCCTCTCAGGAGGTGCTCACGTTCGAGAACACGGAGCTGCGGGTGCGGCTGATCCTCACCGAGCCGACGTTGCAGGCACGGGCGCTGCAACGGCTGTTCGACAGCCAGCTGAGGCTGGCGCACGGGCTGCACGAGGCGTACGCGGGCCGGCTGACCCTGACCGACTCGGCCGCGGCGGTGGGCGCGCTGGTCGGCGCGGTGAAGCTGGCGGTGATGGCCGGGATCGAGCACGAGCACTCGCTCGACGAGCTCTGGAACACCGCCCGCCGCGCCGCCCAGGTCGCCCTGTCCGGCCTGCGCTCCCTCGGCTGACCACCCATCCGCCGCCCCTTCTTTCGGATCAAAGGGAATGGCAGGCCTTGCGCCCTTTTGAGAGGCTGTCCACTCAAGGGGCGCAGCGGAGAGGAGCGCGGATGTCGGGGAGCGGTCGCGGGCGGCTGGTCAGCCTCGTCCTGCTGGTGCTGGGGCCGTTCCTGGTGGCGGCGTACGTGGCCGTCAACCGCGTGGCCATCCGGCTCGCGGCGGCGGCACAGGTCAAGGGCCCCGAGTGGGAGGGCGGCCGGGTCGGCTCCGACGGGCTGACGTCGCTGGGCGTGGACACCTGGCGGGCGGTCTGGTGGAGCGCCGCTTTCATGGGCGTGGTGGCGGTGGCGTTCGTGGTCATCGGGGTGCTCCTGCGGCGGGGTGGTCGGGGCCGTACGCCGCTGCTGGTGCTCTCGGGCGTCCTCCTCGTCCCGTACGCCGGCGTGATCCTCTTCGCCTACTTCAACCCTGTGCGGTTGCTGAGCGGGCTCTACGACACCCCTGACTTCTCGGACGGGATCCCCTCCTGGCAGTGGGCCACCTTCCTCATCCTCCTCGCGGCGGGGGTGGCTCAGGCCATCGGCCTGGGCCTGTCGGCCGGCGAGGGCCGGCGCCGCTCGGCACCGGCCGCCGCCGGGGAGCGGGTGCGGGGAGAGGGCCAGGAGGCTCCTGAGGCTCGTTAGGGGCAGTGCGCGCCGCGCCAGGTCGTCCAGCCCTGCCGGGCCCCGCCCTGTCCCGTCGCCGTCCAGCCGGGCGGTGGGAGCGCTCCGGGCGGTACGACGGCGGTGCAGACACCCTCCGGCGGCGGCCCGTCGTAGTGCTCGACCTCGGTCCACCACACGCGGTACGACAACGGCACCCACACGTTCCACTTCACCCGCCGGTCCACGGCCACCCGGCCGGGCGGCGGAGCAGGCAGCCAATCCTGCCCCGAGGCCGCCGGCACCGCCGTCGCCCCTGACGCGGCCGACGCGGCGGGCGCAGCGGGTGTGGCGGGTGCGAGGTGGGCGGCGAACGCGAGGTGCACCAGGCCGAGCACGCCCGCCACGAGGAGCCGGGCCCGGCCCGTGGCGAGGAGGGCGGCCCCGGCCAGGCAGGCCAGCATGGCCAGGGCGGACAGTGACGCGCCGGCCATGTCGAGGGAGTCGCGCGACCCGCTCAGGAAGATCATCTCGGGGAAGTCGAACGCGATGAAGGCGTAGCGCTCCAGCCGGTCCCCCGCGTACCAGGCCGCCACTCCCCCGGTCACCGCCAGCAGCCCGGCGGCGGCCAGCGTGTGCCGCACCACGGCCAGGCGGCCGCTCCTGACCAGCGCGACGAGCCCGGCCAGCGTCCAGGCCACCGCCACGCAGGCCAGGTAGCGGCCGTAGACGTAGTTGCCGACCCGGTGCTCGTCCGGGAGCGCGGCCGAGGAGGCGTACGCGATGCCCAGGGTCGTGATCAGCAGCGTGCCCGCCAGCACGCGGTGGGCGAGCGGCGCGGCCCGGCGTACCAGGGTGACCGCCGCTCCCACGAGCCCGACGCCGGCCAGCCCCCAGGTGCCGGCGATCAGGTACCAGAGCTGCCCCGCCGCGCCCGACAGCGCCCATGCCTGTCCTTCCAGGCTCGTGAGCCTGGACAGCAACAGGCCGGACAGGTCGCGCGCGCCGCCCGGGTAGAGCGCGGCGGCCAGCGCGTCGTTGAGCGCCCGGCCCGCCGCCGCCGTCACGCCCGCGCCCGCCACCGCCGCGAGCACCGCCCGTCGCGACACCCACCACGGCACCCGCTCACGCCCTCGCCCCAGCACCTGCCGCGACGCCCGCGCCGACAGCGTCGCCCCCGTCACGAGCAGGACCCAAACCGCCAGTACGACGGCCCCCCGTAGGTGCACCGCCATCGCGAACCCCGCCAGTGCCCCCGCCATCAGC
>NZ_VCKX01000743.1 GCF_005889725.1 Nonomuraea zeae
CGTCGGGCCCGATCTGCGGATCGCCGTGTCGCCAGCCCAGCCCGGTGCCCGACCCGGTGACCGACCCGGTGACCGGACGGGTGACCGGACGGGTGACCGACCCAGCGATCGGACCGGTGACAGACCCGGTGACCAGTCCAGTCGCCCGCCCAATGACCGGCCCGGTCGCCAGCCCTGTGGCCAGCTCGGCCAGGTCCGCCACGCTCAGCCCGCCGAGCGTGATGCGGAGCGTGTCGTCGCCGGTCAGGAGCCGGCGCAGCCCTTCGGGCAGCCACGGATCCGCCGGCGGGCCCGCCCCCGGGTCGGCCACTGGATCCGCCATCGGATCGGCGCCCGGGTCGGACAGGTCGCGGCAGGCGACCAGGACGAGCACGCGGCCCGTCCGGATCCGCCGCAGCACGTAACCGAGGGCGCGCAGCGACGGCCGGTCCGCCCACTGCGCGTCATCGACCACCAGCACCAGCGGCGCCTGCTCCTGCAACCTGTCGATGACGTCGCAGAGCACCTGCCCCGCCGCGCAAGGATCCAGCCCCGCCAGGCCCGGCCCGGCCCTCTCCCC
>NZ_VCKX01000744.1 GCF_005889725.1 Nonomuraea zeae
CCCCTCCCCCGCCGCCACCCGGCCGGGCCGGTTCGCCGAGGAGGGGACGCTGATCGAGGCCGACATGGTGATCGTCGCCGCCGGAGCGTGGACGGGCGAGGTGTGCCGCCCCCTGGGCGTGGAGCTGCCGGTGTTCCCCAGGCGGGGGCAGATCCTGCACGCCACCCTGGAAGGCGTCGACACGGCCTGGTGGCCGATGGTGCTGCCCAGGGTCGGCCCCTACCTGCTGGGCTTCCCCGACTCCCGCGTGGTGATCGGCGCGACGGTGGAGGACGTCGGGTTCGCGCCGCGCGTCACCATGGGCGGGCTGGACGAGGTGATCGAGGCCGGGCTGCGGGTGGCGCCGGGACTGTTCGCGGCGACGGTGGCCGAGGCGCGGGTGGGCCTGCGCCCGGTGTACGCCCCCGGCCCCGCCCTCATCGGCCCGCTCACCGGCCGCGTGGTGGTGGCGACGGGCCTGAGCGCGTACGGGCTGACCGCCGGCCCCTTCACCGGCCGGATCGCCGCCGCGCTCGCCCTCGGCGAGGAGCCGCCCATCGACATCGCCCCCTACGCCCCC
>NZ_VCKX01000087.1 GCF_005889725.1 Nonomuraea zeae
CTCCGGGGGTGGGGTGGGAGCATTTCCGGAATGTCGAGGCGGGGTCGGCCGCCGACGGCGTTGAGCAGGTTGGCGGCCAGTGCCAGGTGCAGCATCTCTTCGGCGAAGACGCTGCCGATCACTTCCGTCGCTTCGGGGTTGCGCTCGGGGTCCAGGGAGTAGAGGGCGCACAGGTACGGCGGCAGGGTCGCGTGTTCCAGCTCGATCGCCCACTGAAGGTGCTCACGCAGGCTGTCGAGCGTGTCGATCCGCGGCTCACGCGGCATGATCGCCCGGCCCTGAGCCGTCCTCCAGCACCTCGACCGCGTCGAGCAGACCTCGCAGGCCGATCTCCTCGCGCTCGACCTCCGTCGGGTCGAACAGCCACTCGGTGACCGACAGGTTGACGGCCTCCTCCGCATGGCTGGACTCGACCAGGGTCACTTCCGCCTCGATCTCGATCTCGAGCTCGCGCAGGGATTCGTTCTCACCGCTCGGGGTGCTCATCATTCCTCCATACGTGGTGTAAGTGGCAGTCCGAACAGGGGGCGCGGCGGCCGTCCGGCCGCCGCGCTGCCCCGGTGATGCCAGGTGTGGAAGCCCGGGCTACTTTCCGGTCGCGTTCTGGCCGAGCCAGTCCTGGTAGCGGATCGTGCCGAGGGTGGCGCCCTCATCCGGGACGAGCGACCGCTCGCTCAGCTCGCTGCCGAAGTAGCGCGCGTGCGGGTCGGTGACCACTTCGCGCGGGTCGCCCCAGGCGGTCAGCGCCTGGCGGAAGAACTCGTCCATCCCGAACCGATCCGGCCCGGCGATCTCGATCCTGCCGTTCAGCGGCGACCCGACCGCGGTCCGGCCGACCGCCGCGGCCACGTCGTCACCCGCGATCGGCTGGAAGAGCACGGGCGCGATGTGCACCTTGCCGTCCACCGTGGCCTCGTCGGCGATGCCGCGGGCGAACTCGAAGAACTGGGTCGAGTGCACGAGCGAGAACGGGATCCCGGACTTCTCGATCAGCTGCTCCTGAGCGATCTTCGCCGCGAAGTAGCCGTTGTCCGGCATCCGCTCCGTGCCGACGATCGACACCGCGACGTGGTGACCCACGCCCGCCGCCGCCTCCGCCGCGAGCAGGTTGCCGGTGGAGGTCTGGAAGAACTTCAGCACCGCGGCCCGCTCGAACGACGGCGAGTTCGACACGTCCACCACCACCTGCGCACCCGCCAGCACCTCGGCCAGCCCCTCGCCGGTCAGCGTGTTGACGCCGGTGTTCGGCGCCGCTGCCACCGCCTCGTGACCGTGCTCGCCCAGCTTCGTCACCAGCTTCGACCCGATCAGGCCCGTCCCGCCGATTACCACGATCTTCATTGCTGTCCCTCTCGTACGCCGGGCCACCTTGTCGCCACCCGGTCGCCAGCTAAGACCGGACAGCCTCCGGGCTTGTGACAACCACCGCGAAATTTCGCTCGGCCTGGTCCGCGGCCTCCCCCGTTGGGCATGGCGACGATGGTGGGCACGGGGACGCTCGGCGCCCGCACGCCCCCTACCCAAGTGTCCGGCTGGTGCCGCCCGTCAGCCCGGGATCCGGAACGGCAGGAAGCACACCACCGCCTCCGTGTGATCCTGGAGGGCGGCGGCCAGGAGCAGGTCCCGCTGGGTGTGCAGGAGCCGGTAACGGGGATTGGGCGGCTGGATGCCGGGGATGACCACCGCGATCCATCTGCCGTTACTCTCCTGGCGCTGGACGTACTCGACGACCGGGCGGACCACGGTGTGGTGGGGGCTGTTCAGCACCTTCAGCCGGGCCCCGGGATTCCACCGGTCCCACTTGGCGCACAGGTCGTCGAGCGTCTCGGGGGCATCGGACACGACGATCGCGACGACCTCGCCGCCGAAGGCCAGCGCCGTGCTGATCGCCCGTTCGGAGATGGCGCTGATCGCGGAGGTCGGGCTGAGCGGGACGATGACCAGCCGCGTGGCCGGATCCGGGCCGTGCGGCGTGGGCTGGGGCCGCCCGAGCTCCAGCGCGACGCCGACCTTGGTGTAGTAGCGCTCCACCCAGGTGAACAGCAGGACCAGCAGGGGAACGGCCACGAGCACCACCCAGGCGCCCTCGGTGAACTTCGTGGTGAGCAGCACGATCGTGGCCACGACGGTGGCCACGGCGCCGACGCCGTTCAGCAGCGCCTTTCCCGCCCACTTCGGCGGGCGCAGCCCGGCCCAATGACGGACGAGCCCGGTCTGGCTGATGGTGAAGCCGGTGAACACCCCGATGGCGAACAGGGGGATCAGCCGATGGGTCTGCGCGTCGACCGCGATCAGGAGCACGGCGGCCAGGACGGCCACGGCGACGACGCCGTAGCGGTGGACGGGCCGCTCGGAGCGCAGCGCGAACAGGTGGGGCAGCCGGTGGTCCTTGGCCAGCAGGCTCATCAGGACCGGCAGGCCGCCGAAGCTGGTGTTCGCGGCCAGCCCGAGCGCGAGGGTGACGATGATGTTGGCCGCGTAGTAGAGCCAGCCCGTGCCGTAGGCGCCGGCGGTGAGCTGGGCGAGGATGGTGACGTCCGCCCGCGGGACCACCTGGTCGCGCCGGATGAGCAGGGCCATCCCCACCAGCATCGTCCCCAGCAGGATGCCCAGCATCAGCTCCGTCCGCTGGGCCCGGCGGACTCTCGGCTCGCGGAACATCGGCACGCCATTGGCGATGGCCTCCACCCCGGTCAGCGCCGAGCAGCCGGAGGAGAACGCCTTGAGTATCAGCAGCACGCTGAGCGCCTCGTAGCCGGGCAGGGGCGCGGGCGTGCCGACCACCGCCGCCGGGTGGGCGCGGGCCAGCCCGGCGACGATGATGCCGAGGATGCTCAGGATGAACAGCAGGGTCGGCAACGCCAGCACCCGCGCGCTGTCGGCGATGCCGTACAGGTTGAGCGCGGTGAGCACGGCCAGCCCGACCAGGCAGGTCTCCAGGAGGTGCGGGCCGAGGACGGGAAAGGCGGAGGCCAGGCTCGCGGCGCCCGCCGCGAGGCTGACCGCCACGGTGAGCACGTAGTCGACGATGAGCGCGGCGGCGGCGAGGAGGCTGACCTTGGCGCCGAGGTTCTGCTTGGCCACGGCGTAGGAGCCGCCGCCGTCCGGATAGGCGGCGATCACCTGGCAGTAGGAGGCCACCAGCAGGATGAGCAGCCCGGCGATGGCGAGCGTGATCGGGAGGGTGTGGCCGACCGCGGCGCTCCCGGCTGCGACCAGGACGAGCGCGATCGCCTCGGGCCCGTAGGCGACGGAGCTGAGCGCGTCGAGGGACAGCGCCACCAGTCCTTGCAGGCTGGTCAGGTGGTGCTTGTCGCCCTCGCCGTGGCGGAGCTGGATCCTCGGCGCGCGCTCGCCGGACAGGGTGCCGCCGGCGACCGCCCGGTCCGCCCGTAGGCCGGCCCGGTCCCGGCGGGGGCCCGGATCAGCCGTCCGCAAAGGCCTGGTCCGATCCCCGCTCCTGCTCCTCGGCCGTCATGCGCATGCGGAAGAGCCTGTCGATGACGAACCCGATGAGGTACGTGAGGATGAAGGTGAAGAGCCCGACGATCACGATGGCGGCCGCCTGCTTGCCGAGCACCGCGATCGAGCCGCCGTGGAACAGCCCGGGAGCGCCGCGCAGCTGGCCCGTGGCGAAGAAGCCGAGCGACAGGAGCCCGACGATCCCGCCCACGCCGTGGATGCCGGTGACGTCCAGGGTGTCGTCGTAGCCGATGACGAACTTCATCTCCACCGCGTACGTGCACGCGATGGCGGCGAGGATCCCGATGAAGAAGGCGCCGATGGAGTCCACGAAGGCGCAGGCGGGGGTGATGGCCACCAGCCCGCTGAGGGCGCCGCTGGCCGAGCCCATCCTGGTCAGGTGCCGGAAGCGGATCCATTCCAGCAGCCGCCAGGCCAGCATCGCGGAGCAGCCGGCGATCATGGTGCTGACGAAGGCCCTGGCGGCCAGCGCGCCATCCGTCAGCGCCGAGCCGGCGTTGAACCCGAACCAGCCGAACCACAGCAGGCCGAGGCCGAGCAGGACGTAGGAGACGTTGCCCGGTTTCGGTCCCGACTGGCGGCGGAAGCCGATGCCGCGGCCCAGCACGAGCGCCATGGCCAGCCCGGCGACGCCTGAGTTCAGCTCGACGACCAGGCCGCCGGCGAAGTCCATCACGCCCCACCGGCTGAGCCACCCGGACGGCGCGAAGACCCAGTGGGCGATCGGCGCGTAGACCAGGGTGATCCAGACGACGGCGAAGGCCATCCAGGGGCCGAAGCGGGCGCGTCCGGCGATCGAGCCGCTGATGAGCGCGACCGTGATGATGGCGAAGGTCGCCTGGAAGGCGGCGTAGACGTAGGTGGGGATCCGCCCGATCACCTCGGTGGGCGCCATGCCGGGGAAATTGGCCCAGCCGATGAGCCCCGCGCCGCCGACGTCCTTGCCGAAGGTGAGCCCGTAGCCGTAGGCGAACCACACGACCGTCACCAGGCTGATGCAGATATAGCTCATGTAGAGCATCGTCAGCATATTCTTGGAGCGGACCATGCCGCCGTAGAAAAAGGCGAGCCCGGGAGTCATGAGAAGCACCATCGCGGTGCTGACCAACATCCAGGCCGAATCGCCGGTGTTCAGACCGCTCGGCATTGTCTTCCCCTCGATAAGAGCCGCGCCGCGGGTTTTCGTCCCCGGGCATTTCACGAAGCCCTGCCCGCTGTCCTCGCCGTGCGGCCGGGGACGCAAACGCGGAGTTTCGCTTCTTTGCCCATCGTTGGCGTGTCGCCATTTTTCCCGGGATGTCGTGGTGGGGAAATAACGGTCCGACGCCCGCAAGTCATGCTTTTCCCGGAGAGAACGGAGGCCTGGTGCCTCATGGCCAGCTCGTCGCCGCAGCCGGACGGCGCACCAGGCAAGGCCGGCTCGGCGCGCTACCGGCCGCTCGACGCCCTGCTGACCGTTCCGCGCGGCGTCGCGCAGGTCGATTTCCAGCCCAGCTACTGGGTCGGCCTGGTGTTCCTCGTCGCGCTGTTCGCCGGGGGGTGGCAGTTCGGCGTCTTCGGGCTGCTGGGCACGGTGGTCGCCACCGCGACCGCCTACTTGCTGGGCGTCACGTGGGAACGGGTCTCCATGGGCCTCGAAGGCTTCTGCGGGACGCTGATCGGCGTCAGCCTCGTGCTCTATCTCGGCGTCGGCTGGATGACCGTCTTCCTGGTCATCGGGGGCGCGATCGCCGGGAGCGTGCTCACCTCGGCCATGAACACGGTGCTCACGCCCTACAACCTGCCGACGTTCACCGCGCCGTTCTGCGTGATCACCACGGTCATGGTGATCGGCGGGCCGTCGTTCGAGCGGGTCTGGGCCGGGCACGTCAACACCAGCGCGCCTTCCGCCGCCCGTCCGGGCATCGCGATGAGCTGGACCGACTTCTGGCAGGGCACCTTCAACGGCATCGGCCAGGTGTTCTTCCAGGACAAGTGGTACGTCGGCGTGATCTTCCTGGTGGGGCTGCTGATCGCCGGCTGGCGGATCGGGCTGGCCGCGTTCCTGGCCAGCCTGCTCGGCCTGCTGGTGGGCTGGTCGTTCGGCGCGCAGGCGGCCGACCTCGGAGCCGGCCTGTACGGCTACAACTCGGTGCTCACCGGGATCGCGCTGGCCGGCACGTTCGTGGTGCTGACCCCGGCCGGAGCCGTCTACGCGGCGATCGGCGCGGCCTCGGCCGCCGCGCTGACCGCCGGGATCGGCAACCTGTTCGCCGTGGTCGGCGGCCACACGCTCACCTGGCCGTTCGTGCTGGTCACCTGGGTCTTCCTGGCCGCCGTGCCGATGCTCGCCAAGATCCACCGGACCGCCACCTGAGGCGCCGGAAAGGGAAAGAGGGGACCTGAATGAATCTCACACCGCGAGAGATCGACAAGCTGCTCATCTTCGTCGTCGCGGAGCTGGCGGACAAGCGCAGGAAGCGCGGGCTGAAGCTCAACTACGGCGAGTCCGTGGCCCTGATCAGCTCCGCCATCGTGGAGGCGGCTCGCGACGGCAAGACCGTGGCCGAGTGCATGGAGCTGGGCAAGCAGATCCTCGGCCCGGACGACGTGCTGCCCGGCGTGCGCGGGATGCTCAAGCTGATGCAGGTGGAGGCGTCCTTCGACGACGGCACCAAGCTGGTCTCCTGCCACGATCCCATCGGCGGTAAGTGACGATGCGGCCCCGCGACGTCCTGCTGGCCACCGGGCACGAGAGCCGCGGCGGGCCGGTCTCGCGCGACCTGCTCGGGCCGGGAACCGGGGCTTACGTCGCCGGCCGCGACCTGCCCGCGGCCGTCCGCGGCCGCGACCGCGCCGTGGTCGTGCCGATGACGCTGGGCCGCGACCCCGGCCTGATCGTCTCGGCCGCGCAGACCCTGACCTGGGCGGCACGCGACCGGACGCCCGGAGACCTGCTGCTCGCGGAACCGCTGGGCTCGGTGCGGCACCTGGTGGGCTGGATCAAGGCGGCGATCGCCCGGGTCCTGCGCTCGGGGCCGCCGCCGCAGGCCGTGCTGCTGGTGGCCCCGGCCGCCGGGCCGGAGGAGGACGCGGAGCTGTTCAAGGTCGCCCGCCTGGTGTGGCAGAACCTGCCGGTCCGCTGGGTGGAGGTGGCGCTGACCGGCGGCCGGCCGGACGCGCCCGACGGGCTCGACCGCTGCCACCGGCTCGGCGCCACGGACGTGCTGCTCGTGCCCGCCTCGTTCGAGGCCGCGCCGGTGCTCGACGGCGCGCGGACCGCGGGGCCGCTGCTCGGCCCGGCCGCGCTCAGAGCGCTGATCAGGGACCGGGTGGCGACGGCGGAACGCCGGTGGCGCCTCGACGCCGACGACGGTCTCACCGGTCACGCGGCCGCGCACCACCACCATCACCACGACCACGATTCCCTGGAAAGGGCGGCGTTCCATGTCGGATGACGATGTCTACATCTATGGAGAAGGACAGCTTGAGCTCAACGCGGGGCAGCGAAGAGTGACGCTGACCGTGCGCAACACCGGTGACCGGGCAATTCAGGTGGGCTCGCATTTCCATTTCTTCGAGACCAACCGAGCGCTGGGATTCGACCGGGAGCAGGCTTTCGGGATGCGTCTCGACATTCCGGCGGGAACGGCCGTGCGATTCGAGCCCGGCGACACCAAGGACGTGCAACTGGTGGAATACGGCGGCGGTCTGAGAATCGTCGGGTTCGGCGGGTTGCTCGACGGCAGCGTCCGCGCGCGGGAGGCGCGGCGGGAGGCTCTCGCGAAGATGCGCGCCCGCGGTTACCGCGACGAGCCCGCCGCCCCGGGAAAGCAGCCAGAGAAGCAGCCGGAAAAGCCAGAAAAGCCGAAAAAACAGGAAAAGCCAGATAAGTCGGAGACGCCGGAGAAGGCCGCCGCCAAGCCGAAGCGCGCACCTCGTACGGGCAAGAAGGGCTGACCTCGATGACCAGCATCGACCGCAAGCGGTACGCGAGCATGTACGGCCCCACCGTGGGCGACCGGATCCGGCTGGGCGACACCAATCTCGTCGTCGAGGTGGAGAAGGACTACACCGAGGGGCACTACGGCGACGAGGTCCAGTACGGCGGCGGCAAGACCGCCCGCGACGGCATGGCGGCCGATCCGGCCTCGCAGAACGCCACGGTCGCCCTCGACACCGTGATCACCAACGCCGTGATCATCGATCCGATGCTCGGCATCGTCAAGGCCGACATCGGGATCAAGGACGGCAGGATCGCGGGCGTCGGCAAGGCCGGCAACCCGCACACGCAGAACGGCGTGGACCGGCGGCTGATCGTCGGCGCCGGCACCGAGGTGATCTCCGGCGAGAACCTCATCGCCACGGCGGGGGCCATCGACACCCACGTCCACTTCATCGCCCCGCAGCAGGCCCAGCACGCGCTCAGCAACGGGATCACCACGCTGGTCGGCGGCGGCACCGGGCCCGCCGACGGCACCCGGGGCACGACCTGCTCGCCCGGCCCGTGGAACATCGGCCGCATCCTCCAGGCGTACGAGGGCATCCCGATCAACATCGGGGTCTACGGCAAGGGCAACAACAGCCTGCCGCAGCCGCTGGAGGAGCAGATCCGCGCGGGCGCCTGCGGCCTGAAGGTGCACGAGGACTGGGGCTCGACGCCCGCGGTCATCGACTGCGCGTTGTCCGTGGCCGACCACTACGACATCCAGATCACCATCCACACCGACACGCTGAACGAGGCGGGGTTCGTCGAGGACACCATCAGCGCGATCAACGGGCGGGCGATCCACACCTACCACTCCGAAGGCGCCGGCGGCGGCCACGCGCCGGACATCCTGCGGGTGACCGGCGAACCCAACGTGCTGCCCGCCTCCACCAACCCGACGCTGCCCTACACCGCCAACTCGGTGGACGAGCTGCTGGACATGACGATGGTCTGCCACCACCTCAGCTACGACGTCCCCGAGGACATCGCCTTCGCCGAGAGCCGGGTCCGCGCCGAGACCATCGCGGCGGAGACGGTGCTGCACGACCTGGGCGTGATCAGCATCATCGGATCCGACTCCCAGGCCATGGGCCGGGTCGGCGAGTCCGTCACCCGGGCCTTCCAGATCGCCCACCACTGCAAGGACAAGCGGGGCCCGCTGCCGGAGGACTCCGCCCGCAACGACAACTTCCGGGTGCTGCGCTTCCTGTCCAAGCTCACCATCAACCCGGCCAGGGCCAGCGGGATGGCGGACACGATCGGCTCGCTGGAGGACGGCAAGCTGGCGGACATCGTCCTGTGGCCCGTCCACTCGTTCGCCGCGAAGCCGTTCATGGTCGTCAAGGGCGGGCTGATCAGCTGGGCGGAGATGGGCGATCCGAACGCCTCCCTGCCCACGCCGCAGCCGGTCTACTACCGGCCCATGTACGGCGGCTTCGGCCGGGCGCTGCAGAAGACCTGCGTCACCTTCATGTCGGACGCGGCGATCCAGCACGGCGTGCCCGAGCGGCTCGGCCTGGAACGGATCATCAAGCCCGTGCGCCAGTGCCGTACGGTCGACAAGCGGCACATGCTCTACAACTCGACGCTCGGCGACATCCGGGTCGACCCGGAGACCTACAAGGTCACCCTGAACGGCGAGCTGATGACCATCGAGCCGGCCCGCAAGCTCCCGCTCAACCGGCTGTACTTCATCGCATGAGCCCGCCGGGAGCCGGCCTGGAGTCGCTGTTCGCCCAGTTCCAGCTGACTGACTCGGGCTTTCCCAGCGGGCTGTACACGATGTCGCACGGCCTGGAGGGCTACGTCCAGGAGCGGCGGATCGCATCCGGCGAGCTGGACGTCCTGCTGGCGGATCTGCTGGAGAGCTCGGTGGGCCCGGGCGACGCCACGGCCCTGGTGCTCGCGCACCGCGCGGTCGTGGCCGGCGACTGGGACCGGGTGGTGGAGGTGGACCGCCGCCTGCACGCGATCAAGCTCGTCCGCGAGCAGCGCGCGGCCTCGGTGCGGACGGGCGGGCAGGTGCTGGCCACGGCCGTACCGGCCCTCGGCTCGGCGAGCGCCGCCCGGCTCGCCGAGCTGGTCGCGCGGAAGGTCACGCCCGGCAACCACGCGGTCGTCATCGGGGTGGTCCACGCGGGCGGCGGGGTGCCGGTGACGAACGCGGTGGCCGGCGACCTGTACGCGTTCGCCGCGAGCTTCGTGGCCGCGGCCGTGCGGCTGGGCCGTACGGACTTCCGCAGCGCGCAGGCGATCCTGCGCGCGGCCCGCCCCGTCCTCGCGCGGGTCGCCCGGGCGGCGCTCGACGCCGGCGACCCGCGCGACGTGCACGGCTGCGTGCCCGTCGCGGACACCGTCGCCGCCGGCCACGAGCGGGCGCCGGCCCGTCTGTTCACCACCTGAAGGGATCGCCATGGAGCTGGAGAAGGTGTTCAAGGTCGGCATCGGCGGGCCCGTCGGGTCCGGCAAGACCGCACTCATCGAAGCGCTCGTCCCCATCCTCGTCCGGCGCGGGCGCAGCCCGGGTGTCATCACCAACGACATCTACACCCAGGAGGACGCCGACCACGTGCGCCGCACGCTGGCCGGCGTCCTGGATCCGGACAAGGTGGTCGGCGTCGAGACCGGGGCGTGCCCGCACACGGCGGTGCGCGACGACCCGACGATGAACCTCGCGGCGGCGGCCGAGCTGCTCGACCGCTTCCCCGACATCGACCTGCTGCTCTTCGAGAGCGGCGGGGACAATCTGACGCTGACGTTCAGCCCGGTGCTGGCCGACCTGTACGTGTTCGTCCTGGACACCGCCGAGGGCGAGAAGATGCCGCGCAAGCGCGGTCCCGGCACGACGGACTCGGACCTGCTGGTCATCAACAAGATCGACATCGCCCCGTACGTGCGCACCGACCTGGCGGTCATGGAACGCGACGCCCACATGGTGCGCGGCGACGGGCCCGTCATCCTCACCGACTGCCTGACCGGGACCGGGGTCGCCGAGGTGGCCGACTTCATCGAGGCGCATCAGGGGGCGGAATGGATCTCGCAGAGATAGGGGAGCGGGTGGACGATTCGCCTGATCCGCTGTCGCCGGCCAGGTACACCGCGGAGTGGCTGCCCAGCCAGATCGCCCGGTACGCCTCCGCCGTGGACATGCTCCCGGTCGGCAGCCCCGGCAAGGTCGGCGTCCTCGACCTGGCCTTCGAGCGGATCGGCGGCCGGACCGAGCTGACCGCCCACTACCAGAAGGCGCCGCTGCACATCACGCGCACCCTGTACGGCGATCCCGGGCGGCCGGACATGCCGTCCGTCATGTTCCTGTCCTCCAGCGGCGGCGTCGTGCAGGGCGACCGGTACCGCATCGACGTGACCTGCGGCGCGGGCTCGTCGGTCCACCTGTCGACGCCCGCCGCCACGCGGGTCTACCGCATGGAGCAGGACTACGCCTCCCAGCTCGTGAACTTCAGCGTGGGCCGGGGCGCCTACCTGGAGTACCTGCCCGGGCACACGATCCCGTACGTGAACTCGCGCTACTACCAGCGGATCGGCGTCACCGTGGATCCGGAGGCGACCGTCGTGCTGGGGGAGACCGTGATGGGCGGCCGGCTGGCGCGCGGCGAGCTGCACGCCTACGACGCCTACTGCAGCGACCTGGAGGTACGCGGCACCGACGGGCAGCTGATCTGCTGCGACCCGATGCGCCTGGCGCCGCCCGAGCGCCCGGTCACCGGCCCGGCCGTGCTGGCCGGGTTCGGCGTCGTGGCCTCGCTCTACGTCGTCACCGGCGCCAGGCCCGCGCAGGAGCTCGCCGGCGCCATGCACGACGCGCTCACGGGGACCGGGCTGCGGGCCGGCGCCGGCGTGCTGCCCGGGGAGCGGGGGGCCTGGGCCAGGATCCTCGGCGACCGCTCGCCCGAGGTCACGGCCGCCATGCACCTGACCTGGGACGTCGTCCGCAGGCTGCTCATCGGCGTGCCCGCGCCGGAGCGCCGCGTCTGACCCGCGATGTGTGAGCTCGATGTCTGAGCGCCGCGTCCGACCCGCGAGAAGGAGACTTTGATGGAGAACGCCGACCACCTGGGGCGAAGGGAGCGCGCCGAGGCCGCCGCGCTGCATCCGCACGGCCCGCCGAAGTGGCAGCCGGGGGTGTTCCTGGACATCGCCGTCGGAGGCGCCGTCGGCGCGCTCGCGCGTTACCTGCTGACCGAGGCGATCCCGGCCTCGCCGGTGGGCTTTCCCTGGGGCACGTTCACCGTGAACATGCTCGGCTGCCTGCTCATGGGCCTGCTGACGGCGTACCTGCTGACGGCGCGGCCGCGCCCGTTCGTGCGCCCGTTCGCCGTGACCGGTTACCTGGGCGGCTTCACCACGTTCTCGCATCTCATCGACGGGATCTACCAGCTGGGCGGCGCGGGCAGATGGGGGCTGGGCGTCGGCTACGCGCTCGCCAGCGTGGTGATCGGCTGGATCGCCGTCGCCGTCGGGCTGATGGCCGGCCGGCGCATCCCGCACCGTGACGGAGGGGCCTGACATGGCGATCCTGATGGTGCTCATCGGCGGCGCGTTCGGGGCCATGTGCCGCTACGCCCTCGACCGCTACGTCAAGCAGCGGGCCGGCACGGCCTTCCCCTGGGGGACGCTCGCGGTCAACCTGCTGGGCGCGGGCCTGCTCGGCGCGCTGCACGGGGCCGGCACGGGCACCGAGGTGGAGGCGCTGCTCGGCACCGGCTTCTGCGGCGCGCTGACCACGTTCAGCACCTTCGAGCTCGACACCGTCCACCTGATCCAGGACGGCTCGTACGGCAAGGCCGCCGTGAACGCGATCGGCAGCCTGGTCCTCGGCGTCGTCGTCTTCGCCGTCTGCTACGCCATCCTGCGCGCGCTCGTGTGACCGGTGAACGCCGCCGGCCCGGTCCTCGCGGGAGGACCGGGCCGGCGGGTCATGCGGGTGTCAGCGCGCCCGGAGGGCGAACGCCCGGAGGTTGGTCATCTTGAGCCGGTTGCCCGACGCGTCCCAGGCCTCGGCCTTGAGACTCACCGTGCCCTTGGTGTCCTTCATGGCCGGATACCTCGTGCTGGCGGTGTAGACGCCGTCCGCGCCGCGCTTGAGCGTGACCGGCTGCCAGGTGGCGCCGTCGTCCGTGCTGGACCACAGCTTCAGCCCGGCGATCTTCGGCATCCTGGTCGCCGACGGCGAGTGGTACGGCTCCACCTGGAAGGTGTGGCCGCGCCCGGCCGCGACGGTGTTGTCCATCGCCAGGCTGCTGCCGAGGTCGTAGCTGACGAACACGGCCGGGACCGGCTTGCAGTGCTCGCCGTACCCCTGGAGGAACCACGAGTTGCAGTAGATGCCCCGCTGGCCCTGCGCGTCGCCGGCCGGCGCGGTGAAGGTCCACTCGACGTCGTTGTCGGCGTTCTTCGCGGTCAGCCGATAGGTGCCGGTGGCGGAGGGCAGCGTGTAACGCGGGGTCTTGGGGAACGGGTCCCCTCCGACCACCGGGAGCTCGGTCCCGTCGCGGTACAGGTGCTGCTCGTACGCCGGGGTGAACGGCTCGGTCAGCGACCAGAACGCGGTGCTGTCGTCACGGTTCTCCCCGACGCCGGCCACGACGGAGAAGTCGGTCCAGAGCTGGTCGCCCTGCACGCAGATCGCGCAGTAGACGCCCAGGCCCTGCTGCTCCAGGACTCCGCCGTCCGGGTCGGCGAGAGCGGTCACGGCGTCCGGCACCGTCGCCGCGCCCGGGGTGCTGGGCGTGGCCCTCCACTGCTGCCGGACCCGGCCGGGGCGCTCGTAGACGTCGACCCGGTACCTGCTGTACTCCGGCTGTCCGAGCGCCTCGATGCCGCGGTTGTGGACGATGGTCCGGTCGGTGGGCCAGACCCAGTCCGTACGTGACTTCGGCGCGACGATGGAGGTGTCCGCGTCCGCGGGGGAGGTGGACCAGCGCACCGCGTCGTCCTGCTTGTAGACGTAGCGGAAGTCGTGCAGGCTCTTCGGCCCGGCGGAGTGGACGTCCATGTCCACCTGGGCCAGGTCCCGCTTGCGCAGCGAGACGTGCAGCGAGTCCGGGATCCGCCCCTCGTAGTAGGGCGTGAACACGTACATGTAGGGGGTCTCCGGCGTCCCCGTCACGCGGATGGTGACCTGGTCACGGGTGAGCTGCTTGCGCAGCGCCATCCCTTCCTTCGACGACAGGTGCGCGAGGGCGATCCCGATGGGCTTCTCCGGGCCGCTGAACGGCTTCTGCGCGATGCCCAGCGGGACGGGGCAGCCGGAACCCTCCACCGGGAAGATCGCGATGCCGGCGGCTCCCGCGTCCCTGACCGGGCCGATGCGCTCGATCTGGGCGCCGCAGATCGGGTTGCCCAGCATGTCCTGGGCGTGCTCCGCGGCCATCAGGACGAGCTTGCCGCGCAGGTCCCGGCCGGCGATCTCCTCGGGCGTGCCCAGCCCGACGTCGACGACCTGCAGATCCTGCGTGCCCTTGAACGGGGTCCATTCGGGGTGGTGGTTGACCTCGCCGAACCAGTGCACGTTGGCGGCCGGGTTCAGCTTCAGCTTGTCCGGGCGGCGTACGCTCATGGCGATCTCCGACTGCCCGAGCGTCCAGAAGGTGGAGAAGCGGAAGGCGCCCTTGGTGACCTTCTTGGTGGGCGTCACCCACAGCTTGCCCCACGTGCCGATGGGCACGGGCTGCTCCAGCCCGGCGGCGTAGACCTTGCCGTTGGCGACGGTGCGCTGGTACTGGGCGGTGTAGGTGTTGTTCAGCGGCTCGGCCGGCTGCGGGGTATCGAAGCGCACCTGCGTGGTCCGCCGGGCGTCCAGCGTGATCTCGGTGTCGCCGGTGATGGCGAGCTCGGGCTCGAACAGCCAGGCCCGGTTCGCCCGGCTGTCGCCGTCCACCCAGTCCATCACCTGCAGCAGGCTGATGGTCCCCGACGGGACCCGGGTGACGACGGTGCCCTCCTCGGTGATCCAGTGCGGGCCGGGCATCAGGCCCTTGTTGCCTTCGACGTCGATGACGTCCATGGCCCACGGGCTGCGGGGCTTGCCGTCCCGGTCCAGGGTGCGGATGGTGAGCTCGAAGGTCGGAGCCTCGCGTACGACGCCCACCGGCGTGGTCAGCGAGACGTCGCCCGCCTGCGCCGTCACGGCGCCGCTGTACGTCCCGAGCGCCAGACCTTCGGTGACCAGCGTGACGGTCGTGGCGGCGGTGCCCTTCGCCGGCACGGTGAGCGTCGTGTCGGCCGTGCTCAGCCGGTCCGCGAGGGCGTCCCCGCCGGAGGCGGCCAGGACGGCCTTCAGGGTGAGGGTGACCGGCTGGTCGCCGAGGTTGGTGTAGCCGATCTCCCGCGTCTGCGGCTTGCCGGTGTCGTCCAGCCGGCCGAAGTCGATGTTGGCGGTCGAGGAGAAGACCTGCGCGTCGTGCGCGCGGGCCAGGTCCAGCCGGCCCGCGCCCTGCTGGTAGACGTGCTCGCCGACGTCCTTGGCGGTCGACATCAGCGCGGACTTCAGCTGCCCGGCCGTCCAGTCGGGATGCACCTGCGCCATGATCGCCGCGGCCCCCGCGACGTGCGGGGTGGCCATCGAGGTGCCGGACGCCTTGGTGTAGCGGTCGTCGACCGGCGTCCCCATCACGGTGCCCGCCGCGCGCGCCGCCGCGATGTCCACGCCGGGCGCGGCGATGTCCGGCTTGAGCGCGCCGTCGAGACGGGGTCCCATGCTGGAGAAGCTCGCGCGCCCGTCGCTCTTGTCGACGGCGGCGACGGTCAGCGCCGCGTCGGCCGTACCGGGGGTGGAGACCGACTCCGGGGTGCCGACGTTGCCGGCGGCGATCACGAACAGCGCGCCGGTGGAGGCGGTGAGGTCGTTGACCGCCTGGCTCATCGGGTCGGTGCCGTCGGTGGCGTTCGCGCCGAGGCTCATGCTGACGACCTTGGCGCCGCCGGCGGTCGCCCATTCCATCGCCTCGATGATGCCGGACTCGTCGCCCGAGCCGGTGTTGCTGAGCACCTTGCCGACCAGCAGCTGGGCGCCCGGTGCCACGCCCTTGTTCCTGCCGCCGGAGGCGGCCCCGCTGCCGGCGATGGTGGAGGCCACGTGGGTGCCGTGCCCGTGACCGTCCCGGACCTCCTCGCCGGGGATGAACGAGCGGGAGTCGGCGATCTTCCCGGCGAGGTCGGGGTGCCCGGCGTCGACGCCGGTGTCCAGCACCGCGACCTTCACGCCCGCGCCGTCGTGGCCGGCGGCCCAGGCGTGCGGGGCGCCGATCATCGGCACGCTCTCCGCCAGGTCCGCCTTGACCTTGCGATCGAGCCACACCTTCGAGATCCCGCCGCGCAGCGCGCTCCTGGCCGAGGCGTCCTCGGCGCGGACCGCGGCCCAGAAGGCGCCCGCCTCGGCCTTGGTGACGTCGAGGGCGGCGGCGTTGATGCTCTCCAGCGTCGTGGTGGGGGCGCTGGCGGGGATGGCGCCGGCCGCGCTCTTGACCTTGGCCGCGGCCTCGCCCTCCGGATACTGCACGATGACCGGCAACTGCTTGGTCAGCTCGTCGGTGTAGCCGTTCTCGGCCAGGTACTTGACGTTGAACAGCTCCCGGTCCAGCCGCCCGGCCTGGACGGCGGAGAGCGCGTCGTCGGGCAGGGCGTAGACGCCCTTCGGGCTCGACTGGACGAACAGCGAGGCCACCCTGCCGTCCGGCCGGACGCTGCCCTCGCTCCGGACGGCGAAGCGGCCGCCGCCCGCGTCGGTCAGCTTGACCTTGTCACCGGTGATCAACGTGATGCTGTGCGGCCCCTTGCCCAGCCCTTCGAGCGCGAACGGCTGCGCCGCTTCGCTCTTCGCGGGCGGCTCCTGCTGGGCCTGCGCCGCGACGGGCTGTGCCAGCGTGCCGGCGACCAGCGCGAACGCCGAGGTGAGCGCGGCCGAGCCGCGCCGCAGCCGGCTCATGCGCCCGCCCCGGGCAGTAATCCTTGCAACGTCATGAGGTGCTTCGCCTTTCGATGTGGGGGGTCAGATCGGCTCGAAGCCTTCGGGAGGGCGAGGCGCCTCCGCGTCGGGATCTCCGGACGGCGCCGGAGCGTCCGCGGGCTCCTCCGCCGGCTCCTCGACCGGCTCCTCGTCCGGCGCTGCGCCGGGTACGCGATCGTGGCGCACGGGCTCGTTCTCGGGCATGGATCAAGGGTCGCCGCGAGAGCGGTGACCGGGGTATGGGGCGGGGCTGGGGTGAACACCCCATTTCCCGGCCGCGGTCATGGGGTCCGGCGCCGGTTGCGCCTGCGGTCATGAGCGGGTCATGAGCGGGTCGTGAGCCGCGGGGTCAGGTGTCCGTACGGTCCGCCAGGCGATCCGTCAGATGGTGGGCCAGCTCGGTGCGCGAGCGGGCCCCGAGCTTGCGCATGGCCATCCCGAGGTGCTTGTCGACGGTCTTCGGCGACAGGAACATCTGCCGGGCGATCTCCTGGTTGGTCAGCCCGGCCGCGGCCAGCCGGGCGACCTGGACCTGCCTGGCCGACAGGCCCGTCAGGTGCTCCTCGCCGCTCTCGGCGGGACGTACCCGGGCGACGGGCCGCAGGCCCCAGCGGCGGCCCAGCCGGGTGGCCCGGTCCAGGTCCCAGCGGGCGTCCAGCCGCGTGTACGCGGTGATCGCCCGTTCCAGCGTGCTCTCGGCGGCGGGGTCGCCGAGCTCGAACAGGCACGCCGCGGCGTGCTCCGTGGCCTGGGCCTCCTCGTACGCGGCCGGCACCAGCCCGTAGGCGGCGGCCGCGGCGGCGAACCGGCCGGCCGCCCGCGCCCACTGCCCGGCGGCCAGGTCGATCAGCCCGCGGGCGTGCGCCAGCGCCGGTTCGGCCAGCGGCGCGTCCAGCCCGCGCAGCCGGGCCTCGTACCGGTCGGCCAGCTCGGCGGCCTCGTCCGGCCGTCCAGCGGCCAGCATGGCCTCGGCCAGCGCGGGGACGGCCCGCACGCCGACCGGCCAGAGATCCTTGGCCTCCCAGGTCGTGACCGCTCCCGCCGTCTCCGCGAGCGCGGGTTCGGCCGCGCCGCGGGCGGCGGCCAGCCGCAGCAGCATGGTCACGGGAAGGGGGAGTATGTCGCCGTCCCCCCGGGCGTGCGCCTCGTGGATGACGTCGAGCAGCTGGTCGTGCGCGGTGCCGAGCCGGCCGGGGGCGGCGGCCAGGCAGGCCGCGACGCTGCTCAGCTGGATGCGCTCGGCCGGTCTGCGGGCGTACTCGTCGCGCAGGGTGGCGATCTCCTGGGCCAGGGCGTCCCAGGAGCCGCTGAGGTAGCGCACCATGGCGACGTCCAGCCTGAGCCGGAACTCGTCGGCCCGTGAGGCGCGCGAGCTCCTGCCACTGTCGAGTGCCGCCTCCAGCAGGCTCAGGGCGGTCCGATGGTGGCCGGTCAGCATGGCCGTGCCGCCGATGGACTTGTAGGCGACGGTTTCCTGCCGGCCGACGGGTCTGCCGCCCGTCTCCTTCACGATGCGGTCGGTCAGCTCGCTCCAGCGGGGGTCGCCGACCACGGCGAACACCATCGCGATCTTGCCCAGCACCAGCAGGCGGGTGCCCTTGTCGCCGTCGGCCGGCAGGGTGTCCAGCGCGCGTTCGAGCCAGGCCATCCGCTCGTCAAGCGGGCGGTCCGTGATGGTCGGGACGCCCAGGCCCACCATCGCCCAGGCCGCGTACTCGGGCAGCTCCTCCAGGTCGTCGACCGCGTCCACGAACACCTGGCGGATCCGTAGCTGGTCGACCCTGGTCACGTCGATGTTCAGGCCCAGCAGGAGGCGTAGCTCGCCGCGTACCCGCCTGGGCAGGTCCTGGTGGATCGCCTCGGCGAGCAGCTCGCCGATCGCGGGGACGCGCAGCACGTTGAGCGCCACCCAGCCGAGGCGGATGGTCAGCTCCGCCCGGCGCACCGGCTCCAGGTCGGCGTGCCGGAGCAGGTTCTCCAGCAGGCGCGCGGCCTCGGCGTCGTTGCCGAGCGTGGTCGCGTGCTCGGCGGCCGTGACGGCGGCCGCCACCCACTCCGCCGGCCGGCCCGCGTGCCGCAGATGGTGCGCGACCTGCCCTAGCGGCACCGGGCGCAACGCGCGTACCGCCTGCGCGGCGCCCGCGTGCAGCGACCGGCGGCGACCCAGCGGCAGGCCCTCGTAGACGGCCTGCGCCGCGAGCACGTGGCGGAAGCCCACCATCCCGTCGCGCTCGGTGAGCAGCCCCGAGTCGAGCGCCGCGTCCAGCCCTTCCAGGTCGGGCAGGCCGGCGACCTCGGCGAGCAGCGCGGCGGGCACCGCGAGCTGGAGCACGGCCGCCGCCTGGATCACCGCCCGCGCCCGGTCCGGCAGCCCGGCCACCCGCTCCTGCACCGAGGCCAGGACTCCGGCGGGGACGTCCAGCTCGTCCAGCGCGCGGCGGGCCCAGCCGCCCTCCCACCTGATCAGCACACCCCGCGAGCGCAGCAACGCCAGCAGCTCCTGGATCGCCAGCGGCAGCCCGGAGGAGCGGGCGCACAGATGCGTGGCGAACTCGGCGGACACCTCCTCGGCGTCGAGGATGGCCGAGGCCAGCGCCTGGGTGGCCGCCACGTCCAGCGGCCGCAGCACGAGATGCTCGCGGCCGACCGGGTCCGGCGGACGCGCGGTCACCGCCCTGAGCGCGGCGTCGGCCTCCTCACCCCGGTAGGTGAGCACCACGCTCAGCGCGTCGGGAAGCGCGCCCACCAGGTAGCCGAGGAACTCGACCGTCTGCTCGTCGCCCCAGTGCAGATCCTCGACCACGAGGACGGCCGGTCCCAGCGCGGCGAGCACGTCGGCCAGCCCGCGGAAGAGCCGGTGCCGCTCGGCTGCCCGATCCTCCAGAGGTGGCAGCGGCTCGGGCAGCACCGCGCCCAGCTCGGGCAGCAGGGCCCGTAACGAGCCCGCCACCGGCGACAACGTCGCGTCCTTCAGATCGGCGGCGCGACCGCGTAACGCCTCCACGATCGGCCCCAGCGGGAACGGCTCCCTGACCTGGCCGCAGCCTCCCTTGAGCAACCGCCGCCCGGCCAGCTCGGGGCGGGCCGCCAGCTCGGCGACCAGACGGGACTTGCCGATTCCGGCCTCGCCCTCCACCACGGTGACCGACGGCGCGGCCACGGCCGCCGCGACCAGCCGCTCCAGCTCGGCTGCACGGCCGATCAGCACGGGAGAGACCACCCGGCCAGCCGCGTGCTTCATCCACTGCTCCCGCCTTTTGCCTGATCAACGGACATTTAACTGGAAGGAAGGTCAAATGTCACTGAATGCGCCCTGCGTCCCATGCCTGGGGGACGGCCGGGCCGGCGGGTGATCAGCGGGGGGAGGCGTACTCCAGGCGGGGGCGGCGGCCGGTGAAGACGCGGACTTCGCCCCAGTCGCCGTCGAGGTGGTACGCCCCTCTTTCGGGCGTCAGGCTGTCGATGTTGCCCAGGTCCTCCTGGCCGGCGGCGTCCACGTACCTGCGGGGGGAGCGCCTGATCCACTCCAAGCCGGTGACGTCGGTGAAGGTGAGTAGCGTGGCGCGGGCGTAGCAGTACTGCTCGCCGGGGCGCGGGGGGTGGTGGTAGGGGTGCTCCGGAGTGAGGACGGCCTCCAGGGCGAACGTGAGCGCTCCCGGCCGCTCGGTGATGGCGAGGACGTAACTGTCCTCAAGGTAGACGCCGGTCAGCTCGGGGAACTGCGCATAGTCGATCATGCTGGCCAGGTGTCGATGGCTGTGTCGATGGCCGTGCCGGGGGACATGTCCTGACACGGCCGGATCGACGTGCGGCGAGGTCAGACCGGGCAGGGCGTGGTGCTGCCGGTGCCGATCGAGTAGAGGATGACCTGGCGGAAGGCGGGCGGGACCACGGCGCGCCCCGCGCACAGCAAGTAGTCGCCGGCCAGGGAGTGCAGCACGACCCGGCATCCCGGCAGCGGGGCGTTGTCGAAGGAGCCGACCCGCTGCCCCGGGACCCTGCCGATGAAGTTGTCGCACGCCTCGTAGGTGGCCGAGTTGGTGGTGCGGGAGTACGCGGTGTCGGAGTAGAGCGTGACCCGGCCCGTCGCGAGGGACGCGGCGTGCGCAGGTACGGCGGTGAGCGCGAGAAGGATCGTGGCGGCTGCGCACGTTGCTGCGCGAGCGCGCCCGAGGCCACGTAACATGCTGCTCCTCAAGAATGGTCAACCGGAATCCGTGCTGGTTGATATGAAAGGTCGCCGGGATACGGCGAGCGCCCCGTTGAGGATGGTGCTGGAAACCCCGTTGTGAAGCGCATCCGGATGCCGCCCGGGATGCGTGGCCTCATCATGAGCGACCGTCGCGCGTCTGTAAAGCTAGCCGCGCGTCTCCACCCAGACGCTGATCGTGGTGTGCGGGGTGATGTTGGTGAAGGAGACGGTGCCGGCCGGCTGCCACGGTCCCTCGATCGGGATCAGGCCCACCTCTGGCAGGAAGTGCTTCTGCAGGACGCGGATCCGGTGCTCGCCGGTGCCGGTGGTGCACAGGCTGGAGGCCCAGCGCTGCTGCGTGTCGAGCTGGTAGCCGCAGTCCGTGGGTGCGGCGAGCGCCCCGGGGGCGGCGGCCACCAGAGCGGTGGCGGTCAGGAGGGTCGTCGCGGCGCCGGCCGCCCATCTTCTCGCGTGCATGGAGGCTCCCTGGGGAAGAGGTGGAGCGGGCGAGAATGCTTAGGAAAGTTTCCTAAAGGTAAAAGCGATGGGCGGCCTCGTCAATGGGCCCGGGGCCTGGCGCCGCTACCAGCGGTCGTGGACCTGGGGGCGGATGAGCTCGTCGTACGTGGCCCGCACCGCCTCCAGGGTCCCGGCGTCGAGCGGGGCCAGGTCGGCGGCGGCGGCGTTCGCGGTCGCCTGGGCCGGGTTGCGGGCGCCGGGGATGACGACCGAGACCCCCTCCTGGTCCAGGATCCAGCGCAGGGCGAACTGGGCCATGGTCGCCCCCGCGGGCACCAGGGGAGTCAGGCGGCGGACCGCCTCCAGGCCGGTGGCGAAGTCGACGCCCGAGAACGTCTCGCCGACGTCGAACGCCTCCCCGTGCCGGTTGTAGTTGCGGTGGTCGTCGGCCCCGAACGTGGTGCGCTCGTCGTAGCGGCCCGACAGCAGGCCGCTGGCCAGCGGGACCCGCGCGATGATGCCCACTCCGGCGGCCCTGGCGGCGGGCAGCACCTGCTCCAGCGGCTTGAGGCGGAAGGCGTTCAGGATGATCTGGACGCTCGCCACCCCGGGCCTGGCGATCGCGGTCAGGGCCTCCCCGCAGGTCTCCACGCTGACCCCGTACGCGGCGATCTTCTTCTCGGACACCAGCGTGTCCAGCGCGTCGAACACCGCGTCCGACGAGTAGACGGGCGTCGGCGGGCAGTGGAGCTGGACCAGGTCGATGGTGTCGACGTCCAGGTTGCGGCGCGAGCGCTCGTTCCAGGCGCGGAAGTTGGACATGACGTAGTTGGCCGGGACCTGCTCCAGGCGGCGGCCCATCTTGGTGGCCACGGTGAGCCCGGGGCGGGACTTGGCGAAGCGGCCGACGATCTGCTCGCTGCGCCCGTCGCCGTAGACGTCGGCGGTGTCGATGAAGGTGACGCCCGCGTCCACGGCCGCCTCCAGCGTGGCGACGGCCTCGTCCACCGTCACCTGGCCCCAGTCGGCGCCGAGCTGCCAGGCGCCGAGGCCGACGACGCCGACCTGGCGTCCTGTACGTCCCAACACGCGGTGTTCCATGGGGTCGATCTCCTGTCCGTGGCAGATGTCTGGACCCAGTCTCCCGGATGGCGGCAGGCCACCACGCACCCGGTGCCCGTGGCCGGAGACGATATTGAGATGTCTTGCGCTGCCGTTGTGAGTACCGTTCCTGGCAGGGCGCGGGTCGAAGCCCGCCGGTTCTCCAGCCTCGGCGAAGGAGGTCCCCATGTCCCGAGATCCGCTCGCGGCCGTATCGGCCTTCAACACCCCGCAGTCTGCTCGCCTGCCGGGACGTCCCGAGCAGGTGCGCAACGACGGCGGCGGGTTCGTCTTCGCCAAGGACCTGTGGACCAGGCTGGAGGACTTCCTGATCCTCGGCACCTGCGGCGGCACCTACTACGTGCATGAGTGGCAGCTCACCGAGCGGAACACCGGCGTGCTGTTCGACGCGATCGCCGAGGACGGCCCGCGCGTGGTCGAGCTGCTCACGGCCGTCTCCACCGCGCGCCCGCCGCGTGCGCCGAAGCCGCGCCCGGCCCTGTTCGCGCTGGCCGCCGCCTACGCCATGGGCGACCCCGCGACGCGCCAGGCGGCCAAGCTCGCCCTGCCGAAGGTGGCGCGCACCACCGATCATCTCGCCCAGTTCTTCGGCTACTTCAAGAACCTGGGCGGCAAGCCGACCCGGGGCGGTGCCTCGCCGGTCACCGGGCGGTCGGTGCGTACGGCGCTCGGGTCGTGGCTCCTGGAGGGGAGCCCGGACGACGTGGCGTTCAAGGCGTGCAAGGCCGCGCAGCGCAGGACGCCGCAGGGCGAGGCGTTCAGCCTGCGCGACGTGCTGCGCATCGCGCACCCCGTCGCCGACAGCGAGCAGCGGAAGGTGCTGTTCGGGTGGATCGCCGGGAACGTTCCCGACGAGCGGGCGCGCGAGGCGCTGCCCGCCGTGGACAGGTTCCTGACCGCGAAGGCCGTCACCGGCGTCGCGGAGGCGGTCCGGGTGGTGCGCGAGCGCAACGTGCCGTGGGAGTTCCTGCCCGACGAGCTGCTGTCCGAGCCGGCCGTCTGGGAGGTGCTCGTCGACACCGTCGGGATGACGGCGCTGCTGCGCAACCTGGCGCGGATGACGCGCATCGGCGCGCTCAAGCCGGGCGGCGACGCGACGCGACGCGCCGTCGCCCGCCTGACCAGCGGCGACGCGCTGGCCAGGGCCCGGATCCACCCGATGGACGTGTTCCTCGCGCTGCGCGTGTACGGCTCCGGCCGGGCCCAGCCGCACCCGCGCGCCGAGCTCCAGAGGTGGCAGCCGGTCCCGGCGGTCAGGGACGCGCTGGAGGAGGCGTACGAGCGATCGTTCGCGAACGTCGAGCCGACCGGCAAGCGGCTGCTCGTCGCCGTCGACTCCTCCGGGTCCATGGGCTACTCCGGGATCAGCCTGGGCGGCTCGCCCCTGGGCACGGTGTACGAGCTCGCGTGCGCGATGGCGGTCATGCTGGCCAGGATCGAGCGCGGCGGCGTGCACGTCATCGACGTCGACACCGCCGTGCACGCCTCCAAGGTGACCCCCCGGACGAACCTGCGTGAGATCGCCGCCTGGCAGCCCTCCGGCGGTGGCACCGACCTGTCGCTGCCGTTCACCTGGGCGCTTCGCGAGCGGATGGAGGTGGACGGCGTCGTGGTCCTCACCGACAACGAGACCTGGGCCGGGCGGTCGCATCCGGCCCAGGCGCTCGCGAGATACCGGCAGGCGCTGAACCCGCGGGCCGGCGTGGTGGTCGCGGCGATGACGGCGGCCGGGTACTCCATCGGCGATCCGAAGGACGAGCGCGTGCTCAACGTCGCCGGGCTGGACGCGTCGCTGCCGATGATCGTCAACGGGTTCATCCGCGACGGCGGCCAGGAGTCCGACGGCGGCCGGACGTCCTGACGCGGGCCGGGCGTCCCGCGGCGCGCCGGACGTCCTGACGCGGGCCGGGCGTTCTGACGGCGGTCAGGGGGTCCAGATGTAGGGCGTGGTCGTGGTGATCGCGTGGAGGCCGAGCCGCTGGAGTATCGGCCGGCTGTCCTCCGAGGCGTCCACCTGGAGGTAGTCCACGCCCGCCGCCACGGCGAGCCGGGCCCGGTGCGCCACGAGGGCGCGGTAGATGCCGCGCCCCCGCCACTCCCGCAGCGTCGAGCCGCCCCACAGCCCGGCGAAGCCGGTGCCGGGCTTGAGCACGAGCCAGGCGGCCGACACGATCCGGCCGCCGGCCTCCGCGACCAGGACCGCGATGGCGTCCGGGTCGTCGCCGACGCGCCGGATCAGGTCGTCGCCCAGCCAGCTCCAGTCCGCGCCCCAGACCTCGGACTCCATGGCGGCGATGGCGCGCAGGTCCTTCTCCTCGGTGACCTGCCGGATCGTCACCCCTGGGGGAAGCGGCGACTCGCCGAGGAGCTCCTCGGCCCGGCCGACGAGGACCGTCTCGGGCTCCTCCGCGACGAACCCGTAGCGGGTGAGCCGTTCGGGCAGGTCGGCGGGCAGGTCGTGGGAGCGGGTCTTCCACTCGAAGCTCTCGCCGCGCCCCGCGAAGTAGGTGCACTGGCCGGTGATCAGGTCGTCGAGCTCTTCGGCCGGGAGCACGGGCGGCCCCTCGACGAACCCGCGGAACATGCCGGTGATCCGCAGCAGGGGACCGTCCATCTCATAGACGAGCCCGCCGGGGATCCGGGCTGGGATCCACCGGCGGGTCCGGTCATAGGCTTCGAGCAGCGATTCAGTCACGAACCAGCACTCTAGCCAAGGAAGAGATAGTCGGCGCCGTAGCGCACGGACGCCTTCTCTCCCGGCGTGCAGGCGCCCGCGGGAGCCACGCCGCCCTTGGTGTTCAGGCGCAGGATCTGCGTGGCCTGCGCGAGCAGGCCCGTGCCGGCGCCCGCCTGGGTGGCGTCGAGCACCAGCTCGGGGATGTTGCCCGCGCCGTTCGGCGTCCTGGTGACGACCGTGCCGCGCACGGCGCTGTGGTCGGGCGCGACCCACTGCGGCGGGCCCGCGACGGGCTGGACGAAGCTGTGGCTGATGCCGCGGCGCAGCTGGGCGGACACGTCGAACTGGGTGAACGCCGTCGTCGCGCCCTGCTGGGTGCAGGCGTAGATCTGGGCCCCGAGCAGCACGTCCGCGGTGAGCGCCCGCGGGTGCACGGGCGCCTTGGGCGACAGCCGCTCGCTCACGACGCCGCCTTCGAGGCTGCGCAGGACGCCCGCGAAGGTCTGCGGCGCGGCCAGGATGTCGCGCAGCAGCGTCCGGTCGACGGGCGCCTCGCCGGCGATCCCGGTCAGGTTCGGCTGCAGGCCGTCGGGGTCCTCGAACAGCTCGGCCGCCACGGAGCCGCGCTCGATGCCGCCGCTGACCGGCGGCAGGATGCCCGACCAGGTGGCGGTGTAGGCCATCGCCGCCGCGCTCGCGGGCCGCAGCCACCAGCCGTCGTTCGCGGAGGAGATCGTGGCCTGGTCCGCGCCGTGCAGCACGCCGCGCAGGTCGATCTTCCTGTTGAGCCGGTGGAACTGCCCGCGTACGGCGCCGTTCTCGAACGCGTCGTTGTGCAGGTCGGCGTAGAAGCCGCTCGGGTCGGCCACGAGCGCGGCGACGACGGCCGGGTCGGCCTTGGTCGTCCCGGCCACGCCCAGCGCGGTCTTCGGCAGCCGGCCGTCGATCAGGTCGAGCTGGATCGCGCCGTCCGTGCCCCTGGCGCCGAGGTGGAGATGCGCGGCCTTCGGCACGTCCACCTTGTCCCACCGGATCGCGAACGACACCTCGTTGCCGGAGATCTTGAGCGCCACCGTGGACAGGCCGTCCGGGTCGCCGGGCGCGCCCACCTCGTTCGCGCCCCGTAAGCCGGCGACGAGGTACACGTCCTCCCCGGCGGGGGCCGAGCCGGCGGCCGCGGCGGCGGCGGGGAGCAGCGCCGTCAGTGCCACGGCTGCGATGGCGAGGGTACGGGTCAGCATGCTGGTCACCTTTTCGAAGGGGGAACCGCACCCCGCCTCCCAGGGTGGTGGGGGAGACGGGGTGCGAGCCGCGTCGGCGCGGCCACCTCCATCACCTTGCGCCGCGGCGGCCCGGCGGGCACAGAGCCAGAGAACGGTCGTTCTCTGCCGGTAGTGGCCCGGCCGCCGCCTCGGCGGGGCTAGGCGGCGGTGCGCCGGGCCAGGCAGTGGTCGTCGAGCGTCCTGCTGATGGCGTGCAGCACCCTGCGCAGCGTGACCGCGTCCAGGTGGCCGAAGCCGAAGACGATGCCGTTCTTGGGGACGCTGCGCGGGTGGTGGAAGCCGGCCAGGCCGGCCACCCGGATCCGGCGTTCGAGCAGCTCGGCGGCCACCGACTCCGCCTTGACGTGCACCGGCAGCAGCAGCGTGGCGCTGGAGCCGGTGTCCGCCCCCAGCAGCCGGGTGTCCGGGTACGCCCCGAGCACCTGGCGTACGAGCGCCCGCTTGGCCTCGTACAGGCCCGACAGCCGCTCAACCCGCCTGGACACGCAGCCGGACGACAGCAGGTCGGTCACCGCGAGTTGGCAGGTGAACGACGGCTGGCCGTGGCCGGCCGACATGCCCTCCTCGATCTCGCCCGCCAGGTGGCGCGGCACGACCGCGTACGACAGGCGCAGCGTGGGCGTCAGGATGTCGCAGAACGAGCCCACCATCGCCGTCGAGGAGGGCTCTCCCACGGCCAGGACGCTGGGCAGCGGGCCGAGCGCGGCGTTGAACAGGCCGTCGAAGGCGGGCTCCAGCACCAGCCCGCCGCTCTCGCGCGCCCACGAGGCCAGGGCCTGGCGCCGCTCGATCGGCATGCGGGCGCCGAGCGGGTGCCCGCGTTCGGGCAGGACGGCCACCACGTCGCAGGCGGCGGGGATCAGGTCGGGCCGCGCGCCCGAGGCGTCGGTGCGCAGCGGCAGCACGGTGCCGAGCCGGCCGAGGGCGATCCTGAGCTGCTGCGGAGCGGGATCCTCCAGGGCGATGACCGGCGCGGGCCGGCCCTGCGCGCGCAGGAGCAGCTCCAGCGCGTCGGCGTACCCGGCCGTGACGACCACCTCGTGGCCGTCCAGCACCAGGCCGCGGGACTCGCGCAGATGCGCGGTGATCGCCGCGCGCAGCTCGGGCAGCCCGGCCGCGGGCGGCTCCTCGACGGGCGGCGCCTGGTGGCTGGCCCGCCGCCACGCGGCCCGCCACGCGGCCAGCGGGAACGCCTGCGCGCTCGGCCGGTCGGCCCGCAGGTCGGCGAGGTCCGCCCCGGACACGCGCGCGGCCGTGGGAGCGGGCGGGCATCCGGCCGCCTCGGGCGCCCGGCCCGACACGTACGTGCCCGAGCCGCGCCGGCCGGCGATGTACCCCTCGGCCAGCAGCGTCTCGTAGGCGGCCAGCGCGACCCCGCGCGAGATCCCGAGCACGTCGGCCAGGGTCCGGGTGGACGGCATCCGGGTCCGGGCCGTGAGCTGCCCGCGCAGGATGGCTCGCCGGAGCTGCGCGGTGAGCTGGTCCTGCAGCGGCTCCGGCTGGTCCCGTTCGAGATGGATCGGCACGTTGAGTCTTTGCGGATTGCGCATAAAAGGTCCCCCAGGTGACAAGTGCTATGTGGCCCCGTTCACCTGAAGGCGTGACATTCCGTTCCATGTGCCATGAAACGCCACCCCGGACCGGCTATTTGGGCCGGTAGCAGCAGCGCAGCCCGGTCTGTACGGTCGCCCGCAGCTCCTCACCGATCGCCGCGTCCACGGCGGCGATGCGTGACAGCGCCCGCCTGATGGCCTTGCCGACCGCGATCCTGGCACGCTCCTCGCTCCCCGTGAACGGCCGCGGCCGCCCCCCGATCCCCGTCGCGGCGGACAGCTCGGACACCAGCCACTCCCGCTCCAGCCGCACCGCCGCCGCCCGCTCCAGGTCGTGCATCGACTCCAGCTCGTCGATCTCGTCCTGCAGCTGGGCCAGCCGCTGCCGGTAGGTGTCCCTGGCCAGATCGTCGAGCACCGGCTGGGCCGGAGACGCGTTGTCCGCCTCCCGCGTCCACGTCCCCGCCGCCAGGTCGGCGGCCAGGATCTCCCGCCCCGGATTGGCGATCAGCGTGGCCAGATGCGCCATGCCCACGCTGTGGTCGACCAGCACCAGCCGCCCGCCCAGCTCCACCTGCCAGTGCCGGCCGTGCCGGCGGATGCGGCAGGCCTCACGGGCCGAGACCGCCCGCCCGACCACCGCGGGCAGCACCATGCCCAGGTCCTTCGCCTCCTGCGCGGCGGTGGCCTGCTCCACGCGCGCCGCCTTGTGCTGCGGCCCGCTGCGCAGCGCCATCGCCTGCCCGAGCCGGCAGCGCGACAGCGTGGCCGCCGGCCAGTGGCCGAGCGCGAGGTTCGCGCTCACGGCGGCCCGCAGGTGCTCGACGGCCCGGTCCAGATCCCCGGTGGTGAGCGCGGCCATCCCCAGCGAGTGGTGCACGGAGCCGAAGCAGGCCACGCCGAGGCTGGCGATCACGGGCAGCTCCGCGTACGGGGTCAGCAACGTGTAGGCGGCGGCCGCCGTGTCCGCGTCCTGCAGCAGGTGGGCGGTCTCCACGATGCAGTACATGGAGGTCAGCCACGTGCTCGACCTCGGCAGGTCCGCCAGGTCCCGCCCGCGCAGCCTGGCCAGGTGGCCGGTCGCCAGCCGGCGCTCGCCCGCCGTGGCCGCGCACAGCGCCAGCGCGGCCAGGTAGGAGTTGTCGATCGGGCTGAGCGTGGGCGAGCTGACCAGGTCCGCCAGCAGGGGCAGCAGCTCGGACGCGCGGCCCTGGTACCAGCGGATGGCGCCGAGCTGGCCGCCGTACCAGCCGGTCGCGTCCATGTCGCCGGCCGTGACGCCGCGCTCGAAGCACTCGCCCGCGTGCTTCTCCGCCTCGTCGAAGCGGCCGGCGCGGATGGTCAGCATGACCTCGATGGCGTCGAGCACGTAGCCGACCGCGAGGTGGGCGTGGTCGTCCAGCAGGGCGCGCAGCTCCTCCACGGCGCGTTCCGCGTGCGGGTCCGCGGCCAGGTAGAGATCCACCGTCCGCCACAGCAGGCCCATCAGCAGGTCGCCCCTGCGGCCGGTGACGGCCGCCTGGCCGATCAGCTCCCTGGCCAGCTCCATGCGCAGGGACGCGTGCTCGGGGCCGAGCAGGCAGTGGTGCGCCAGGCTCAGCGCCTCCGCCAGCGCCATCGCGTCGCCCGAGCCTCTGGCCTGGGCCAGCAGGCGCAGCATCGCGGCGTGCTCGCCGGCGCGGTAGTCCTCCTCGCCGCGCATCCGCACGCGTAATCGCAGCGCGAGCGGCGAGCAGGGGTCGATCAGCGACAGCGCGTGCCGCTGGCGGGCCCGTACGGTCTCCTCCTCGGCGGAGGTGCGGTGCTCGTGCACCCACACCCCGCCGAGCCCCAGCGCGGCCCGAGCCAGCGCGGGCGGGTCGCCGCACTGCTCGGCCTGGCGGTAGGCCGTGTCGAACCAGCGCCGCGCGGTCTGGAGGTCGCCGTTCACGTATAGAGCGCGCTCGCCCAGCACGAGCGCCAGTCTGAGATGTGAGCTCGAGGGCATGAGTACCCCCAGCTGTTGTGCAACGCCCACAGTTTCCGCTCCCCTGTCGGTCATCTGGGCTGAGCGTTCAGACGGTTCCCCGAATACCGTTCTAGGAGTAGGACGTCCGGCACCCCACATCGGGTTCAATCCGGAAAGAGTTCGGCCCGGAAAATGTTGAAACGGTATCGAAGCCGCGCGGGCCGCCCGGCCGTGACCAGCCCATACCTGCCTTTACGCTGAATGCCATGATTCGTCCCGCAACCCCCGATGATGTCCCCGAGATCGTCAGTATGATCCGCGAACTCGCCGAATACGAGAAGGCCGCGCACGAAGTGCGGGTGACCGAGGAGGGATTGCGCGCCACGCTCTTCGGCGACGGCCCCGCCGCGTTCGCGCACATCGCCGAGCACGACGGCGAGGTGGCCGGCTTCACCCTGTGGTTCCTGACGTTCTCCACCTGGCGGGGCGTGCACGGCATCTACATGGAGGACCTCTACGTACGCCCCCAGCACCGCGGCGGCGGGTACGGCCGGGCCCTGATGGCGGAGCTGGCCGGGATCTGCGCCGAGCGCGGCTACCAGCGCCTCGAATGGGCGGTGCTCGACTGGAACGAGCCCAGCATCGGCTTCTACGACAAGCTCGGCGGCCTGCGCCAGGACGAGTGGCTGACGTACCGGCTGACCGACGAGCCGCTCCGGCGCCTGGCCCCCCGGGAGGGCTGACGTGGGGACGCGCAGGTCACGCACGGTGACGTGACCTGCGCGAAATATCCGGTCAGACGCCGGCGTGCGACCTGGATCGCTTGCCCTCGGCGCTGTCGAACATCCCCATCTCCTGCTCTTCAAGGTCGTGGTGGGTCTCCTCCAGGCGGAGCGCCACACCCAGCGCGAAAAGCGTCGGAGCCCACTGGCCGACGAAGATCCCCCATCGATCGGCCCGGTCGAGGCCCGCGTGCTCGATGTTCTTCGACATGAGCCACGTCCCGAAGGACAGTCCGATCGAGCAGAAGCCCGCGGTGTACAGGTGACTCGACTTGACGCCCATTTCGTGGAGCTTTTTGATCATGTTCCCCCCTTGCTCTGAGTGCTGTTACCCGTGAGCAGGTCAGGTAACCGATCATTACGGGCACGTTTCCACCGTGACACTTGTGCGTGGCTTGTTACCGAGGTGAATCACTCGTAACGAGTGCACAGCCACGGACTGTCAAAGTGCGTAACGCGCGCTTCCTACGTTGGGGATCCCGGACGACGAACGTAGGAGAGGTCCATGGCGCGCTGGATCGCCGAGTGGCATCCCGATGACCCTGCCTTCTGGGAGAGCTCAGGCAAGCGCATCGCACGGCGCAACCTGATCTTCTCCATCGTTGCCGAGCACCTCGGCTTCACCGTATGGACACTGTGGAGCATCGTGGCCACCAAGATGGGGGCCTACGAGTTCACCACCGACCAGCTCTTCTGGCTGGTCGCGCTGCCGAACCTGATCGGCTCGGTGCTGCGGGTCCCCTACACCTTCGGCCCCGCCAAGTTCGGCGGCCGCAACTTCACCGTGGTCAGCGCGCTGCTGCTGCTGATCCCGGCCGTGCTGCTCGCCGTGGCGGTGAACAACCCGGGCACGCCGTACTGGCTGTTCCTGGTGATCGCGGCCCTGGCCGGGGTCGGCGGCGGGAACTTCGCCTCCAGCATGGCCAACATCACCTACTTCTACCCCCGCAACAAGCAGGGGGTCGCGCTGGGGCTGAACGCGGCCGGCGGCAACATCGGCGTCAGCTCGGTCCAGCTCGTCATGCCCCTGGTGATCGGCTCGCTGGGGCTGGCGGCGGCCGGCTGGTTCTGGATCCCGTTCATCGTCGTGGCCGCCGTCTGCGTCTGGTTCTTCATGGACAACCTGACCAGCGCCAAGGCCGACCCGCGCGAGCAGCTCGCGGTGGCCGGCAAGGCCCAGACCTGGATCATGTCGTTCCTCTACATCGGCACCTTCGGCTCGTTCATCGGCTACTCCACGGCCTTCCCGCTGCTCAGCAAGAGCCTCTTCCCCGACGCCCCGTTCGCGGCGGTGGCCTTCGCCGGGCCGCTGGTCGGCTCGCTGATCAGGCCCGTCGGCGGCTGGCTGGCCGACCGGCTCGGCGGCGCGCCGGTCACGCTGTGGAACTTCGCCGGGATGGGCGCCGGCGTGCTGCTGGTCTGGGCGGCCAGCACCTCGGGCAGCTTCTGGCTGTTCTTCCTGTCCTTCCAGCTGCTGTTCCTCACCGCCGGCATCGGCAACGGCTCGACGTACCGGATGATCCCGGCCATCTTCCAGGCCAAGGCCGTGGCCGAGCGCGGCGAGAGCGAGGAGGCCCTGCTGTACGGCAAGCGCCAGGCGTCGGCCGCCATCGGCATCATCTCGGCGGTCGGGGCGCTCGGCGGGTTCCTCATCAACCGCGCGTTCGGGATGTCGTTCGCCGCGGCCGGCACCCCGGCCCCCGCCTTCCTCGCCTTCGGCGTCTTCTACGCGGCCTGCCTGGCCCTGACCTGGTGGTGCTACACCCGCAAGGTCGGCGTCAAGGTCGTGGCGAGCCTCGCCCACGCCCGGGTCTGATCTGATGACCGCGCCCGTGAAGACACACTGCCCGTACTGCGCCCTGCAGTGCGGCATGGAGATCGGTCCTGAGCTGGCCATCAGGCCCAGGACCGACATCCCGGCCAACGCTTCCGGCGCGCTGTGCCAGAAGGGCTGGACGGCGGGCGAGCTGCTCACCAACGGCGAGCGCCTGACCACCCCGCTCCTGCACGGCGAGCCCGTGGAGTGGGACGTGGCGCTCGACTACGTGGCGGACCGCCTGTCCGCCATCCGCGCCGAGCACGGCCCCGACGCCGTGGCCGTGTTCGGCGGCGGCGGGCTGACCAACGAGAAGGCCTACCACCTGGGCAAGTTCGCCAGGGTCGCGCTGCGGACCAGCCAGATCGACTACAACGGCCGCTTCTGCATGTCCTCGGCGGCGGCGGCCTCGGGCAAGGCGTTCGGCATGGACCGCGGGATGCCCTTCCCGATCACCGACCTGGCCGGCGCCGACGTCGTCCTGCTGGCCGGCGGCAACGTCGCGGAGACCATGCCCCCGTTCGTCCGGCACCTGACCGGGCCGCGCATGATCGTCATCGATCCGCGCAGGACCCAGACGGCCAAGCTGGCCTGGCTGCACCTGCAGCCCACGCCCGGCACCGACCTGGCGCTCGCGCTCGGCCTGCTGCACCTGGCCATCGCGGACGACCTCGTGGACGAGGCGTACGTCGCCGCCAGGACCACCGGGTACGACGAGGTCCGCACGTCGCTGGCCTCCTGGTGGCCCGAGCGGGTCGAGCGGATCACCGGGGTGCCCGTCTACCGGATGCGGCAGGCGGTCAGGGCGCTGGCCGCGGCCGGCAACGCGTACATCCTGACCGGGCGCGGCGCGGAGCAGCACGCCAAGGGGACCGACACGGTCAGCGCGTTCATCAACCTGGCGCTCGCGCTCGGGCTGCCCGGCCGCCACGGCTCCGGCTACGGCTGCGTCACCGGGCAGGGCAACGGGCAGGGCGGACGGGAGCACGGGCAGAAGGCCGACCAGCTCCCCGGCTACCGCAAGATCGACGACCCGGCGGCCCGCGAGCACGTGGCGGGCGTCTGGGGGGTCCGGCCCGAGGACCTGCCGGGGCCGGGGCGGTCGGCGTACGAGCTGCTCGACGCACTCGGCACCCCGGGCGGGCCGCGGGCGCTGCTGCTGTTCGGGTCCAACCCGGTCATCTCCGCGCCCGCCGCCGAGCACGTCGCCGAGCGCATCGGCGCGCTCGACCTGCTCGTGACCTGCGACTTCGTGATGTCGGAGACCGCCGCCCTGGCCGACGTGGTCTTCCCCGTGACGCAGTGGGCCGAGGAGAGCGGCACCATGACGAACCTCGAAGGCCGCGTCCTGCTCCGCCGCCAGGCGGTCACGCCGCCCGAGGGCGTCAGGAGCGACCTGGAGGTGCTCGCCGGGCTCGCGAAGCGCCTCGGCCACACGTTCGCGACCGAGCCGGCCGAGGTGTTCGATGAGCTGCGCAGGGCCAGCGCGGGCGGCCCGGCCGACTACTCGGGCATCACCTACGAGCGCATCGAGGCCGAGACGGGCGTGTTCTGGCCCTGCCCAGAGATCGGCCACCCCGGCACGCCGCGCCCGTTCCTCGACTCCTTCGCCACCCCGGACGGCCGCGCCAGGTTCGTGCCCGTCCAGCACCGTCCCCCGGCCGAGGAGGCCGACGAGGACTACCCCGTCTACCTGAGCACCGGCCGGGTGCTGGCCCACTACCAGAGCGGCGCCCAGACCCGCAGGATCGCCGCCCTGGTCCAGGCCGCGCCCGAGCCGTACGTCGAGCTGCACCCCGACCTCGCCGAGCAGCTCGACATCGCCGCCGGCGACGTCGTCCGGGTCAGCAGCAGGCGGGGCGAGGCCAAGGCCGTCGCCAGGATCAGCGACGCCATCAGGCGCGACACCGTTTTCATGCCCTTCCACTGGGAGGGCGCCAACCGGCTCACCAACCCGGCGCTCGACCCGACGTCGAAGATGCCGGAGTTCAAGGTGTGCGCCGTCAGGGTGGAGAGGGACTCATGAGGCTCGTCGTCGTGGGCAACGGGATGGCCGGATCGCGGCTCATCAGCGAGGTACGCGCCAGGGACCCGCACATCAAGATCACCGTCTTCGGCGCGGAGACGTGCCAGCCCTACAACCGGGTGCTGCTGTCCAACGTGCTGGCCGGCAGCTCCCGCCCCGACCAGGTGCACCTGCTCGACTCCTCCTGGTACGACGCCCACCACGTGAACGTCGTCCTCGGCAGCCCGGTCGCCCACATCGACAGGGAGACCAGGCACGTGGTGACCGAGGACGGGCGGCGCGAGCCGTACGACCTGCTGGTCCTGGCCACGGGCAGCGAGGCCGTCGTGCCGCCGATCCCCGGCGTGGAGCGGGCCATCCCGTTCCGCACCCTCGACGACTGCGAGCGCATCATGCGGGCCGCCGAGCGGGCCCGCCGGGCGGTGGTCGTCGGCGGCGGGCTGCTCGGCATCGAGGCCGCCCGCGGCCTGGCCGGGCGCGGCCTGCCCGTGACCCTGCTGCACCTGGCGGGCCACCTCATGGAGCGGCAGCTCGACGTCGAGGCGGGCGAGGTGCTGGGGGAGACGCTGGCCGGGCTCGGCGTGGAGATCCGCACCGGCGTCAGCGCCGACTCCGTGCAGGAGGACGGCGTCCGGCTGAGCGACGGCGAGCTGGTCGAGGCCGACCTCGTCGTGCTCGCCTGCGGCGTGCGCCCCGTGACGGGGCCGGCCGCCGAGGCGGGGCTGGAGGTGCGGCGGGGCGTCGTCGTGGACGACGAGCTGCGCACCGACGATCCGTCGATCTTCGCGATCGGCGAGTGCGCCGAGCACGACGGGAACGTCTACGGCCTCGTCGCCCCCGCCTGGGAGCAGGCCGGCGTGGCCGCGGACGTCATCACCGGGGGCAAGGCCCTCTACCGCGGCTCCCGGCTCGTCACCAGGCTCAAGGCCAGGAGCGTCGAGCTGGCCGCGATGGGCGAGACGCAACTCACCGAGGAGCACGCCGAGGTGGTGCGCTTCAGCCACCGGGCCCGCGGCACCTACCGCAAGCTCGTCATCCGCGACGGCCGGCTGGTCGGCGCGATCCTGCTGGGCGAGAGCGACGCCGTCGGCACGCTCACCCAGCTCTTCGACCGCGGCGGGCAGGTGCCGGGCGACCGGGCCGGGCTGCTGTTCCCCGGGCTGTCGTCGGCTCCGGTGGCCGACAGCCCGGTGCTCATGCCCGACGCGGCCAAGGTCTGCCAGTGCAACAACGTGACCAAGGGCCAGATCAGGGCGTGCTGGGAGGCCGGGGCGCGGGACGTGGCCGGAGTCGCGGCCGCGACCAGGGCAACGACCGGATGCGGTACCTGCCGCGACGCCGTGGAAGGCATCGTCGGCTGGCTGTGCGAGCAGGAAGGGATCTCCGTATGAACAGGATCGTCGTCGTTGGGTACGGTCCGACGGCTCACCGGCTGGTCGAGACCCTCGCGAGCAAGGGCTTCGGCGGGCGGATCACCGTGATCGGGGAGGAGCCGCGGCCGGCCTACGACCGGGTGGCGCTGACCTCCTACCTGTCGGGCACCACCGTGGAGGACCTCACCTACCCGGTGCCCGAGGGCACGGTGACGCGGCTGAGCACGCGCGTCACCGGGATCGACAGGGACGCCCGCGTGGTCACCACCGCCGACGGCGCGAGCGAGCCGTACGACGTGCTGGTGCTGGCCACCGGGTCCGCGCCGTTCGTGCCGCCGGTGCCGGGGGCCGAGCACGCCTACGTCTACCGGACGATCGACGACCTGGACGCGATCCGGGTGGCCGCCAAGGACGCCGTCGAGGGCGTCGTGGTCGGCGGCGGCCTGCTCGGGCTGGAGGCCGCCGACGCGCTGCGGGCGCTCGGGCTGAAGGCGCACATCGTCGAGATGAGCCCCTGGCTGATGCCGCGGCAGGTGGACGAGGGCGGCGGCTCGGTGCTGAAGTCCCACATCGAGGGGCTGGGGCTGAGCGTGCACGCCGGCGCCGGGGTCCAGGAGATCGTCACCGGCTCCGACGGGCAGGTCACGGGGCTGCGCAAGCCCGACGGGACGCTCGTGGAGGCGCAGGTCGTGGTGTTCTCCGCGGGCATCAGGCCGCGCGACGAGCTGGCCAGGTCGTCCGGGCTGGAGGTGGGCGAGCGCGGCGGCATCGTGGTCGACTCCGCGATGCGCACCTCCGACCCGTCCATCTACGCGGTCGGCGAGTGCGCGCTGGCCGGGGGCATGATCTACGGCCTGGTCGGGCCGTGCAACTCGATGGCGGAGGTGGCGGCCGACCGGATCACGGGCGGCTCCGCCACCTTCGAGGGCGCGGACATGTCCACCAAGCTGAAGCTGCTGGGCGTGGAGGTCGCGCAGTTCGGGACGATGTCGGGGGCGCTCGACGTCACCTACATGGACCCGGTGGCCGGGGTCTACAAGCGGCTGTTCATCAGCGACGACGCCCAGACGCTGCTCGGCGGCATCTGCGTGGGCGACGCCTCGCCGTACACGACGCTGCGGCCCTTCGTCGGCAAGCCGCTGCCGGCCGCGCCGTCCGACCTGCTGTTCAGCGGCTCGGGCGCGGCGAACCTGGACCTGCCCGACGACGCGCAGGTCTGCTCGTGCAACAACGTGTGCGCGGGTGACATCCGTACGGCCATCGCCGACAAGGGCGTCACCGACGTGCCGGGGATCAAGTCCTGCACCCGGGCCGGGACCACGTGCGGCAGCTGCGTGCCGATGCTCAAGCAGCTGCTGGAGAAGTCGGGCGTCGAGGTGAGCAAGGCGCTGTGCGAGCACTTCACGTACTCGCGGGCGGAGCTGTTCGACATCGTACGGGTCCGCAAGATCACCACGTTCTCCCAGCTCATCGCCGAGCACGGGCAGGGCAGGGGCTGCGACATCTGCAAGCCGGCCGTGGCCTCGATCCTGGCCTCGCTGCACAACGGGCACGTGCTCGAAGGCGAGCGGGCCGCGCTGCAGGACACCAACGACGCCTTCCTCGCCAACATCCAGAAGAACGGCACCTACTCGGTCGTCCCGCGCATCCCCGGCGGCGAGATCACGCCGGACAAGCTGATCGTGATCGGCGAGGTGGCCCGCGACTTCGGGCTCTACACCAAGATCACGGGTGGGCAGCGGATCGACCTGTTCGGCGCCCGGGTCGAGCAGCTCCCGGCGATCTGGCAGCGGCTCGTGGACGCCGGGTTCGAGTCGGGACACGCCTACGGCAAGGCGCTGCGCACGGTGAAGTCGTGCGTGGGCTCCACCTGGTGCCGCTATGGTGTGCAGGACTCGGTGGGCATGGCCATCGCGCTGGAGCTGCGCTATCGCGGCCTGCGCTCGCCGCACAAGCTCAAGTCGGCCGTCTCCGGCTGCGCCCGCGAGTGCGCGGAGGCCAGGTCGAAGGACTTCGGGATCATCGCCACCGAGCAGGGCTGGAACCTGTACGTCGGCGGCAACGGCGGCTTCAAGCCCCGCCACGCCGACCTGCTCGCCAACGACCTGACCACGGACGAGCTGATCAGGACCATCGACCGGTTCCTCATGTTCTACATACGCACGGCTGACCGGCTGCAACGCACCGCCGCCTGGCTCGAGTCGCTCGACGGCGGTCTCGACTACCTCCGTGAGGTGATCATGGAAGACTCGCTCGGCATCTGCGCCGACCTGGACGCGCAGATGGACAACCACATCGCCACCTACGCCGACGAGTGGCAGGCGACGCTGGAGGACCCGGAGAAGCTGAGCCGGTTCGTCAGCTTCGTCAACGCGCCCGGCGTCCCCGACCCGTCGATCGTGTTCGGCAGCGAGCGCGGCCAGATCAAGCCGGTGATGGCGTGATGAGCTGGACGCCCGTCTGCGACTTCGCGACCATGCTGCCGGAACGCGGCGTCTGCGCCCTCGTGCGGGGCGTGCAGGTCGCCGTCTTCCGCACCCACGACGACTCGGTGCACGCGCTGGGCAACCTGGACCCGTTCAGCGGGGCGTACGTGCTCTCACGCGGCATCGTGGGGACCAGGAAGGGCGAGCCGACCGTGGCCTCGCCGCTGCACAAGCAGGTCTTCTCGCTGGTGTCCGGGATGTGCCTGGACGAGGACGCGGTGTCGGTCCCCGTCTTCTCCGTGCGGGTGTCGGACGGCCGCGTGGAGGTGAGCGTCTGACGCCCGCCTGATGCCGTACGCCGGAGAACCGCCACTTCGTGCGGCGGTTCTCGCGTATGTGCTGCGCGCGGGGGATCGTGCGGCTATGCTCTGCCGTCTATCGGCGGGTAGACGTGCGGGCTCCGGTGTGCCGCTGGTAACACACAGCGACGCCCTGATACGACGCTGTCGCAGCGTTCGGCGTCCTCGCGTTGAGGCAGGGGTTCAGAATTCGCCTGGGTTCGCGGCACTGGACGGACGCTATCGGCGGTGCCTGCCGCGCTGGTCTCGGCGCGGCAACGATCGCAACTCTGAACGGTCTCTCCAATTCCAGTGAACCGTTACCGTGAGTAATACCGACACCAGGTAAAGGCGTGGTGCGAAGTGCATAAACCGCGCATTCGCTCAGGTCCGGCGGGGGCATCAAAGCCGCCATGAGCAAGATTTCTCAGCGCAGGGCACTCCTGCTGGCCGCGATCGTCCCTGTCGTCCTCGTCGCGGGCTGCTCCTCGGCGGGCAACGACACGCAGGCGATGAAGGGGGCGGCGAGCCCGGCCACGCCCACGGACACGGGCTCCATGATGCCCGAGGAGACGGGCACCGGCACGGCTGCGCCGACGGACATGGAGTCCGCCTCACCGACGGCGACGGACACGGGCGCCGCCGGGGGCGCGGGTGGACAGGCGCGCGCGGTGGTGGAGAGCTACTTCAGCGCGCTCAAGTCGGGGAACGTGGACCAGGTCGTGGGCGCGTTCGCCGACGACGCGGTCGTCGCCCTGGACGGGGAGGCCACGGCGGAGGGCACCCAGGCCATCCGCACGCTGTTCCAGCAGCAGCTCAAGGGGGCGAACGAGCAGGCGCAGGCCACGCACACCATCGACGAGGCCCGTACGGCCGGCAGCGAGGACGCCATCGTCTCGTCGACGAGCAAGCAGGGGGACGAGACGTACCGCGAGCTGTTCGTCCTGTCGAAGGACGGCGAGTGGAAGATCTCGCAGTTCATGAACAACCAGGCTTCCTGAGCTCATCACCGGCCGGGCCGCGGCGACCTAGTGTTGGGTCATGCCGGACCTGTCGCAGTTCCAGAATCCCCGTTTCGCGCGGATGTACGAGCGGCTCAGCGTGGAGTCGGAGCGGCGGGGAGCGGCCGAGCACCGGCGCAAGCTGCTGGCCGGGCTGTCCGGCCGGGTGGTGGAGATCGGCGCGGGAAACGGGCTGAGCTTCGCGCACTACCCGCCGGAGGTGAGCGAGGTCGTCGCGATCGAGCCGGAGGACCGGCTGCGGGCGCTGGCCGAGCGGGAGGCGGGCCGGGCCGGGGTGCCCGTGCGGGTGCTGGCCGGTCACGGCGGGGCGTTGCCCGTCGAGGACGACGGGTTCGACGCGGCCGTGGTGTCCCTGGTGCTGTGCTCCGTGCCCGACCAGGCGGCGGCGCTGGCCGAGGTGCGCAGGGTGCTCAAGGCGGGCGGGGAGCTGCGCTTCTTCGAGCACGTGCGGTCGGCCCATCGGGGAGTGGCGCTGGCGCAGGATGTCGTCACGCCGTTGTGGCGGCGGTTCGGGGGCGGGTGCCGGCTCAACCGGGACACCGCGCGCGCCTTCGCGGCGAGCGGGCTGGTGGTGGAGGAGATGGAACGCTTCTCCTTCAAAGCGGTTCCGTCGGCACCGGCATTGCCCCATATCTTGGGGCGTGCTCGAAACCCGGCCCGGTAACTGGGCGTTTAGTTCAGGGGTTAAGGTGCGACAAATCGAGAAATATCGGGCTTAGCGGAATGTGTGCCCTTGGTGGGCCGCGCGGGGCCTAATTCTGGGCGTTGTCGCCGGGGATGCGCGGCCTGATGCGACGCTGGTCGACCAGCGCCAGATAGACGGCGAACGCGCCCCGCGTCCACATGTCGGCCTGCTGCGTGGACAGGCTGATCTCCTCGCCCTCGTGCGAGACGATCAGGTATCCGCCCAAAGGCATTCGTCGCCACGCAACCAATACGTTCTCGTAAACGAGCACGTCGAGCATCGCAGTCAGATATTCGCGTCCGGCGGCGGACACGGCGCAAGCCTCCTTGCTCCTCGCCGAATTTCTCGCCTCCACTCCATTGTGCGCGCCGCACCGGAAAATGTCGCACCCTCCTGGCACATTATCGCCATGCCGGTGAACATTCCCGTTTCCCGATGGCCGGGCCCGCGCTCCCGCTCCGCCCGGGGGCGGGAACCTGAAGCGCGCCCCCGGTGTATCTACACCGGAGGTGGTCCCATGAAGACGATTCCGGCCGCGCTCATCACCCGGTCGGCCGCCGTCCCGGCTCGCGGGCCGGTTGCCGTGCCGGCTCGCGTGCCGGCCACTGCGCCGGCTCGCAGGTCGGCTGCCGTGCCGGCTCGCGGGTCGGCCGCTGTGCTGGCTCGCGGGCTGGCCGTTGTGCTGGCCGCCGTGGTCGCGCTGGTCGCCGGGGGTGTCCCGGCCGCTGCTGCCGCCGCGGGCGGGTGGGCGGTGACCTACCTGGATCCGTCGCCGTCGCGGTTCGAGGGCGGGAAGCCGTACGCGATGGCGTTCTGGGTGCTGCAGCACGGCACCCACCCGTTCGAGGGGCAGGATCTCGGGCCCGTCGGGCTGCGGCTGACGGGAGAAGACGGGAAGAGCCTGCTGTTCGGCGGCACCGCGCTGCCCGAAAAGGGGCATTACGCCACGTCGGTGGTCGTCCCCGAGGGCGTGTGGAAGGTGGAGGGCATCCAGGGCATGTTCCAGCCGTACGACGTGGGCACGCTCACCGTGCCCGGCGCTCTCAAGGTGAATCCGGTGGACCCCGAGCTGATCGCGGCGGTCAAGTCGAGCGGGCAGAGCTACTGGGGCGCCGTCCGCCCGCCGGGATTCCCGCCCGGGGCCGCGGCCGCCAAGGCGGGGCAGCCGGAGGCGGCGGCCACGGCTTCACCACCGGCCACGGGGGCGCCGGGGCTGGGGCAGGCGCAGGGGCAGGCGGAGTCCGCGACCGGGGCCTCGGCTGACGAGCCGGCCAAGGCCGCGAACGCGGCAGGCGGCGAGGGGGCGGGTGCCGGTGGCGTCCCGGCGTACACGCTGCTGATCGCCGCCGTCGGCGGCGCGCTGCTCGCGGTGGCGGCGCTGCGGCTGCCGGTCATGTCGCGGCTCTGGCGTTCGGCGCGCCGATCACGGCACCAGGAGGACGAGCCGGATCCGCCGGTGGACTCGGCGGCCGAGACGATCGTCATCTCGGGCAGGTGACCGGGGGCGGGCACCGGGGTGGTCCGCGACACCGTTCGTCCCGAGCGGCCCTCGTCGCGGGCCACCCCGGCTATCGCATCCTGACGATCAGCCGGCGGATCTTGCGCAGGTCACGCAGCCTGTGCTCGTACGTCGCCCGGTGAACAGGACGGTGGGGGAGGGCGTCGCACTGGCGCGGCGCATGCGTTCGAGGGAATCGGCGCGGCGCTGCGCCAGCTCGGTACGGCGTTCGTCCAGCAGGGCCAGCGCGTTCGAGGCCGCCAGGAAGTCATCGGCCGCCGGTCCGTGGAGAAGCAGCCCGCATGCGTGACAGGTGTTCGGCAGGCCGGGAGGCAGCGCGGCCTGACAACCCGGACACGTCGGCCAGTTCATCAGGGGAACCCCAAGCAGGTCGGCGATAAATCACGACCCTGCCGCAGAAATCACCGTTTGCCCGCGTGCTCAGAAAAGCCGGCCAACCGTGCGGGCTCTCAGAGCTCGCGTTCCTGCTGGTCCAGGATGGAGACCGACACCGCGACCGCCGCGGCCGCGTCGCCGTCCTCGATCGCGCGCAGCAGGTCGTCATGCGAGGTGTCCGGGGCCAGTGCCGCCTGCTCCTGGTCCCTGACGCTGTCGCGCAGGGCGTCGCTCATGCTCCGGTAGAGGTCGCCGAGCAACGCGTTGTGCGCCGCGTCCGCCACCCGCAGGTGGAACTCGACGTCGGCGTCCGCGAACCCGTCGAGGTCGCCCGCCCGCCCGGCCGAGTCCCGGCGGGCCAGCGTCTCGCGCATGGCGGCCAGATCCGCGTCGGTGCGCCTGCCCGCCGCCAGCCTGGCCGCCACGAGGTCGAGCCCGCGGCGTACGTCGATGATGTCCATGGCGGCCGCCGTGTCGAGCCTCCTGCGCAGGGCGACCTTCGACTCGTCGGTGGCGGTCACGTAGGTGCCGTCGCCCTGCCTCGTGTGCAGCAGCCCGGCGTGGGCCAGCACCCGCACCGCCTCGCGTACGGACAGCCTGCTCATGCCCAGGCTCTGCGCGAGCTGGCTCTCGGACGGGATCTTCGTGCCGACCGGCCACACCCCACCCGCGATCTCCCTGCGGAGCTCGTCGATGGCGGCGTCCACGAGCGAGGTCCGAGCGACGTTTCGCATGCACCCTCTTCTCATCGGCTGAAGAACCTCCAGCCTAGACGCTGCGACCGGCCCGACGGCGCTCTCACCGGGCATGTCCGCACCGGCCGCCCCGCGCTCGCCGGCCTGCATCCCGAGTTGGCGGGAGGGTGTGAGGTTCCGGCCGGGGCGGGGAC
>NZ_VCKX01000745.1 GCF_005889725.1 Nonomuraea zeae
ACCATGCGGATGGCTTCTTCCTTGAACTCCGGCGAGAACTGCCTGCGACGCCTTGCCACGTACCTACCTCTTCCAGACTTCTGTCAGCTTATGTAGCCGACTGTCCGGAATCTGCTAGGCGCCTCACCTTGACGAAGTCGTGTTCGCGGGCGAACGGGATGGACGCGATGGCCGGGGAGATCACGTGAGTCGCGCGCTTGTGGGATGGTTGGCCGGCCTCTCGCTGCTGGCGGGGATCGTTGCGGGGATCTGGGGGCTGGCGTCTTCGATCAAAGGCGCTGGACAGGCGCACGGAGTGGTGGCCGTGCATTGCCAGGACATACCCCACAAGCTTCCGCTTGAGGTGTCGATGGGCTCGGACATCTCAGTGGCAGGCGCCTTGTACAAAATAGGGGATGGCACGCTGCTGGCAGTGAACTCGGCCGCGTCCAAGATCGTGGTGTATGAGATTCGACCACTCTGCGATCTAAATCCTATTTAAGCAGCAATAGCACTATTAGTCACATTTGCATCGGCGTCTTCCTGGGCCTTTCTCTCGGCGGCCTTA
>NZ_VCKX01000088.1 GCF_005889725.1 Nonomuraea zeae
CGTCCCCGTCCCAGAGCCCGTCCCCGTCCCCATCCCCGAGCCCGGGGGAGGCGGCGGAGTTCGTACCGGTTCCTCGCGCAGGATCGCCAGATGCACCGCCCGCGTCTCCGCCGCAGGGTCGGTGCCCAGCTCCGCCGCCAGCCGGCGGCGCAGCCGCTCGTATGCCAGCAGCGCCTTGGCCGGCTCGCCCGCCGCCACATGCGCCCGCATCAGCAGCCGGTAGGCCACCTCGTCGAACGGATCCACGCGGACCGCCCCCTCGGCCGCCCGCCGCGCGCTCGCCGGATCGGCCGTGCGCAGCCCCGCCGTGCCCGCCGCGTGCCGGGCCCGCCGCACCAGCCCGGCCGCCTCCTCGCGGGCGGCCACCACCCAGCCGGCGTCCGGCTCGCCCTCCAGGACGGCCCCGAAGTGCAGCAGCTCCAGCGCCCGCCAGGCCGCCGCTCCCGCCAGCGCCGGTTCCCCGGCGCCCAGACAGCCCTCAGCCTCGCCGACCAGCCCGGCCGCCACGTCGAGATCGACCAGGACGCCGGGCGGCCCCCCGAGCCGGTACCCGTGCCGCCCGCCGGTCACCACCCCCGGACCGAGCACCCCGCGGACCCTGCTGATCAGGGTCGCGACGTTCTCGACCGGCCGTTTCGGCCCGCCGCCCGGCCACAGCGCCGCGACCACGCGGTCCGCGGACACCGCCCGGCCGCGCTCGGCCGCGAGCAGCTTCAGCAACGTACGCGCCTTCCCGCCGACCACCCCCCGCGGATACGGCACCCCGTCCCGTTCGATCGCGAAGGATCCGGCCAGCCGGATCAGCACACCATTCGGTTCGGTCATGTTCCCCCCGGCGTCCCAGCCCCCTGCCCTGGTGGCGTGACACGCGCGTGCCACGCCCGTTCCACGGCGGCGGTGCAGGATCGCGGGAGGTCAGAGCGTCATGTGTCGCCCCGCGCGGCCTCCAGGTGGGCGGCCGCGGCCTGTTCGAGATGGACGAGGTCGGAGGCCACCGTGGCGAAGGTGAAGCCCTCGGCCAGCCGCCGGGCCGCCTCCTCGCCCGTGGGGTTGTGGATCCCGGCCGCGATCCCGGCGTCCCGCGCGGTCGTGCGGATCTTCTCCAGCGCGGCCTCGAACACGTCGGCGACCTCGGGATCGTTCGGGAACCTGCCGCCCACGGCCAGGCACAGGTCGGACGGGCCGACGTACACGCCGTCCAGGCCGGGCGTGGCGCAGATGGCCTCGATGTCCGCCAGCCCATCGGGGGTCTCGATCATGGCCAGGACCAGCACGCTCTCGTCGGCCTCGGCCGGCGTCGGGCCGATCCTGAGCATCGAGCGCATCGGCCCGTACGAGCGGCGTCCCTTGCCGGGATAGCGGGCGGCCGACACGGCGCGGGCCGCGTCCGCCGCCGAGTCCACCAGCGGCACGATCACGCCTGCCGCGCCGAAGTCCAGGGCCCGGCCGATGACCGCGGGATCGGCGGACTCGACCCGCACCAGCCCGGCCGACCGGCCGCCCGCGTCGACGGCCATGAGGTTGGCCAGCAGCCCGGCGGTGCCGATCAGCCCGTGCTGCCCGTCCAGCGCGACGTAGTCGTACCCCAGCCTGGCCAGGCGCTCGGTGGCCACGGGGGCGTCGAGCACCACCCAGTAGCCGAGGCACCGTTCACGGTTGCGGATCCTGGCGGCGAGCTCGGCTGCGGTCATGCTGGTCGATCCCCTCTGCGAGCATGGTCATCGGTTGTAGGGCGGCATCGGGCCGCGGAGTGCGTCACCGACAGCGTCGCAGGCGGCGGCGACCTCGGCGGGCAGCGGCCCGGCCGCCAGCGCCGCGAGGTTGGCGCGCAGGTGCTCGGGACCGGACGCCCCGAGCAGCACGGCGCTCACCACCGGCCTGCCGAGCAGCCAGCGCAGCGACAGCTCGGCCAGCGGCACCCCGGCGTCGAGGGCGATCGCGCCGAGCGCCTCCACCGCCTTGAACAGCTCCGCGTCCCAGTAGCGCGCCCGGTACATCGCCGCCACCCGCGAATCGCCGAAGCGGCCCGTCTCAGGCGTCCGGTCGAAGCTGTGCCTGCCGGTCAGCAGGCCGCCGCCGAGCGGGTTGTAGACCATCGTGCGCAGGCCGGCGTCGATGGCGAACTCGGCGTACTCGTCCTCGATCCGCCGGGCCAGCAGGTTGTAGAGCTGCTGGGCGACCACGGGGCGCGGGCTGATCCCGGCGATCTGCCAGGCGGCGTAGTTGGACACGCCCAGGGCACCGATCTTCCCCTCGGCGATCAGCTCGCCGACCGTGCCGAGGGTGTCCGCCAGCGGGGTGGCCCGGTCGGGCTGGTGCAGGTAGAACAGGTCCACGTGCTCGACGCGCAACCGCCGGAGGCTGCCTTCCAGGCCGGCGCGCAGCCCGGCGGGGGACAGCGGGGCGTGCTCGCCGGCGTCGGGGTGCGGGATGCCGGCCTTGGTCGCCAGCGTCACCCGGTCGCGCCGGCCGCGCAGCAGCTCGCCCAGGATCTCCTCGGCGGCGCCGCCCGCGTAGCCGTTGGCCGTGTCGACGCCGGTGACCCCCGCGTCCAGCGCCAGGTCGAGCAGGCGCCCGGCCGTCCGTGCGTCGGCGGTGTCGCCGAAGGTCATGGTGCCGAGCACCGGTTCCACGGTCATCGCGGGCCTCCTCCGGCCGCCGCCCAGCGTGCCTGTCTCCCGGGCAACTGTGGCATATCGTGCGTGTTCTGTGCAATTCTGGTGGCGTGATTTACGCAGTTCGGCGTTGCTCGATGGCGTGGGCATGACGGGTGGCCACGTGTTCGCCGTGGCGGACGACCTGTCCGGTGCGGCGGAGGTGGCAGCCGTGCTCATGTCGGCCACCCGCCCTGCGCGAATCGCGCTGGCCGGGCCGCCGTACGCGTCCGGGCCGGTGGTGGTGGTCGATCTGGACGGCCGGCATCGTACGGGCGAGCAGGCGGGCGACTCGGTACGGGAGGCGCTGCGGCACGCGGGCGACCGGCAGCTCTTCCTCAAGGTCGACTCCCTGCTCCGCGGCCACATCGCCGCGACGGCCGCCGCCGCCCTGCGGCTCCCTTCCGTGGCGGGGCCGCCTTTCGCGGTGTTCGCGCCTTCGCTCCCGGCGGCCGGGCGGACCGTGGCCGGCGGCGTGCCGTTCGTCCACGGTGTGCCGCTGCGCGAAACGCGCGCCTGGCACGCCGAGCCGCGCGCCGCTCCGGCCTCCGTCATCGAGGCTCTGGGCGGGCTGCCCTCGGTCCTCGTCCCCCTGTCCACGGTCCGCGCCGGCCACGCCACCCTGGCGGCCGCGCTCACCGCCGCCGCCGGGCGGGTCGCCGTGTGCGACGCCGAGACGGACGCCGACCTGGACGCCGTCGTGGCCGCCGCCCTGGGCGGGGCGGGAGCGCGCCTCATCGGCGCCGGCGCCCTGGCCGCCGCCCTCGGCCGCGCCCTCGACCCCACGCCCCCCGCGCGGACCGGGAACGCCGTCATTCCCGAGGCCGGCGTCCCGGAGCGCCGCATCCCGGAGTGCCGCATCCCGGAGTGCCGCGTCCCGGAGTGCCGCGTCCCGGAGTGCCGCGTCCCGGAGTGCCGCGTCCCGGAGTGCCGGATTCCCGAGGTCGGCGTCCCGGAGGCCGGCGCTCCGCCGCCCGGCACGCCGTTACCCGCCGCCGCCCCGTCGCCCGTCGCCGTCCCGTTGCTCGTCGTCGTCGGTACGGCGGAGCCGGGCGCGGCCGGCCAGGTCAGGCTGCTCGTCGAACACGGTGCCAGGGCGGTCCAGCTCACCGCCCGGGACTTCGCCCTCCCGTCAGGACGCCGGACGGCGGCACGACGCGTACGCGACACGCTGCGAGCCGGCCCGCCCCCGGCCACCGTCCTGACGATCGAGTGGCGAGAGCCCGAGCCGCCGCCGCCCACCCTCACCCGCGCCCTCGGCGAGATCGTGCGCGCGGCGCTCGAAGGAGGGCCGGCCGACCTGGTCCTGACCGGCGGCGAGACCGCGAGGAGGGTGCTCGATGCCCTGGGCGTGCGCGAGCTGGCCCCCGTCACCCAGGTCCACCACGGCGCCGTGCACAGCCGCACCCCCGAAGGCCGCTCGGTGATCACCAGGCCGGGCAGCTTCGGCGACCGGGACAGCCTCCTCCGGATGGCCGCCCACCTCAGGCCCCACCTCTTCGCCACCCCGGCGAGCGAGTCCCACGAAAGGATGAAATGAGCACCCCTCTCATCGCCCTCACCATGGGGGACGGCTCCGGCGTAGGCCCGGAGGTCATCGTCGGCGCGCTTCTGGCCAAGGAGAGCGCCGCGTTCTGCCGCCCGGTCGTCATCGGCGACGCCGGACGGCTGCGCCTGGCCGCCGGGTTCCTCGGCGTGCGGCCGGAGGTGGTCACCGTGAACGGCGTCGGCGAGGCCGTGTTCGAGCCGGGCCGGATCAACGTCATCGACCCCGGCCTGCTCCCCGCCGACCTGCCCTGGGGCGAGGTGTCGCCGGTCGCGGGGCACGCGGCCTACGAGTACGTGCGGCTGGCCGGCGAGCTGGCGATGGCCGGCGACGTACAGGCGATCTGCACGGCCCCGCTGAACAAGGCGGCCCTGCACGCCGCCGGCCACCTCTTCCCCGGCCACACCGAGCTCCTCGCCCACCTCACCGGCACGGAGGAGGTGTCGATGATGCTCTCCACCTCCAAGGTCAAGGTCATCCACGTCACCACCCACATCGGCCTGATCGACGCGGTCGCCCGCATCGAGCCGGGCCTGGTCGAGCGGACCATCCGCCGCGGCGAGGCGGCCCTGCGCGGCTCCGGCGCCGAACGCCGCAGGATCGGCGTGTGCGGCATCAACCCGCACGCGGGGGAGAACGGCCTGTTCGGGTACGGCGAGGAGGAGGAGAAGATCGTCCCCGCGATCGAACGCCTCCAGGCGGAGGGCATGGACGTCCACGGCCCGCTGCCCGCCGACACCGCCTTCTTTCTCGCCGGACGGGGCGACTACGACCTGATCGTGGCCATGTACCACGACCAGGGCCACGGCCCGGTCAAGATCCTGGGCCTGGAGGCGGGGGTCAACATCACCGTCGGCCTGCCCGTGATCAGGACCTCGGTCGATCACGGGACCGCGTTCGACATCGCGGGGAAGGGCGTCGCCGACGCCGGTAGCATGATCGAAGCCCTCCGCCAGGCGGCCGAGCTGTCGTCCGCGCAGGTTTCGTGACGGAAAGGGACCATCGATGGGCCGGGCAGCACAGGTTCGCCGCGACGAGATCGTCCGCCTCGCCACGACCACCGGCCTGGCCAGCGTCGAGGAGCTGTCGGCCCAGCTCGGCGTGACCGCCTCCACGATCCGCCGCGACCTCGCCCACCTCAAGGCCGAAGGGCTGCTGGCCCGCACGTACGGCGGGGCCATGGCCGTGGTCACCCACCCGGAGGCGTCGCTGCGGCAGCGCATCGGGGAGGCGTTCGAGGCCAAGCGCGCCATCGCCGCGTGGGCCGCGGCCCGGATCCGTCCCGGCGAGACGGTCCTGCTCGACTCGGGCTCGACCACCGGCGCCCTGGCCCACGAGCTCAGGCATGCCGTGGACCTGACCGTGGCCACGACCGGCCTGAACGCGTTGCAGGAGCTGGCCGGCGCGACGGGCGTACACGTGGAGTGCCTGGGCGGGACCCTCCGCCACGTGTCACAGGGCTTCCTCGGCCCGCTGGCCGAGGCCGCGCTCAGCCGGATGACGTTCGACCGCGTCTTCCTGGGCGCCGACGGCGTGACGGCGGAGGACGGCATCTGCGAGGCCAGCCTGCAGCAGACCCGCTTCAAGGAGCTGATGATGCAGCGCGCCCGCCACGTCTACCTGCTGGTGCACGCCGCGAAGCTGGGCCGCCGCCCGTTCCACGCCTGGGCCCGCATGCCGGACGCCTGGACCCTGGTCACGGACTCGGCCGCCACCCCGGAGTCCCTGAAGCCCTTCGCCGCGCAGGGCGTGGAAACCGTCGTCGTGGACCCTGAGCGATAGATCACCCGCAGCGGGATCCGACCCCCGCGTCACCCGGCCGCTGACTATGCCGCCAGCCTGGCCGCGGCCTCGCTAACCCCGTCGCCGGTCAGCCCGGCCAGGCCCGCCGGCCGTCCGGTGGCGATGAGGAGCAGGTCCCCGGCCGGTCCGCGGACCTCCAGCGGACCCTCGCCGCCCGCCCAGTCGGCGTCGGCGGCGACGAGCCGCAGCCCGGCGAAGCGCTTGCGGGTGCCGTAGAAGAAGCTCGTCCACACGTGCCGCAGCGCGGGAAGCGCCCGTCCGACGGGCATCGGGCGCTCGCGGCCGAGCGGCCGGGCGATGTCCTGCCCGTGCACCAGGATGTCGGTCAGCGGGTCCATCGCGCTGCTCATCGGGAAGCGCCGGGGCCGGCCCGCGGTCTCCCGGAGCTGCGCGACGAGCTCGGCGGGGCTGTACCGGAGTGCCCGCTCGCGGGCCATGTCCTCGGTCACCCGCTCGAAGTTCCCGCGGGCGCGGATCATCCGCAGCGCGGTGGTGGCGAACTCGCGGTCGGCGAGCGTGAGATGGGCGACCACGTCGCGCACGGTCCAGCCGGCACACAGCGACTTCGCCTGCCACTCGTGGTCGGCGAGCGTGTCGAGGAGGTCGGCCAGATCGAGTCGTTCGGCTTCCACGTCGGGTGCCATGGCGACGCGGGAGCGGGTGGGTGCGGGCATGACGGATCTCCCGGGGGATCAGGAATGGTTTCAGGAGCCCGGCGACGGCGGTGCCGCCGAGAGGAGACGTGCGTCCGTGGCCAAGATCGGCCAAGCAACTTAACTGTACGGTACAGGAAAGTTATCCTGTACTCAAGAGTTAAGTTGGCTGTAGGATGATGACCGTGGCCAAAGACACCAGCACATCGCCGGCGCCGTCCGGCAAGCGCGCCGAACGCAGCCGGCAGGCCATCGTCGCCGCCGCCCGCGAGCTGTTCATCCACGCGGGGTTCGACACGGGCATGGACGCCATCGCCGCCGCGGCGGGCGTGTCCAAGGTGACCGTGTACAACCACTTCGCCGGCAAGCAGGAGCTGTTCACCGAGGTCGTCGGGCAGGCCATGGACGAGGCGCACGCGAGCATGGCCGAGGTCCGGGCGCACCTCGCCGGCGCCACGGACACCCGCGAGGCGCTGACCCGCACCGCCCGCGCCCTGGTGGTCGCGGCCACCGACCCGTCGAGGCTGGCGCTGCGCAACCTGGTCACCGGCGAGCTGGGCCGTTTCCCCGAGCTCGGCCAGGCGTATCAGCAGCGCGGCCCGGCCCGCTCCGCCGCCGCCCTGGGCGAGCTGTTCGGCGACCTGTGCGAACGCGGGCAGCTGGCCATCTCCGACATCGAGGTCGCGGTCATCCAGTTCTTCGGCCTGACCATCTACCCGCACCTGATCGCCGGCTCCTTCGGCGCCGCCCTTCCCGCCGGCCTGGCGGACCGCCTCATCGCCGAGGGCGTGGAGACGTTCCTGAGCCGGTACGGCCGCGACCAACCAGGGGCTGGAGCGCGAGCTGCCGATCCCGCCGGCGCTCGTGACCAGGGGTGAGAACACGCCCGGCAGACCGCCTGATCTGCCATGAGATGCTGCATTCGTGACCACGACCGAGCCCACCGGATCCGCCCCGCGCCGCGGCCGTGGCCGTCCCGGCTACGACCAGGCGGCCATCCTGCGCGCCGCCGTGGAGCTGTTCAACCGCAAGGGCTACGACGCCACGAGCATGGGAGACCTGGCCAAGGAGCTCGGGCTGACGAAACCGGCCATCTACCACCACGTCACGAGCAAGGAGCAGCTGCTCAGCCAGGCCCTGGACGACGCGCTCGACGAGCTGACCGCCGCCGTGACGGCGGCCACCGGCGACCGGGCGGGCCAGACCGCCTACGAGCGGCTGCGTGAGGTGGTGCGGCGCAGCGTGGAGGTGCTGGTGGCGCACCAGCCCACCGTGACGCTGCTGCTGCGGGTGCGCGGCAACAGCGGGGTCGAGCTGGCCGCGCTGGAACGGCGGCGCTGGCTCGACGACCGCCTCGCCGCGCTGGTCGCCGACGCGGTCGCCGAAGGCGCGCTGCGCGACACCGTGCCGCCGGCGCTGGTGAGCCGGCTGCTGTTCGGCATGGTGAACTCGCTGGTCGAGTGGTATTCCGCGGATGGCGCGTACGACCCGGCGATGCTCGCCGACGCGATCACCGTCATCGCCTTCGACGGACTGGCCAAGCACGCGGCCTGAGCGGCCCTCACCAGGTGTAGAAACCCTGGCCCGTCTTGCGCCCGAGGTGACCGGCGGCGACGAGGTCCCGCAGGATCGGCGGCGGCTCGAAGCGGGGCCCCAGCTCGCGGGCCAGGTGCTCGGCGATCGCCAGCCGCACGTCGAGCCCCACCACGTCGGTGGTGCGCAGCGGCCCCATCGGATGGCGGTAGCCGAGGGTCATGGCCGTGTCGATGTCAGCCGCGCCGGCGACGCCCTCCTCCAGCATGCGCATCGCCTCCAGGGCCAGGCAGACGCCCAGGCGGCTGCTGGCGAAGCCGGGCGAGTCGGCGACGGTGATCGGCGTCTTGCCCAGCGCGGCCACCCAGTCCTGGGCCCGGGTCACGAGCGCCGGGTCGGTACGGGGCCCGGTGACGATCTCGACGAGCGCGCTCACCGGGACGGGGTTGAAGAAGTGCAGCCCGAGGAAACGGCCGGGGGCGGCCAGCGCGTCGGCGAGGCCGTCGATCGACAGGCTGCTGGTGTTCGTGGCGAGCACCGCGCCCGCCGCCCGCCGCTCGACCAGGGCGAGCACCTCGGCCTTGAGCGCCGCGTGCTCCGGTACGGCCTCGACGACCAGCTCGCATCCTGCCAGGTCGCCCGCGTCGGTCGTCGTGCGCAGGCGGGCGAGCGCGTCTTCGGGCGGGACGCCGAGCTTGCCCTTCTCGCGGGCCTTGGCCAGGCCGTCGCCGATCCGGGCGCGGGCCGCCCGCGCCGTCTCGGGGCCGCTCTCCACGACGGTCACGTGGCTGCCGGCGGCGAGGAACGTGTGCGCGATCCCGGCCCCCATCCGCCCGCCGCCGTAGACGCCCACCGACTGGGGCAGGGTCATGAGCGCGGCTCCTTCCGCCGGTCCAGGAACGCCGTCATACGGGTCCGCTTCTCCTCGGTCTCGAACAGGACGGCCTGCGCGACGTCGTCCACGAACGGGTGCGCGGACCTGGGCGCGTGGAAGACGGCCTTGGTCAGCCGGGTCGCCAGCGGCGCCCGCGCCGTGATGCGGTCGGCCAGCCGGTGTCCGGCGGCCAGGAGGTCGCCGGGCTCCACGACCTCGTTGAGCAGCCGCACGGCCAGCGCCTCGCCGGCCGTCAGGACCCGGCCGGCGAGCAGGATCTCCTTGGCCAGCGGCTCCCCGACCAGCTCCGCAAGCCGCCAGGCGGCCCCGGCCGCCGCCAGGATGCCGAGCCCGGTCTCCGGGTTGCCGATCCGGGCCTGGGGCGTGCCGATGCGGAAGTCGCAGGCGTAGGCGAGCTCGGCGCCGCCGCCGAGGGCGGGCCCGTCCACGAGGGCCAGGGTGGGCATCGGCAGCCGGTGGATCCGATCGAAGATCTTGGAGTTGATGCCGCGCAGCGCATCCGTCCGGTCCCGTTCGCGTAGCTGGGCGATGTCCGCCCCGGCCGCGAACGTCCGTCCCTCGCCGATGAGGAGGACGACGCGCGGCTCCTCCTCGACGGCGGCGCACGCCTCGTGCAGCGCCGCGACCATCTCCCGGTCGATAGCGTTGCGGACCTCGGGACGGTTGAGCCGCCACACCACCCGGTCCGGTGCCTCCTCGACGATCAGCGTCATGGCCGCTCCACCAGCAGCGCGGTGCCCTGCCCGACGCCCACGCACATGGTGGCCAGCCCGCGCCGGCCGCCGCCGCGTTCGAGCCGGCCGAGCAGGGTGACGAGGATGCGGGCCCCGGACGCGCCCAGCGGATGGCCGAGCGCGATGGCGCCGCCGTCGGCGTTGACGAGGTCGAGGTCGAGCTCCAGGTCGCGGACGCAGGCCAGGGACTGCGAGGCGAACGCCTCGTTCAGCTCCACGGCGTCGAGGTCGCCGACGGACCAGCCGGCGCGGTCGAGCGCCTTGCGGGTGGCCGGGACCGGGCCGATCCCCATGATCTCCGGCGGCACCCCGGCGTTCGCCGCCGCCACCAGCCGGGCGCGCGGCGTCAGGCCCGAACGCTGGAGGAACCGCTCGCTCACCACGACCACGGCCGCCGCGCCGTCGTTGAGCGAGCTGGAGTTCCCGGCGGTGACGACCCCGTCGGGGCCGTTGACCGGCCGCAGCCGGGCCAGCCGCGCCAGGCTCGTGTCCGGGCGCGGGCCCTCGTCGGTGTCCGCCACGCCGTCACCGACGGGCACCGCGACGATCTCGCCGGCGAACCGGCCGTTCTTGATCGCGGCGACCGCCCGCTCGTGGGAGCGCAGCGCGAACGCGTCGAGCTCGTCGCGGGTCAGGCTCCAGCGCGCCGCCACCGTCTCGGCGGTCTGCGGCATGGACGCGGTCGTCGCGGTGCCGAAGCGCGGGTTGGTGAAGCGCCAGCCGATCGAGGTGTCGAAGGACGCGCCCGGCTTGGCGAACGCCTTGGCCGGCTTCTCGGTGACCCACGGCGCCCGGGTCATCGACTCCACGCCGCCCGCGACGACCACGTCGGCGTCGCCCGCCGCGATCATGGCGCGCGCGGTCGCGACCGCCGTGAGACCCGAAGCGCACAGCCGGTTGACGGTGAAGCCGGGCACCGAGTCGGGCAGGCCCGCCAGCAGCACGGCCATCCGGGCGACGTCGCGGTTGTCCTCGCCGGCCTGGTTGGCCGCGCCGAGCACCACCTCGTCCACGAGGGCGGGGTCGATCCCGGCACGGGAGACGGCCTCGCCCACGACGAGGGCGGCGAGGTCGTCGGGGCGGACATGGGCGAGCGCGCCGCCGTAGCGGCCTATCGGCGTCCGGACGCCGGAGACGACGAAGGCTTCGGTCACGATAACTCCTAGGGTTCAGGCGTCGAAGTCGACGGTGACGTTCTCGCCGGCCGGAAAGGTCTGGCAGGTCAGGACGAACCCGGCGGCCACCTCCGACGGTTCGAGGGCGTAGTTGCGCCGCATGTCCACCTCGCCGTCGCGGACGACGGCCCGGCAGGTGCCGCAGACGCCGCCCTTGCAGGCGAACGGGAGGTCGGCCCGGGTCGACTGGGCGCCGTCGAGGATCGTCGTCTCCCGCGAGACGGTCGAGGTGGCCCGCCGGCCGTCGAGCACCGTCGTCAGCTCGGTGGTCGCGCCGGTCAGGGTCGCGCCGTCCCTGCGCGGCGCGGGCGGGGGCGCGTCCACGTAGAACAGCTCCACGTGCACGTTGCGGGCGGGGACGCCGAGGCCGGCGAGCACCTGGCGCGCCTCCTCCACCATGGCCAGCGGCCCGCAGAGCCAGACGTGATCGAACGTCTCGACCGGTACCAGGTCGGTCAGCAGGCGGCGCAGCCGGTCGCCGTCGAGCCGGCCGGAGAACAGCTCGACGTCGCGCGGCTCCCGCGACAGCACGTGCACCACCTGGAGCCGGGGGCCGTAGCGGTTCTTCAGGTCGCCGAGCTCCTCGGCGAACATCACGGTACGGCTGGTGCGGTTGCCGTACAGGAGCGAGACCTGGGCGTCCGGATGGGTCAGCACCGTCGAGGCGACCGACAGCATCGGGGTGATGCCCGAGCCGGCCGCGACGCACAGGTGCCGCTCGCCCCGCGCCGGGTCGGCCCGCCACGAGCCGGACGGCGTGAGCACCTCGATCCGCGTGCCCGGCCGCACCTCGCGCAGCAGCCAGGACGAGAACAGCCCGCCCGGGATCTCCCGCACCCCGATGCGCGGCGCGGCCCCGGCCGGCGCGCAGATCGAGTACGACCGCCGGTGCTCCTGCCCGTCCACCACGCGGCGCAGGGTCAGCGACTGCCCCGCCTGGAAGGCGTACGCCTCGCGCAGCTCGTCGGGCACGGCGAAGGTGATCGCGGCGGCGTCCTCGCACAGGTGGTCGACCGCCGCCACGGTCAGCGGGTGGAAGGCGGCGGGCGTCCGGGCCGGCGCGGGTCCGGGCGCGAACGTGGTCATCTCATATCTCCTTGACATGCTCGAAAGGCTCAAGGCAGTCGGTGCAGGTGTAGAGGGCCTTGCAGGCCGTGGCGCCGAACTCGGAGACCAGCCGGGTGGCGGCCGAGCCGCAGCGCGGGCAGGCGAGGGCGCGGCGTACGGGCCCGAGCGTGAGCGCCACCGGCCCGGCCGCGCGGCGGGCCGGGCCCGGCACCGACAGCCCGGCCTCGTGCAGGGCGGCCCGGCCCCGCTCGGAGATCCAGTCGCTGGACCAGGGCGGGTCGAGCACGACGCGCACCTCGACGCGCGGGAAGCCGGCGTCGTTCAGCCGGTGCACGAGGTCGTCGCGCATGGTCGCCATCGCCGGGCAGCCGGTGTAGGTCGGGGTGATCGAGGCGACGACGACCTCGCCGCCGTCCGGCTTCCGCTCGACGTCCACGGCGCGCAGCACGCCGAGGTCGGCGAGGGTGAGCATCGGCATCTCCGGGTCGCGCACCTGCGCGGCGACCTCGGAAGCGCGTTCCCGGGCGCTCACCAGCGCCCGCTCGGGTGCGCTCGGGCGACCACCTGCATCTCGGCGAGCAGCGGCCCGAAGTCCCCGGTGTGCGTGCCGTGCCGGCCACCGCCGGGCAGCGGCGCGACGTCCGGACGGGCGACGCCGCTCGCGGCGAGCACCTGGTCGAGGACGGCGGCCACGTCGTCGCGCGCGGCGCCCGGATCGACGCCGACGCCGGCCCGCGCGAGCGACAGCTCGACCGGGTGCGCGGCGAACAGCTCGTCCTGGAACGGCCACAACCCGCCGAGGGCCGCGAGGAGCCGGCGGCGCGACTCCTCGGTGCCCTGGGCGAGGGTGAGGAACCAGCGGCCCGCCCAGTCGCGGTGGTAGGTGAGCTCCTTGACGCTCTTGGCGGCCACGGCGGCCAGGACGGAGTCGGCGCTCGCGCGCAGCCGTTCCAGCAGCGCGAGCCGGGCCGTGGCGAACAGCAGCAGGCGGACCACCACGTGCGCGAAGTCGCCGTTCGGAACCTCGGCCAGGCGCACGTTGCGGAACCCGTCCGCGCCGCGGAAGAAGGCCAGCGCGTCCTCCGGCGGGACCGGCGAGCCATCGGGCAGGGCCGGCAGCACGCCGGGGTCGGCGGCGGCCGCCCGCGCCAGCAGCAGGCGCGCCTGCCCGAGCAGGTCGAGCGCGATGTTGGCCAGCGCGATGTCCTCTTCGAGGTCGGGCGCGCGGCTGCACCACTCCGTCAGGCGCTGCGACATGATCAGCGCGTCGTCCCCGAGCATGAGGCAGTACGCGGCGAGCTCGGCGTGGTCGACGCCGCCGGGCACCGTCGTGTCGACGCCGGCCAGCGGGTCCTCGAAGCCGGTGCCGAAGGCCCACTGCGCGGAATCACCGCCGATCAGGCCGTCGAAGATGCTGCCGTGGTCGTCGCTCACGGTGGTCCGCCTTCCTGTGGTGTGGTGCCGCATCGGGTCACATGTGCGGGACGTCGTCGGGGATGTCGTAGAACGTCGGGTGCCGGTAGACCTTGTCGCCGTTCGGCGCGAACAGCGGGTCCTTCTCGTCGGGGCTGGAGGCCGTGATGGCGTCGGCGCGTACGACCCAGATGCTCACGCCCTCGTTGCGCCGCGTGTAGACGTCGCGCGCGTGCCGCAGCGCCATCGTGTCGTCGGGGGCGTGCAGGGACCCGACGTGCACGTGGTTGAGCCCGCGCTTGCCGCGGACGAACACCTCGTACAGCGGCCATTCCCGGCGGTCGGCGCTCATCGGGCGCCCGCCTTCGCGGACCGGTCGGCGAAGGCGGTCGCGGCCTCGCGCACCCAGGCGCCGTCCTCGTGGGCGGTCCGCCGGTGGCTGATGCGCTGGGCGTTGCACGGCCCGTCGCCGCGCACGACGGCGGCGAACTCGTCCCAGTCGGGCGAGCCGAAGTCGTGGTGGCCGCGCTCGTCGTTCCAGCGCAGCTCCGGGTCGGGCAGCGTCACGCCGAGCGCCTTGGCCTGCGGGACCGTCATGTCCACGAATTTCTGCCGCAACTCGTCGTTGGAGTTGCGCTTGACGCCCCAGGCCATCGACCGCTCGCTGTTGGTGGACTCGGCGTCCGGCGGGCCGAACATCATCAGCGACGGCCACCAGAACCGGTCGACCGACTCCTGGACCATGGCGCGCTGGGCGTCGGTGCCGCGCATCATCGTCATGAGCAGCTCGTAGCCCTGCCGCTGGTGGAAGGACTCCTCCTTGCAGATGCGGATCATGGCCCGGCCGTAGGGGCCGTAAGAGGTGCGGCACAGGGGCACCTGGTTGCAGATCGCGGCGCCGTCCACGAGCCAGCCGATCGTGCCGACGTCGGCGTAGGACAGCGTCGGATAGTTGAAGATCGAGGAGTATTTCTGCCGGCCGGCGAGCAGCAGCTCGGTCAGCTCCGTCCGGGAGACGCCCAGGGTCTCGCACGCCGAGTAGAGGTAGAGGCCGTGGCCGGCCTCGTCCTGCACCTTGGCCAGCAGGATCGCCTTGCGGCGCAGGGACGGCGCGCGGCCGATCCACTCGCCCTCCGGCTGCATGCCGATGATCTCGGAGTGCGCGTGCTGGGCGATCTGGCGGATCAGCGTCTTGCGGTAGGCGTCGGGCATCCAGTCGCGCGGCTCGATCCGGTCGTGGCGGGCGATGGTCGCGTCGAACGCGGCCAGCAGCCGTTCCGCCGCTTCCGGCTCCACCGGAGTCGTCGTCATCTCTCCTCCGACACCTCTGTCTTATTTACTTATCGCTCGGTCAGTAATACGGTGACATGAGTCGGGGCATCCGCGCAAGAGAGGAGACAGCGTGAGCACGCTGCTGGAGAGCTACGCCGCCGGACGATGGTTCCGGGCGGCGGACGACGGGGCGCCCTTGCTCGACGCCGCCACCGGCGACGAGGTCGCGCGCATCTCGAGCCGGGGGCTGGACGTCGCCGCCATGGTGCGGCACGCGCGGGAGACCGGCGGCCCCGCGTTGCGCTCCCTGACCTTCCACGAGCGGGCCGCCCTGCTCAAGGCGCTGGCCAAGCACCTGTCGGCGGCCAAGGACGAGCTCTACGCGCTGTCGGTGCGCACCGGCGCCACCGAGCGCGACACCTGGGTCGACGTGGACGGCGGCTTCGGCACCCTGTTCAGCTACGCGAGCAAGGGCGTGCGTGAGCTGCCGAACGACACGATCGTCCTCGACGGTGGCCTCGAACGCCTGGGCAAGGGCGGCACCTTCGCCGGCCAGCACATCCACACCTCCCGGCCGGGCGTCGCGGTGCAGATCAACGCCTTCAACTTCCCCGTCTGGGGCATGCTGGAGAAGCTCGCGCCGGCCTTCCTGGCCGGGCTGCCGACGATCGTCAAGCCCGGGAGCCAGACGGCCTACCTCACCGAGCTCGTCGTCCGGCGCATCATCGAGTCGGGCATCCTGCCCGAAGGAACGCTCCAGCTCATCGCCGGCAGCGCGGGCAACCTGCTCGACGAGCTGACCGTGCACGACTCCGTGGCCTTCACCGGCTCCGCGCACACCGCCGGCATCCTGCGCCGCCACCCGAACGTGCTCGACGGCGGCGTCGTGCTGGGCGTCGAGGCCGACTCGCTCAACTGCTCCATCCTCGGCCCCGACGTGCGGCCGGACGACCCCGAGTTCGATCTGTTCATCAAGGGCGTCGTCGCCGAGATGACCAGCAAGGCCGGGCAGAAGTGCACCGCCATCCGCCGGGTGCTGGTGCCCGAGAACCTGGCCGGCCAGGTGGCCGAGGCCCTGGCCGCCCGCCTGGCGAAGGTCACCGTCGGCGACCCGCGCAACCCCGGCGTGCGGATGGGCCCGCTGGCGAGCCTCGGCCAGCGCGACGAGGTGCGCAAGGCCGTCGAGGCACTGCGGGCGAGCGCCGAGGTCGTCTTCGGCGACCCCGGAGGCGCGGCCCTGCTCGACGGCGACGCCGAGCGCGGCGCCTTCATGACCCCGCTCGTGCTGCGCGCCCGCCCCGGCGCCACCGAGCCGCACGACGTCGAGCCGTTCGGCCCCGTCAGCACCGTGCTCGCCTACGACGGCATCGAGTCGGCGCTCGCGCTGGCCGCCCGCGGCAAGGGCAGCCTCGTCGCCTCCGTCGTCACCCACGACCCGCAGGTCGCGCGCTCGGTGGTGCTCGGGCTGGCACCCTGGCACGGCCGGGTCCTCGTCCTCGACCGGGACGACGCCAAGGAGTCCACCGGGCACGGCTCGCCGCTGCCCGTCCTCGTGCACGGCGGCCCCGGCCGGGCCGGCGGCGGCGAGGAGCTCGGCGGCGTGCGCGCGGTCCTGCACCACATGCAGCGCACCGCCGTCCAGGCGTCGCCCGACCAGCTCACCGCGATCACCGGCCGCTGGACGACCGGGGCCGCCCGCGCCGCGTCCGGCGTGCACCCCTTCCGCAAGTCGCTGGCCGAGCTGCGGATCGGCGACACGATCGCTTCCGAGAAGCGGACGGTGTCGCTCGCCGACATCGACCACTTCGCCGAGTTCACCGGCGACACCTTCTACGCGCACACCGACCCCGAGGCGGCCGCGCGCAACCCGCTGTTCGGCGGCATCGTCGCCCACGGCTACCTCGTCGTGTCCCTCGCCGCCGGCCTCTTCGTCGACCCGGCGCCCGGCCCGGTGCTGGCCAACTTCGGCGTGGACGCCCTGCGCTTCCTCACCCCGGTCAAGGCCGGCGACACCATCGACGTGACGCTCACCGTCAAGCAGATCACGCCGCGCACCAACGCGGACTACGGCGAAGTGCGCTGGGACGCCGTGGTGACCAACCAGGAAGGGCTGCCGGTCGCCACCTACGACGTGCTGACCCTGGTGGCGAAGACCTGGGAGGACTGACGTGCTCAGCGTCGAACGCCACGGCGCGGTGGCCGTCCTCACCCTCGACCGTCCCGACCGGCGCAACGCGCTCGACGCCGGGCTCAAGACGGCCCTGCGCCACGCGCTGGCGGCCGCCGCCGACGACGACGGCGTCCGCGCGGTGCTGCTGACCGGCGCGGGCAAGGCGTTCTGCGTCGGGCAGGACCTCGCCGAGCACGCGGCCGGGCTGCGCGCCGACCCCGGCCACGCGTTCGACACCGTGGAGGCGGACTACGCGCCGATCATCCGGCTGGTGACCACGATGGCCAAGCCGGTCGTGGCCGCCGTCAACGGCGCCTGCGTCGGCGCCGGGCTGGCTCTCGCGCTCGCCTGTGACCTGCGGGTGCTCGCCGAGGAGGCGGTGTTCGCCACGGCGTTCACCGGGATCGGGCTCACCTGCGACTCCGGGCTGTCGGCGACGCTCACCCGGGCGGTCGGCGAGGCCAGGGCCAAGGAGCTCGTGCTGCTCGGCCGGTCGTTCACCGCCGAGCAGGCGGTCGCGTGGGGGATCGCCGGCCAGGTCGTGCCCGGCGCGGACGTCGGCAAGACCGGCCTGGAGCTGGCGGCCCGGCTCGCGGCCGGGCCGACCGCAGCCTACGCCGAGTCCAAGCGGCTCATCTCCGAGTCATGGGGCCGCGACCTCGGGACGGTGCTCACGGACGAGGCCCGCGCGCAGGAACGCCTCGGCCGGACCGGCGATCACGCCGGAGCGGTCGAGGCGTTCCTCGGCAAGCGCGCGCCCGTCTTCACCGGGCACTGACCTCCTGGAACGCCAGGTCGATGGCGGTCCAGGCCATGGCGGTGGCGCCGTCCAGGACCGCCCTCCTCGGCCGGGGTGCCGAGCACGGTCACCGTCAGCCCGAGGTCGTCGGACAGGCCGGCCAGCGCCGCCCCGGCGCCGACCGCGGCGGCGGCGGCGATGACGTTGTGCCCGCAGGCGTGGCCGATGCCGGGCAGGGCGTCGTACTCGGCGCAGATCCCGACGTGCAGCGGGCCCTGCGCTCGCTCCACCCGCCGACGACGTCCGCGGCCCGCCGCTTGGCGCCCTCCGGGGCGCGCCGCACGCCGCCCCGGGTCTCTTCCGCGGCCTCTTCCGGGGTTTCTTCCACGCCCGTCATCAGGCCGTGGGAGCAAGGTGGACGGACGTGGGGCGGGTGGCGGCGTCGTAGGCCGCGCGGGCGCCGGTGGCCCCCATGCCGCTGTCGCCGGCCGGCTCGTAGAGCCGCTCGGGGCCGCCGCCCTGCCACTGGTTCACCCACACCACGCCGGCGGGGATGCGCCGCGCCGCCGCCACGTGCTCCGGGTCGCCGGTGTAGACGGTGGCGGCCAGGCCGTAGCGCGTGGCGGCCGCCCGCTCCAGCCCCTCCTCGAAGGAGGCGACCACGGCGACGGGGGCGAGTGGGCCGAAGGTCTCCTCGGTCATGACGAGCATGGACTCGTCCACGCCGGTCAGCACGGTGGCGGGGTAGAAGAAGCCCTTGCCCTCGGGCACCACGCCGCCGGTGCGGACGGTCGCGCCGCGTTCGACCGCGTCGGCGACGTGCCGGACGACGATGTCCCGCTGCCGCCGGTCCACCAGCGGCCCCAGGACGTCGCCGGTGGTGTAGCCCGAGGCGGCCGCCACCAGGGCGTCGATGAAGGCGTCGGCGACGTCGCGGTGCACGTAGATCCGCTCCATGGAGGTGCAGATCTGGCCCGAGTTGGCGAACGCCCCGAACGCGACGGCGGCGGCGGTCGCGACCGGGTCGACGCCCGCGTCCACGATCACCGGGTCCTTGCCGCCGAGCTCGAGGATCGCGCGGTGCAGCCGGCCGCCGCTCTCCGCGCCGACCCGGCGGCCGGCCTCGATCGAGCCGGTGAAGTGCACGAGCCCGATCCCCTCGTCGGCGACCAGCGGCGCGCCGGCGCGCGAGTCGCCCAGCACCAGGTTGACCACGCCGTCCGGCAGGTCCATGAGCTCCAGCAGCCGCACCGCCGACACGGGGGAGCGCTCCGAGGGCTTGATCACGACGGTGTTCCCGGCGGCCAGCAGCGGGCCGATCGCCCCCAGGGTCATGGGGATGGGGAAGTTCCACGGCACGATCACCGCCGCCACGCCGACGGGGCTGCGCACGATCGTGGTGCCGCCGCCGTCCGGGCCCGCGATGGTCTCCTCGAACGGGTAGTCCAGGGCCTCGGCGGCGGCGCCCTTGAGCCCCACCGCCGCGCCGCCGATGAAGGCGCTGCCGAGGGCGACGGGCTTGCCCATCTCGGCGCACTCGACCTCCGCCAGCTCCTCGGCGTGCGCGGCGATCGTGTCCGCCCAGCGGCCGATCAGGTCCACGCGCTCGGCGACCGGCAGCGCGGCCCAGGCCGGAGCGGCCTTCGCGGCCGCGTCCACGGCCAGGCGGACGTCCTCCGCCGAGCCGCTGGGGCAGCGGGCGACGACCTCCTCGGTCGCCGGGTTGATCACCTCGTGGAAGGTGTCGCCCCGGGAGTCCGCCCAGATGCCGCCGATCAGGTTCTGCAAGGTCTTCACAGGGATGATGCTCCTTAGAGGCGGTCGGCCATGAGCTCGCCGACCATGATCGAGGCCAGGTTGGTGTTGGCGCGGGGGACGGACGGGAAGATCGACGCGTCGACCACGCGCAACCCCTCCACGCCGAGGACGCGGCACGACGGGTCGACCACGGTGCCGGCGTCGCCGGGCGCGCCCATCCGGCAGGTGCTGGTGCCGTGCTGGGCGTCCATGGCGGTGGCGAGGAGGTATTCGTCGAGCCGGGCGTCGTCGTCCAGGACGGCGAACAGGCGGCTGTTGCGGGCCTCGACGCTGCCCTCGACGATCTGCGCGGCCTCGGGGGAGCGGGCCAGCCCGACCAGCGCCCGTACGCCGTCGCGCAACCGCGCCAGGTCGCGGGCGTCCGACAGCATGCGCTCCCTGACCTCGGGCTGGGCCTGCGGATCCGCGGACGTCAGCGTCAGCACGCCGCGCGAGAAGCTCTGGTTCAGCCACACGCCGAACCCGCCCGCCGGCAAGCTCGTGTCGGCGGACTCCATGGACAGCACGTTCTGGTTCAGCGAGACGAACATCATGTCGTGCGGCAGGGCGCCGGGGCCGCTGGTGTAGCGGACGCAGACGTTGGTGTGGCGGTCGTCGGGCGTCTTGATGGCGGCCTCGGCGGTCAGCGGCAGCTCGACGACGATCATGGGGTGGTCCTGCATGCCGAGGCCGACGGGCAGGTCCCGGCGTACGGTGATGCCCAGGCGGCTCAGGTCGGCGGCGGGGCCGATGCCCGACCGCAGCAGGATCGCCGGAGAGTGGATCACTCCGGCGCTGAGCACGATCTCGTCGGCGTACTCGGTCACCGCCGCGCCGTCCTGGATCACCTGGACGCCGACCGCCCGGTCACCGGCGAAGACGATCCGGTCGACCAGGGCGTCACCGCGGATGGTCAGGCCGGCCAGGGACCGGGCCGGTTCGAGGTAGCCGTCGTTGACCGTGACCCGGCGCCCGGCGCGCGAGTTGATCGGGTAGGGGGACACGCCGTACGCCTGGGGCGCGTTCACGTCCGGGGCCCACGGGTGCCCGGCGGCCAGCGCGGCGGCGGCCAGCCCGGCGTCTCCGCCGCCCCACTGCTCCTGCGGCACCCGGTAGATCGGGGTCGGCCCGCCGCGCCCGTGGTAGGGCTCGTCGCCGAACTGCTCGTCGTCCTCCAGCCTGGCGAAGTAGGGCAGCACGTCGGCGGCCGACCAGCCGGCGCAGCCGGCCGCGGCCCAGTCGTCGAAGTCCTCCATCGGCGGGCGGATGGCGATCTGCCCGTTGATCGCCGAGCTGCCGCCCACGCCACGTCCCCGCCAGTAAGGGGCCGGCGGCTGCTTGTCGGTACGGGAGGAGGTGACGCCCATCCAGACCAGGCCGTCGACGGCGGTGGGGTCGAGCAGCGCGCGGCCGGGGTTCGGCGAGCGCCACGCCTCGTGCATCGCGGCCGAGCGGTAGTCGGGCCCGGCCTCCAGCAGCAGGACGCGCTTGCCGCGCTCGGCGGACCGGGCGGCCAGTGCCGCGCCGGCGGAACCGGCTCCCACGACGATGATGTCCCAGCCCGTGTCAGTCACGGAGAACCTCCTGCGATTCGGCTCAGGGGAGCGCGGCACCGGATCTGTCCGGAGCGCGTGTTAGCCGGTAGACTGCCGCTAAGCGGAAAGTTCAGTCAAGAGTGAACATTCAAGTTTTTTTGAGAGTTTAGGAGTCGGTGGTGTCCAGCGCGGTCGGCGATGCGAACCCCCTGGTCGACGATTTCGGCCTGTACATCGGCCGCGCGATGGGCTGGCCGCCGATGGCCGGGCGGACCGCCGGCGTCCTCATGCTCAGCGACGCGCCCATGACGATGGCGGAGCTGCAGAGCGCGCTCGGCGCGAGCAAGGGCTCGATGTCGGAGACCACCCGCCTGCTGATCCTCAGCGGCACCGTGCGCCGCTTCAAGGAGCCGGGCGCGCGGCAGTACGTCTACGAGTGGCGCGACGACGCCTGGCTCGGCTGCCTGCAGCACCAGGTGGAGCAGACGACCGAGCTGCTGGGCCTGGCCGAGAACGCGCGGGCGCGCTCGGACGGCCTTCCCGAGCGGCAGCGCGCCCGCCTCGCCGAGATGCACGAGTACTACACGTTCATGGTGCGCCGGCTCGAGGCGCTGCTGGCGGAGTACGCGGCGCGCTGATCGCTCAGGTGGCCCGCCACTCCGCGCCCGGGCCGCGGGCCTCTTCGAACACCAGCCACGTGCGGGTGGCCCGCACGCCGGGGATGTCCTGGATGCGCTCCAGCACCACGTGCCGCAGCATCGCGTTGTCCGGCGTCCTGACCAGCACCAGCACGTCGTAGTCGCCGCCGACCATGGCGAAGTGCTCCACGTAGGGGGTCTCCCGCAGCCGGGCCGACACCGCGCGCCAGGAGTTCTGCTCGATGGTGACCGACACGTATGCGCTGGTGCCCAGGCCCGCCTTGTGCGGTGCCAGCTCGGCCCGGAACCCGGTGATCACCCCGTCGTCCGTCAACCGGGTGAGGCGGGCGTAGGCGTTGGCGCGCGAGATGTGCACGCGCTCGGCCAGCGACCGCACCGACATCCGGCCGTCACGCACCAGCTCGACGATGATCGCGCGGTCCACTTCGTCCAGCTGTCCGGCCGAACGTCCCGGCCAGCCCCCCTCAGTGCCCTCTCCGGCAGACATTTGGCCCCCCTTAAGCCGTCGTTCAACCATTTGTCGCCTATCATGCCTGATGTCTTGAACGGATGGCTCCGCTGGCGGACGCTTTGCTTGTCAAACGTCCAGAGAAAGTGAGCGTCGCATGTCCGTGCGGACGAGCCGCCGAGCGGTCGACGGCCTTCTCCCCTCGCCCGAGCCGGTTCGCTTCGTCGCCGAGGACGGCACGGCCGTCGAGGCGCCGGCCGGATACCCGGCCCCGGCGGACGAGCAGTTGCTGGAGGGCTACCGCCGGATGGTGCTGGGCCGGCGCTTCGACCGCCAGGCGACCGCCCTGACCAAGCAGGGCCGGCTCGCCGTCTACCCGTCGAGCCGGGGGCAGGAGGCCTGCCAGGTCGCCGGCGTGCTCGCGCTGCGCGCCGGCGACTGGCTCTTCCCCACCTACCGGGACTCCGTGGCCCTGGTCGCCAGGGGCGTCGACCCCGTCGAGGTGCTCACCCTGCTGCGCGGCGGCTGGCACTGCGGCTACGACCCGGTGGCCACCCGCGTCGCGCCGCAGTGCACGCCGCTGGCCACCCAGACGATCCACGCGGTCGGCATGGCCGAGGCGCTGCGCCGCAAGGGCGAGGACGCCGTGGTCATGGCCTTCATCGGCGACGGCGGCACCAGCGAGGGCGACTTCCACGAGGCGCTCAACTACGCGGCCGTGCTCAACGCGCCGGTCGTGTTCTTCGTGCAGAACAACAAGTACGCGATCTCCGTCCCGCTGGCCAAGCAGAGCGCGGCACCGGCGCTGGCCTACAAGGGGATCGGCTACGGCATGCGTTCCGAGCAGGTGGACGGCAACGACCTCGTCGCGGTGCTGTCGGTGCTCAGCTCGGCGGCCGAACGGGCGCGGACGGGCGGCGGCCCGGCCCTGGTGGAGGCGCACACCTACCGCATGGACGCGCACACCAACGCCGACGACGCCACCCGCTACCGCGAGACGGAGGAGGTCGAGCAGTGGGCGTCGGCCGACCCGCTCGCCCGCCTTGAGACCTACCTGCTGGGCCGGGGCCTGCTGGACGCCGAGGCCGTCGCCGCGGCGCACGAGGCCGCGGAGGAGTTCGCCGCGCGGCTGCGCGAGCGGATGAATGCCGATCCCGAGCTGAACCCGTACGAGCTGTTCGACCACGTCTTCGCCGAGCCCACACCCCAGCTGCGCGAGCAGCGGGCGGTGCTGGCGTCCGAGCTGAGCGCGTCGGAGGAGTGACATGACCGAGATGACGATGGCGCAGGCGCTCAACGGCGCGCTGCGGGACGCGCTGCGCGAGGACGAGCGCGTGCTCGTCTTCGGCGAGGACGTCGGCCCGCTGGGCGGCGTCTTCCGCATCACAGACGGGCTGACCAAGGAGTTCGGCGAGGCGCGCTGCTTCGACACCCCGCTCGCGGAGTCGGGGATCGTGGGCCTGGCCGTGGGCCTGGCCATGGGCGGCTTCCGGCCGGTGGTCGAGATGCAGTTCGACGCCTTCGCCTACCCGGCGTTCGAGCAGATCGCCTCGCACGTGGCCAAGCTGCGCAACCGCACCCGGGGGCGGCTGTCGCTGCCGATGGTGATCCGCATCCCGTACGCGGGCGGCATCGGCGGCGTCGAGCACCACTGCGACTCCAGCGAGGCCTACTACGCGCACACGCCCGGACTGAAGGTCGTCACCCCGGCGACCGCCGACGACGCCTACTGGCTGCTGCGCGAGGCCGTCGCCGACCCCGACCCGGTGATCTTCATGGAGCCCAAGCGGCTGTACTGGTCCAAGGGCGAGGTCAGGGCCGAGCCCGCGCCCCGCTTCGGCCAGGCGGCGGTGGTGCGCGAGGGCCGCGACGCGACGCTGGTCGCCTACGGGCCCAGCCTCTCGGTGGCGCTCCAGGCCTCCGACGCCGCCGCCGAGGACGGCGTCTCGCTCGAGGTGGTGGATCTGCGCACGATCGTGCCGTTCGACGACGAGACCGTTGTGGCGTCGGTGCGCAAGACCGGCCGGTGCGTGGTCGTCCAGGAGGCCCAGGGGTTCGCCGGGGTGGGCGCGGAGATCGCGGCCCGCGTACAGGAGCGCTGCTTCCACTCGCTGGCCGCGCCCGTGCTGCGGGTGTCGGGGTTCGACATCCCCTACCCGCCGCCGATCCTGGAGCACTCGCACCTGCCGGACGCCGATCGCGTCCTCGACGCGGTGGACCGGCTCCAGCTCGACGACCAGCCGGACCTCGCGCACCTGGCACGGGAGGCGTCATGACCACCACCGTCACGGGGCAGGTGTTCCGCCTGCCCGACCTGGGCGAGGGCCTCACGGAGGCCGAGATCATCGACTGGAAGGTCGCCGTCGGCGACGTGGTCGAGGTCGACCAGATCGTGCTGGAGGTCGAGACGGCCAAGGCCGCCGTGGAGCTGCCCGTCCCTTACGCCGGGACCGTGCTGCGGCTGCACGCCGCGGCGGGCACGGTGCTGTCGGTGGGGGAGCCGCTCATCGAGGTCGGGACCGCGGACATGACGGATCCGGCGGCCGCCCGGTACCGGGAGGAGGAGCAGGCCGGGTCCGGCAACGTCCTGATCGGGTACGGCACGGGCCACGGCACCGGCACCCGCCGCCGCCGCGCCCGCCCCACCGCGCGAGCAACCGAGACGTCCGCCGAGACGACCGCTGTGGTGGCCCCCGCCACGGCACCGCAGCCGGGGCCCGTCACGGCACCGCAGCCGGCGGCCGCCGTTCGTCACGCGCCCCGCGTGATCTCGCCGCTCGTCCGCAAGCTCGCCCGCGATCACGGGCTGGACCTCACCGCCATCACCCCCACCGGGCCGCGCGGCGTGATCCTGCGCCGCGACGTGGAGCAGGCCATCGCCACCACCGCCGGGAAGACCGCGGAGACGGCCATGGATACGACCCCGAAGACGGGCCCGGAGACGGCCCCGAAGACGCTGTCCCTGGAGGGGGAACGCATCCCGTTGCGTGGCCTGCGCCGCGCGGTGGCCGACAAGCTGACCCGCAGCCGCACGGAGATCCCCGACGCCACCACCTGGGTGGACGTGGACGCCACCGCCCTGCTCGCCACAAAGGACGAGCTGAAGCGGGCCCGCCCCGACCTCGGCATCGGCCTGCTGGCGATCCTGGCCCGCATCTGCATGTCGGGCCTGCGCCGCTTCCCCGAGCTGAACTCCTCGGTGGACGTCGAGCGGGCCGAGATCGTCCGGCACGGCCACGTCAACCTCGGGTTCGCCGCGCAGACCGACCGCGGCCTGGTCGTGCCGGTGGTCCGGGACGCGCACCTGATGACGACCGCCGAGCTCGCCGCCGAGCTGACCCGGCTGACCGGCCTCGCCCGCGCGGGCCGGTTGCCGCCCGCCGCGCTGACCGGGGGCACGTTCACGCTCAACAACTACGGGGTCTTCGGCGTGGACGGATCCACCCCGATCATCAACCACCCCGAGGCGGCGCTCCTCGGCGTCGGCCGGATCATCGACCGCCCATGGGTGGTTGACGGCGCGGTCGTGCCCCGCAAGATCACTCAGCTGTCCTTCACCTTCGACCACCGCGTCTGCGACGGCGGCGCCGCCGGCGGTTTCCTGCGGTACGTGGCCGACTGCGTCGAGCGGCCCTCCGTCCTGCTGGCTCACGCGTAAGGGAGGCCCCATGGTTCTGCTCCGCCCGTCCCTGGTCGAGCTGCAGTCCTACGTCCCGGGGCGCAAGCTGCCCGGCGCCGTCGTCCTGGCCAGCAACGAATGCCCGTACGGCCTGCTGCCCGAGGTCGCCGCCCGGGTCGCCGAGCTGACCGGCGGCCTGTCCCGCTATCCCGACATGGGCGCGACCCGCCTGCTCGACGCGCTCGCCGCCCACCACGGCGTGCCGGCCGAGCGGATCGCGGTGGGGGCGGGCTCGTCCGAGGTCTGCGGGCAGCTCCTGCACGCGGTGTCGGAGCCGGATGGCGAGGTCGTCTTCGGCTGGCGCTCGTTCGAGGCCTACCCCATCCTCACTACCGTGGCCGGCGGCACCGCCGTACGGGTCCCGCTGCGGGGGCATGTTCAGGACCTCGACGCCATGGCGGCGGCCGTCACCGGCCGGACCCGGCTGGTCTTCGTCTGCAACCCCAACAATCCGACCTCCACCCCCGTCGGCCAGGCCGCCCTGCGCGCTTTCGCCGATCGCGTGCCCGAGCAGGTGCTGATCGTCATCGACGAGGCCTACCACGAGTACGCCGACCCCGCCGTGGTGCCGGACGCGCTCGCCCTGTTCGGGGACCGGCCCAACGTCGTCGTCCTGCGGACCTTCTCCAAGGCGTACGCGCTGGCCGGGCTCCGCGTCGGCTACTGCGTCGGTCCGCCCGGCGTCATCGCCCAGGTACGCAAGGCGCAGACCCCGTTCAGCGTGAGCGCCCTGGCTCAGGAGGCGGCCATCGCCGCGCTGGGCGAGCACGAGGAGGTCGCCCGCCGGGTCGCCGCCACGGTCGGGGAGCGCGACCGCGTGACCCGCGAGCTGCGGGCTCTCGGCCACGACCTGCCGGACTCCCAGGCGAACTTCGTCTGGCTGCCGCTCGGCGAGGACAGCGCCCGCTTCGCCGCCCACTGCCTGGACGGCGGCGTCGTCGTGCGCGCCTTCCCGGGCGAAGGGGTGCGCGTCACCGTCGGGCTGCCCGGGGAGAACTCCGCCTTCCTCGCCCTCGCCGCGGCCTGGACGCCCGCGGGGCGGAGAACGCCGGCAGCTCGCGGCTGATCGGGTCGCGGTTGACCGGGTCGCGGTGGACAGGGTCGCGGCGGACAGGGTCCGGCGTCCGGCTCCACCGCGCGAAGTCCCGGATCCGGCGTCCGGTTCCACCGCGCGAGGTCCCGGATCCGGCGTCCGGTTCCACCGCGCGAGGTCCCGGATCCGGCGTCCGGTTCCACCGCGCGAGGTCCCGGATCCGGCGTCGACCGAGTCAGTCCACGCCGAGCGCGCCCGCGAACACCGCCTGGCCGGCTCGACGGCGCCGAGGCAGGTCGGCGTGCGCTCGCCGCCGGACGCGGCCGCGCCGAAGCCGTAGGGGCCTCGGCCCCCTGCTCCGCCTGGCGTCCCAGGGGCGGCGACCAGCCCACCGGACGGACGCCGCCCGCGTCGCGCACCCCGCCCATTCAGCAGCGAATGGAGGATTCCGCGCAACAAAAAGCCCCAGACTCCCGGCAGTGCCGTGAGCTGGGGCGACAGTTCCGGTTAGACCCAGGCCTAACAGGGAGACTGGTGGACGATACTGGGATTGAACCAGTGACCTCTTCCGTGTCAGGGAAGCGCTCTCCCGCTGAGCTAATCGTCCGTATTGAGTTAGAACTCAGAGCGGAAGACGGGATTCGAACCCGCGACCCTCACCTTGGCAAGGTGATGCTCTACCACTGAGCCACTTCCGCATGGTGCTGTCTTTACTTTAGCGGATCCGCAGAGTCCGCTGGTCACCGAGGTGGAGACGGGATTTGAACCCGTGTAGACGGCTTTGCAGGCCGCTGCCTCGCCTCTCGGCCACTCCACCAGGAGTTTTACTCCGAGCGGAAGACGGGATTCGAACCCGCGACCCTCACCTTGGCAAGGTGATGCTCTACCACTGAGCCACTTCCGCGTGAATCCCGGGCGGCGTGCGCCGGGCCACGGGAAAACCATATCGTCTTCGCGGAGTGCCCGTGCGCAGCAAGCGGCCCGTGGAGCCAAATTCAACGGATCAAGCGCACGTCCTTGGCCATCACGAACATCACGCGGTGCCCCAGCTGGATCTGGTAGTAGCTCGTCGTGCCGGTCGTGGTGACGTGCCTGGCCGGGTTGAAGGCGCCGGCGGCGTAGTAGGAGCCGGTGATCGTGTCACCCACCGTGTACGTCTGGCCGGGCTCGATCTTGTACTGCAGCGGGGTCAGGGGCTGGTACGACGCGCTCCGGTAGGCCGACTGCTCGGGGTAGGCCCGCCCGTACACCTTCGTGTGGGCCCGCAGCGGCGTGACCGTCGGGCCGTCGGCGGCGACAGCGGTCGGGTTCGCGGCCGGGTTGTGGAACCAGGCCTTCTGGCCCAGGTACCAGATCGCCGTCCAGTCGCCCTGCCTGGCCGCGACGGCGTAGCGCTGGCCGGTGGAGGCACGGGCGCTGTGGTCGTACACGCTGTACGTGCTCGGCTTGCCCGGGTGCTTGCCCGGGTCGGTGACCAGGGAAGCGCTCTCGCTCGGCGCCGTGTGCAGCCACACGCTGGCGGCTCCGTGCGAGGGGCAGTTCTGGCTGGGCTTGGTGGACACGCAGCCGGTGAAGCGCGGGCGGTGGGTGTCGTACGACGGGCGGATCATGATGGAATCGCCGTCCTTGACCGCCTTGAGCGGCCGGCCCATGAGGTCGAAATAGTGCGCCCAATCCCAGTACGGGCCCGGGTCCTCGTGCATCCCGGCGACGGTCGCCGGCGTCGTGCCCGGCACGTTGTCGTGGCCCAGGATGTGGGCCCGGTTGAGCGGGATGTGGTGCTTGGCGGCCAGGAACTTGACCAGCTTGGCCGACGCCCGGTACATCGCCTCCGTGTACCAGGTGCCGCCCTTGGCCAGGTAACCCTCGTGCTCGATGCCGATCGAACGGGTGTTGACATCCCAGTTGCCCGCATGCCAGGCGATGTCTCGGGTCGGCACGTGCTGGGCGACATGTCCGTCACGTGAGCGGATCGTGTAGTGCCAGCTCACGTAACGGGGATTGCCGATCATGGAGGGGATGCCCTGATAGGTGCCCTCGGTGTCGTGGATGATGATGTAGTCGATGGCCCTGGCCCGGATCAGACGGTCGTGGTTGCCGTAGTCCTTGGCCTCCTTGCCGGCCTTGTTGCCCTTGGTCCCCTTGCTGCCCTTGGTCTTGTTGCTGAAGCGTTTGTGCGCGGCGGGCATCCACTCGCAGGCGAGCGTGGCCGGGCATTCGGCCTGCCCGCTGCTCGGCGCCTGGCCGGTCTTGCCCGTATGAGGAGGGGCGCTGACCTGGTCGTCCGTGTCGGTCTGGTCGTCCGTGTCGAACTCCGGGTCCCAGCCGGCCGGCGCGTCCGGATCATCCTGCATGGCGGCCTCGGCCCGCTCGGCGGTGACCGTCCGCGCGTCGGCGGCGGCCCGCTCGTCCTCGGCGGCCTGATCGTCGGAGCCCGCCCCGTCGCCGGCGCTCACCCAGCCGTCCTCCGTGGCCCGTCCGGTGCCGCCCGGCCAGGGCGCGGCCGGGGCCGGCAGGGTCTGTACGGGGTCGAGCCGCACCACGTGACCATCATCGGTACGGCGCTCCGCCCCTTCCCGCATCACCGCGAACACCTCGTCCGCGAACTCCCGGGCGGCGGCCGGATCCTTCGCCCCCGAGTAACGGGCGATCGCGTCGTGCCAGTCGGCGGGGTCGGCGCTGGGATGCTCCTGGTAGGAGGCGAGGAGCGCGGCGCCCGCCCGGATGTTCGCAGCCGGATCGCTGCGCAACCGGTCGGGTGCGAGCTCGGCCAGGCGCGCGGCCTCGGGCAGCGTCGTCTCCTGCCGCATCGCCGTGCGCAGCGCGCCGGCCGGGGGAGGGGCGGTGAGCATGTGGGTCATCGGACGGGCGTCGTCCCCACGCGCGTCGCCGAGCGCGTCGCCGGGCCACAACGCCTCGGCGGGGAACGCGTCCACCAGGTGCATCGGCCCGTAGCCGCCCGACGTGCTCGGCAGCCCGCCGTTCGCGTCCCACCGCGACTCCAGGTACGAGACCCCCAGCAGCACGCTCTCCGGCACCCGGTAGTCCCGGGCGGCGGCGGCGAAGTCGGCCTGCCGGCCGGGCGTCGCCGCCAGCCCGCCGGTGAGCCCGGCATCGCCCGATACGGCAGGAGCGGCGGGTGCGGTGAGCGCCCCGGCGGTCAGGACGGCGGCGAGCCAGAGCTGCATGAACATCTCCCCGTGGAACGTCACGATACGACTACTCACCGTAACTGTTCCCAGAAAGGGATGTGTCAGACGGGTCGGATGATACGCATGAGATCAGCCAGATCTGCTGCGAATTCGGCGTCCCAGTCCGAGGCCGCGAGATGCCCCGCCAGCCGCTGGTGCGCCGGAGCCTCGGCCCCCCGGCGGGTCCTGGTCTCGTTGGAGCCGGCGGCGAAGCGCCCGTTCGCCTCGGAGATCGCGAACCCGATCACGAACGTGCTCAGCATCCGCTCGATCCGGGGAACGTCCGCGTCCGGCACCCCCGCCTCGATCAGCGCCTGGTAGAGCCGGTCGACGACCTTGACCCCGTCGGGCGTCACCGACGGCCGGAACAGCAGCAGCGGGAACACCGACGGATGCTCGCGCGCCAGGCGCCTCGTGGCCCAGGCGATGGCCCGCAGCCGCTCCTCCCAGTCGCCCCCGCCGTCGTCCGGCGACAGCTTGGTGAGCAGCCGCCCGACCAGGCCGTCAAGCAGCTCATCCTTGTTCCGGAAATATCCGTACAGGGCCATGGGCGTCACCCCGACGCGCTCGGCGACCGCGCGCATGGACAGGGCGTCGAGGCCGCGTTCGTCGGCGATCGCGAGTGCCGCGCCGAGGATTTCCGGCTGCCGGGAGGTCTTGAGTTTGCGCACCAGGTCAGTCTACAGTGTAGAGCAGTCTACAACGTAGACTATGAAGGGAGCCGAGCCTCATGCTGAGCGCGAACGGCCTGATCAAGCGCTATGGCGACATCGCCGCGCTGGACGGATTCGACCTGCGGGTGGAAGCCGGAGAGATAGCCGGCCTGGTCGGCCACAACGGTGCGGGCAAGACCACGTTCTTCGACATCGCCGCGGGTCTCATCCGGCCGGATGCCGGAGACGTCGCGATCACGGGCGAGGTGGGGATGGCGCCGCAGCAGCTCGCGCTGTACCCCAGCGTGACCGTGCGCGAGACGCTGCGGCTCTTCGGCGGCCTGGCCGGGCTGCGCGGGCGCGCCCTGACCGCCGCCATCGACGCCACGGCGGAGGAGCTGGCCCTGACCGGGGTGCTGGACCGGCGGGTGGGGGTCCTGTCCGGCGGCCAGCAGCGCCGTACCCAGGCCGCCGCCGCGCTCCTGCCCCGCCCCGGCGTCCTCCTCCTGGACGAGCCCACGGCGGGCGCCGACCCCGAGACCCGCGCCGCGCTCCTGGCGGCGGTCCGGCGCAGGGCGGACGACGGTGCGACGGTCGTCTACTGCACCCACTACCTCCCGGAGCTCGCCGAGCTGCGGGCCACCGTGGCGGTGGCCAGGGACGGCCGGGTGATCGCCAGGGGAACGGGCGCCGACCTGCTCAAGGGCCTGCCGGGCGAGGTCCGGGTGGTCCTGGACGACGACGAGATCACGATCACCACCGCCGACCCCACGGCGGCCCTGGCCGACCTGCTGCGCGACCTCGACCGGCCGGTGCGCGGCATCGACATCCGCCAGCCGTCGCTCGACGACCTCTACCGGGAGCTGTCCCATGCCGCGTGAATCGCTGCACCTCCACCGGGAGCTGTCCCGTGTCGCGTGAGTCGCTGCACCGCATCGCCGTGCTGGCCGGGCACAACGCGCTGCTGCGCCGGCGTGACCCGGCCCACCTGATCAGTTACCTGGTCATGCCGATGGTGCTCATGCTCGTCTTCAAGGCCATGATCGGCGATCCCGCCCAGGTGGTGACGGGGCTGCTGGTGATGTTCTCGGTCCTGTCGATGTCGGACGTCGCCACCGCCACCCTCACGGAACGCGTCTGGCACACCTGGGAGCATCTCAGGGCGACGAGGGCCCGGATCCCGGAGATCCTGGTCGGCAAGGCCGTGCCCGTCTTCGTGGTCCTCGCCCTGCAGCAGGCGGTCCTGCTCGGGTACGGGGTGCTCGCGGTCGGGATGCGCCCGCCCGGCTCGGTGTGGCTGCTCGCGCTGGCCGTGGCGGCCTGGTGCTTCGCCCTGCTCGGCGTGGGCACGGCGCTCGCGGGGGTGGTGCGCAGCCAGGGCGAGCTCAGCACGCTGTGCAACATCGCCGCCCTGTCGGTGAGCGCGCTGGGCGGGGCGCTGGTGCCGTTCGCGCTGATGCCTTCCTGGGCGCAGGCGATCGCGCCGATCTCGCCGGGCTACTGGGCGACGACCATGCTGCAGGCCGCCGTCAAGGGCGATCTCGCGGGGACGGCGGGGCCGGCGGCCGTCCTGATCGGGATCGGGCTGGTGGCCGGAGCGTTCGCCTGCCGCCGCTTCGCCAGGGGGTGGGGTCGTACCAGCCTGCTCTGAGTCCTCGGCAGGCTGCTGCCGACGCGTAGATGCCGGCACTTGATGGCGCTCTAGTTACTTCCTGCCCGATATCGGGCAGGATGTTGGCGTGTCTCGTTCCACATGCGTAGTGTCCTCGTCTGTGTCCACGGCACGGCATCCGTACGAAGATCTCATCGCCCACCTCACCCGGACGAGTCCGCTCGGCCCCGGGGAGGCGGCTCGCGTGGTCGCCGACGTGCTGTCGTACTTCTCGGAACCGGCCGAGGAGTTCGTCCGCCGCCGTCACGGCGAGCTGAAGTCACGCGGCCTCACCAACGACGAGATCTTCCCCAGGATCGCCGGCGAATTACGCGGACGCCGGGTGGCGGCGCCGGAGCTGTCCCTGCGGCAACTGCGCAGGATCGTTTACGGATGAACGGATAAGAGGAGACCTCGATGTGCGGAATCGTGGCCTACGTCGGCCCGAAGGACGCGGCGCCCATCCTGCTGGAGGGGCTGCAGCGGCTCGAATACCGGGGCTACGACTCGGCCGGGGTCGTCGTGTCCAACAAGGGACTGAAGCTCCGCAAGGTCAAGGGCAGGGTCGCCGACCTGGCCAAGGTCGTGCCGGCCAGGTTCAAGGGCGGCCTCGGCATCGGGCACACCCGCTGGGCCACGCACGGCGTACCGAGTGACGAGAACGCGCACCCGCACCTGTCCGCGGACGAGCGCATCGCGGTCGTGCACAACGGCATCATCGAGAACGCCGGCGAGCTGCGCGCCAAGCTCGAGGCCGACGGCGTGACGTTCCTCTCCGAGACCGACACCGAAGTGCTCGCGCACCTGATCGCCCGCGCGGCCGACGAGAACGACTCCCTGGAGGAGGCGGTCAGGAAGACGCTCAAGAGCGTCGTCGGCACGTACGGCATCGCGGTCATCGACGCCGAGCGGCCCGGCGAGGTGGTCGTGGCCCGCAACGGCAGCCCGATCGTGGTCGGGATCGGGGAGAAGGAGATGTTCGCCGCCTCCGACGTGGCCGCCCTGGTCCGCTACACGCGCCAGGTCGTGCACCTGGAGGACGGCGAGCTGGCCGTGCTCAAGGCCGACGGCTTCCACACCTTCGCCAGCGACGCCCGCGAGACCGCCAAGGAGCCGCTGACCGTAGACTGGGACGCCGGCCACTACGACACCGGCGGCTACGAGCACTACCTGCTCAAGGAGATCTCCGAGCAGCCCGAGACGATGACCCGCACGATGAGCGGCCGGCTCGACGAGCGCTTCCACGTGGCCCACCTGGGCGGCCTGAACATGGACGCCCGCGAGACCCGGTCCTTCCGCCGCGTGAAGATCATCGGGTGCGGGTCCGCCTACTACTCGGGGCAGATCGGCGCGCAGCTCATCGAGGAGCTGGCCCGCATCCCCGCCGACGCCGAGCCGGCCAGCGAGTTCCGCTACCGCAACCCGGTCGTGGACCCCGACACGCTCTACGTCGCGATCAGCCAGTCGGGGGAGACCTACGACACGCTCGCCGCCGTACAGGAGCTCAAGCGCAAGGGCGGCCGGGTCATCGGCATCGTCAACGCCGTCGGCAGCGCCATCGCCCGCGAGGTGGACGGCGGCATCTACCTGCACGCGGGCCCCGAGGTGTCGGTGGCCTCGACCAAGGCGTTCACCTCGACCTCGGTGGCGTTCGCGCTGCTCGCGCTGCACCTGGGCCGGGTGCGCGACCTGTCGCCCGCCGACGGCCGGCGCGTGGTGGAGGGCCTGCGCAGGCTGCCGGGGCAGATCGAGGAGATCCTCGCCCAGGGCGACAAGATCGCCGAGCTGGCCAAGAAGTACGCCGACCACCCGAGCATGATGTTCGTCGGCCGGGTGCGCGGCTACCCGGTGGCCCGCGAAGGCGCGCAGAAGCTGAAGGAGATCTCGTACGTCCACGCCGAGGCCTATCCGGCCAGCGAGCTCAAGCACGGCCCCCTGGCGCTCATCGGCCCCGACATGCCGACGGTCGCGATCGTCCCCGACGACGAGCTGCTCGACAAGAACCTCACCACGCTCGGCGAGATCCGCGCCCGTGGCGGCCGGGTGCTCATGGTCGGCCACCGCGAGCCGGAGGCCAAGCTGGCCGACGACGTGATCGTGATTCCCAAGAACGAGATCGAGCTCGACCCGATCCTGCTGACGATCCCGCTCCAGCTGCTCGCCTACTACGCCGCGGTGGCGCTCGGCCGCGACGTGGACAAGCCGCGCAACCTTGCGAAGAGCGTCACGGTCGAATAAATCTCGCCAATTCAGCCACAATCTTCCCAAGGTAGTGTTATCTGGCCGCAGACGACATAAATTCGATTCTGTGCGGCAGTTCGACCACCAGAGGCCCAATCCCGCACGCATGTACGATTACATGCTCGGCGGGAAGGACAACTTCGCGGTCGACCGCCTGGCCATTGATCAGCTCGCCGAGCTGATCCCGGAGGCGGTCCCGCTGGCCCGCGCGAACCGGGCCTTCCTGCAGCGTGCCGTGCGCTACGTAGCCGCTGCGGGCGTGCGCCAGTTCCTCGATCTGGGCAGCGGCCTGCCGACCCAGGGCAGCGCGCACGAGGTGGCCCCCGAGGCCGGGGTCGTCTACGTGGACCACGATCCGGTCGTGGCCGCGCACGCCAGGGCCCTGCTCGAATCCCCGGCTCCGGGGGTCGCGAGCAGGGCCGCCTTCGTCGAGGCCGACCTGCTCGATCCCGACGAGGTGCTGGCACAGGCCGGCCGCTTCCTCGACCTGGACCGGCCGGTCGGCATCCTGCTGGTGTCGATCCTGCACTTCCTGCCCGACGCCGCCGGCCCGCAGCGCGCGGTGGCCGAGCTGCGCAGGAGGGTCGCGCCGGGCAGCCACCTGGTGATCTCGCACGCGACCACGATGGGCCGGATCGAGGAGGAGCAGGGCCGGGGCGGCGGCCACCGGGGATCGTCGGCCGCGGGCGGGGCCGACCGTACGCCTGGCGAGATCCGCGCGTTCTTCGGTGATTTCCCCTTAGAGCCTCCCGGGCTGGTGCAGGCCACCGACTGGCGTCCGGACCGGCCCAAACTGGTGGGTGACTGGTCGCTGCCGTCCTCGCTCATGGCCGGGGTGGGGAAGAAAGTCGGATAAAAGGCACCCGTAAATTCCGATAAAGGCCGAAATTTCGTGCCGAAGTGGATCACGTCCCCGATGTGTAACCCCGCGTATTGCGTCAATAACCTGGAGTAGTGGGGAACTCGGGGGAGAAGTTGCACATGCGTCGTCGGGGATTCTTCGCATGGGGCCTCGGCCTGGCCGCGTGCGCCGCCGGTTGTGGCACCCAGCACATCACCAGCAGCACCACGGGGCTGCGTACCCGCTTCTCGATCAACCCCGCCTCGCGCCGCTGGACCCGCGTGTGCCAGGCGTTCTCCGGGGCCGCCCGCGCGGCCGGGTACGAGACGGGCTCGGGGCAGCGGATCACGGTGGCCGGGCTGCCCGCGCTGGCCGCCGCCGAGCTGAACAACGGCCAGACGCTGCTCGACACCAACACCCCGCTGGCCAGGCTGGCCGGCGACGTCGAGGTCGTGGTCGTGCCCGACAACTCGCGCTTCAAGGACTTCGACGACTTCGGGGCCCACCTGCTCGCCGCCCCGGACCAGACGATGCTGGCGGGCGGGCCGCAGGGCGAGCCCGACCACCTGCTGTTCGGCCTGATCGCCAGAGGGCTCGGCGCGGATGCCAGGCAAGTTGACTACACCGGCTATCCCAGCAGCCAGGAGGCCGTCGTCGCGCTGCTGTCGGGCAAGGCGGCCGCGGCCGGCGGGCTGCTCGCCGACTGGCGCGAGAGCATCGGCACCGGCCGGGTCAGGGCGCTGGCGGTCTCCTCGGCCGCGCGCGTGCCCGACCTCGACGTGCCGACGCTGCTCGAATGCGGCGTACGGGTGGATTTCGCCGACTGGGTGGCGCTCTTCGGGTCGCACGACATGCCGGAGGAGAGCCGCGAAGCGGCTATCCGCATGTGCGAGCAGGTCACCGGTTCGGCGCGCTGGGAGGCCGCCTGCCGGGCCGCCGGCTGGCTCTCGATCCCGCTCAGCGGCGACGACTTCGGGGTCTGGCTCGGCTCCGAGGTCGAGCGCACCCGTGCCGTGCTGCGGGACCTCGGCTTGCTCAACACGACCAAAGCCACAACATGCTGGGGTAGTTGCGGGAACGGCCACTAGATGTAGGATCCTGGTCGTCGCTGGTTCGCTTCTACGGAGGCGAAGCAAAAGGGAACCCGGTGAAATTCCGGGGCTGCCCCGCAGCGGTGAGCGGGAACGACCGCCGTCATGAGCACTGGAGCGATCCGGGAAGCGACGGTCAGTAGGAGCCATCGAGCACGCCCGCGAGCCCGAAGACCTGCCAGCGAATGCCGGGCCTCGGCCTGGCGTGCAGTGTCCAGGCCTCGAGGGAGGGCCGGGGGCTACGCGGCCGACCCATGCCGCCGTGCTCTCGCGTGCCCTCACGGGGGATGAGCTCGCGAGGAGAGAGAGCACGTGACGCAGATCGTTGAGGCCGGCCACCACTCGGCCGCCGTGCAGCCCCAGACCGACGAGCAGCCGCGGACGGCCGTGCCGCCGCAGATTGATGTGCAGCCTCAGGCGGATGCGCAGCGGCGGGCGGAGCGGCGGCTGGCGATCGAGGAGGCCGCCGCCCGCGTGCTCGCCGACCCGGCCAACTCCCGGATCGCCGCCCGGCTGCTGTCCGAGGAGATCGCCGACGAGGCCGCCGGGCACGGGGTGCGGTCGTTCTCCGAGTCCGTCGCGGCCACCCACGCGGCCGGGCTGATCCAGGACGGGCTGGCGGAGTTCGTCGCCGCGCACGCCGCCGAGCTGGACGCGTTGATCGCCGAGGAGGCGGACGACAGGTTCGAGTATTTCGGGCTGCGTACCGTCTATGACCGCTACCTCCTGCGCCACCCCGAGACGCGGTCGGTGCTGGAGCGCCCGCAGCACTTCTTCCTCCGCGTCGCCTGCGGCCTGTCGGAGACGGTCGCTGAGGCCGCCGAGCTGTACGCGCTGATGTCCACGCTGTCGTACCTGCCCAGCTCGCCGACCCTGTTCAACTCGGGCGCCCGCCGCCCGCAGCTCTCCTCGTGCTTCCTGCTCGACTCGCCGCGCGACGAGCTGGAGTCGATCTACGACAGGTACGGCCAGGTCGCCAGGCTGTCGAAGTACGCCGGCGGCATCGGCATCTCCTGGACCCGGGTGCGCTCGCGCGGCTCCCTGATCAAGGGCACGAACGGCCACTCCAACGGCATCGTCCCCTGGCTGCGCACGCTCGACTCCTCGGTGGCGGCGGTCAACCAGGGCGGGCGGCGCAAGGGCGCGGCCTGCGTCTACCTGGAGACCTGGCACGCCGACATCGAGGAGTTCCTGGAGCTGCGCGAGAACACCGGCGAGGACGCCCGCCGCACCCACAACCTGAACCTGGCCAACTGGGTGCCCGACGAGTTCATGCGCCGGGTGGAGGCGGACGAGCCCTGGTCGCTGTTCGACCCGAAGCAGGTGCCCGACCTCACGGACCTGTACGGCGAGGCGTTCACGACCGCCTACCGCGCGTACGAGGCGGCCGGGCGGTTCGTCCGCCAGATCCCCGCCAGGACCCTGTACGGCCGCATGATGCGCACCCTGGCACAGACCGGGAACGGCTGGATGACCTTCAAGGACGCCGCCAACCGGACCTCCAACCAGACCGCCCGCCCCGAGAACGTCATCCACCTGTCGAACCTCTGCACCGAGATCCTCGAGGTCACCAGCGACGGTGAGACGGCGGTCTGCAACCTCGGCTCCATCAACCTGGCCGCGCACGTCGACCGCGGCACCGGAGCCGGCGACCTCGACTGGGACCGGCTCAGGCGGACCGTGCGGACGGCCGTACGCTTCCTGGACAGGACCATCGACCCCGGCTTCTACCCGACGCCCGAGGCGGAGGCGGCCAACAAGCGCTGGCGGCCGATCGGGCTCGGCGTGATGGGCCTGGCGGACGTGTTCTTCACGCTGCGGCTGCCGTTCGACTCGCCGCAGGCGCTGGCGCTGTCCACGCGGATCGCCGAGGAGATCGCCCTGGCCGCGTACGACACCTCGGCCGACCTGGCCGCCGAGCGTGGCAGGCACCCGTCGTACGCCGACACCAGGGCGGCCGGGGGAGTGCTGCACCCGGACCACTACCGGGCGAGCACCCCGAGCTGGGACGCGCTCAAGGACAAGATCGCCGTCACCGGCCTGCGCAACTCCCTCATGATCGCCATCGCCCCGACCGCGACCATCGCCTCCATCGCCGGCTGCTACGAGTGCATCGAGCCGCAGGTGTCCAACGTGTTCAAGCGCGAAACCCTGTCGGGCGAGTTCCTCCAGGTCAACCGCTATCTGGTGGCCGATCTGCAGGCCCGCGGGCTGTGGACGCAGCAGCTGCGCGACGACATCAAGCGCGCCGACGGCTCGGTGCAGGAGGTGGCGGGGATCCCGGACGACCTCAAGCTGCTCTACCGCACGGCCTGGGAGCTGCCGCAGAAGGCGCTCATCGATCTGGCCGCGGCGCGGCAGCCGTACATCGACCAGTCCCAGTCCCTGAACCTCTTCATGGCCAGCCCCACCATCGGCAAGCTCTCGTCGATGTACGCCTACGCCTGGAAGCAGGGCCTGAAGACCACGTACTACCTGCGCTCCCGCCCCGCCACCAGGATCGCCCAGACCACCGTGTCGGCCGGCACGTCCGCCCGCGTGCCCGCGTCCGCCGGGCAGGCGCCGCCGGCCGAAGCCGTGGCGGAGGTCATCTCGGAGGTCATCTCGGAGGCCGTCGCGTGCTCCCTGGAGAACCCCGAAATCTGCGAAGCCTGCCAGTGACGAGCTTTCCCCGCTAAGGAGACCCCTTTCCCATGCTGCTCGACCCCGGAATGGACCTGACCCTGCGCCCGATGCGCTACCCGGACTTCTACGAACGCTACCGGGCGGCCATCCGCAACACGTGGACGGTCGAGGAAGTGGACCTGCACACCGACCTCGCGGACCTGGCCAAGATGACGCCGCAGGAGCGGCACCTGATCAACCGGCTGGTCGCGTTCTTCGCCACCGGCGACTCGATCGTGGCCAACAACCTCGTGCTCAATCTCTACCAGCACGTCAACGCCCCCGAAGCGCGCCTCTACCTGAGCAGGCAGCTCTTCGAGGAGGCCGTGCACGTGCAGTTCTACCTCACGTTGCTGGACACCTACCTGCCCGACCTCGACGAGCGGGTCAAGGCGTTCGCCGCGGTCGAGCACATCCCGTCCATCAGGGACAAGGCCGAGTTCTGCTTCAAGTGGATCGACTCGATCAACGGCCTGCAGCGGCTGGAGACCGCCGAGCAGCGCCGCGGCTTCCTGCTGAACCTCATCTGCTTCGCCGCCTGCATCGAGGGCCTGTTCTTCTACGGCGCGTTCGCCTACGTCTACTGGTTCCGCTCCCGCGGCCTGCTCAGCGGCCTGGCCACCGGCACGAACTGGGTCTTCAGGGACGAGTCCATGCACATGGAGTTCGCGTTCAGCGTGGTGGACACGGTCAGGGCCGAGGAGCCCTCGTTGTTCGACGACGAGCTGGGCAAACAGGTCACCAGCATGCTGGAGGAGGCCGTCGCCGCCGAGCTGGCCTTCGCCGCGGACCTGTGCGGCGACGGCATGCCGGGAATGGGCGTCGACCAGATGCGCCAGTACCTGGAATACGTCGCCGACCAGCGGCTGGCCCGGCTGGGCATGCCCCAGAGGTACGGCTCGGCCAACCCCTTCGCCTTCATGGAGTTGCAGGACGTGCAGGAGCTGGCGAACTTCTTCGAACGGCGTGTCTCTGCTTACCAGGTGGCTGTTGAGGGCAATGTGACTTTTGACGAGACGTTCTAGCACATAGGGGGCATGGGAGTGCAGTCGCCGGCGGACTGGCCGATTCTCGTAATCGCGGTGATCGGATCGATCCTCCTGGTGGAGCTGGGCAGACGGGTGCTGAACCGGGTCGGGCGAAAATGGGCGCTGGCCCAGCACCTGGTCGAGCACTGCACGTGGCCCGCGTTCACGGTGGCCGCCGTGGTCGCCTTCAACCTGGTGTTCGGGCCGGGGATGCTCGGCGACTCGGCGTCCGAGCGCGGCCTGGCGGGGTCGATCGAGCGGGTGCTCGGGCTGGTCACGATCGGCGCCGTCACCTGGCTGATCATCCAGGCCACGTACGCGCTGACGGACGTCGTACTCGATCGGCTGGTCCTGGTCGAGGGCGAGCGCAACCGCAGGGCGCGCCGGATCATGACGCAGATCGCGCTGGTCCGCCGCATCGCCGCCGCGGTCATCATCGTGGTCGCGCTCGGCGCCATGCTCTTCTCCTTCCCCCAGGTGCGCGCGCTCGGCGCCGGCCTGCTCGCCTCGGCGGGCATCGCCGGCGCCGTCGTCGGCATCGCCGCCCAGCCGACCATCGGGAACGTGCTCGCCGGACTCCAGCTCGCCTTCAGCGACGCGCTCCGACTGGACGACGTGGTCGTGGTCGAGGAGGAGTGGGGCCGCATCGAGGAGCTCACCCTCACGTACGTGGTGCTGCGGCTCTGGGACGAGCGGCGCCTGGTCCTGCCCGTCTCCTACTTCACCCAGAACCCGTTCGAGAACTGGACCAGGCACGGCAGCCGCGTCCTCGCCGTGGTGTACCTGCGGGTGGACTGGTCGGTCCCGGTGCCGAAGGTGCGCGAGGCCCTGTACGAGTTCCTCCAGGGCAACCCGCTGTGGGACCAGAAGGACTGGACCCTTCAGGTCACCGACGTGCTCGCGAACGGCCTGGTCGAGCTGCGCGCCCTGATGAGCGCCGCCGACTCGCCCTCCTCATGGGACCTCAAGTGCGACGTACGCGAATTCCTGGTCAACTACGTCAGGGACAATTACCCGGACGCGCTGCCCCGCTTCCGCGTCGAAACCCCGGAAACGCGCGTGGGATTGTCCTGGACCAGGGACCGCGAATAACCCATTAAATAAGTGGCACCCGCCGCAGGGCCGGGTTTACCGTGGACATCGTCCAGCAACGACAGACGAAGGAGGCGGAGTGCGCGACCTGAGGCTACCTCGACCGCTCGCAGCCTTCCCTGAGCTGCTGCGACGGCTTTCCGGATAATCCCCTGCGGGATTACCCAGGAAAGCCGCCTCGGACCTGTCCGGGGCGGCTTGTCTTATTCATGACCGAGTGTGGGGCAGTTTGGTCAGCCCGCCTGCCTTGGGAGCAGGAGCACCGCAGGTTCGAATCCTGCCGCTCGGACCGGCCCTGAAAGAAAAGGGCCGCGGGTACGGCCTGGCCGACGGGAATGGCGCCCCCCGGCCGGACTCCGCCCTCGCCCCGGGTTCGGCCCACGCCAGCCACGCCCGGGGCCCAGCCGCTCTAGCCCAACGGCAGAGGCGCCGTCTTCAGGAGGCGGAGGTTCAGGGTTCGAATCCCTGGAGCGGCACGCAGAAGTCCCTGAACTTTCGGATCCCCTCCGCGAAAGACACGGGACAAGGGGACGCCTCCGCTGTGGCCGCCGAACAAGGCGTACTTGCGGCTCAGAGATCAGCGCCGAGCCGGCAGGCGAGGATCGAGACGGTCCACCGGCTTCCGCGATCGAGTCGCCGGTCACGGCGGCGGGCTGACGGCGGGCGGTTCGCCGGCAAATCCGCCGAGCCCGGCCCCGGGGATTCTCCCGGGCATGCCTGTCCGCGCGTCGTCATGCTCAGGGGTTCTTGCCCATGGCCTGACGGATCACGTCACGCGCCCGGTCCATCATCGCCATCGGTGTGCCGACCAGGACGTTCTTGAGAGCGGACTCGACGCCAGGGTGAGGATGGGTGGGCGCCAGCGCCTCGGCGGCCTTCACCCCGGCGGCCATGCCGCGCCGCTCGGCCCCGCTGGTGCGAGCGCGCAGCTGGGGGAACTCATACCGCTCCTCGCTGCGGGCGTGCGCCTCTACCGCGGCGCGCAAGATCTCCAGGTTCTGTCGGAAATCGGATGCGTCCGGCCCGGCCTCGTCCATCCGCATCAGCAGTTCCTTGGCCTCCTTCTCCTCGGCCAGCCGGTCCTCCACCACGGCGTCACCGCCGTCGATCTTGTGGCGGGCGTAGGGGTGGACGATCTCCTCCTCGGCGGTCTCGTGCACGGCAAGCAGCCGCACCAGCCGGGTGAACGCCTCGCCGCGCCGGTCGGCGGGCGCCTGCTCGACCTCGTCGAACAAATCTCTGATCATGCCGTGCTGGGCCTGGAGCAGATCGATGACGTCCGTCTCGTCCATCGTCTCCGGCCGCGTCTTGTGGGTGGTCATGGCCACTCCTCAGTCGGGTACAGACGCGGCCTACCCGCCGAGGGAGCACACACGCCTGGGTGCATGAAGACCAGGCGGGATCCTTACCGAGTCCACAGCTGTGCGGGGGAACGCCCGGAGATTGAGCTGGGAAGCCTCGGGTAGGGCGGGCG
>NZ_VCKX01000746.1 GCF_005889725.1 Nonomuraea zeae
CACTACGCGCGCGCCGGGGCGGGGGTGGGGTTCAGAGGCCGTGCCGCGCCAGGGGCTCGACGAGCTGGTGCTCCTCGTACGACAGGTGGGACAGCAGACTGTCGGTGAGCAGGTCCACGGTGGCGCGCAGGTGGTCGAGGCCGCCCGGGTCGGTGACGAAGGCGACGAGAGCGCGATCGACGCGTTCGATGATCTTGTGAATGGCCTGGTGCTCCTCCGCGAGGCGGTCGAGCACGGGGGTGAGATCGGGCTCGGCGCGGCGCAGGCGGGGGAAGACGACGGCGTCCTCGCCGGAGTGGTGCATGGTGACGAGCCGGCAGTAGGACTCGCAGTAGGCGCCGAGGGTCCAGTTGTTCTGGCGCATGGTCATGGTGTTGATGTGGGAGCGGGCCGCGCCCGCGTCGAGCGTGCCGGCGGCGACCTGGTCGACGAGGTCGCGCAGCTGGGCGAGCTCGGCGCGCAGGTGGTCGTGGACGTCGATGAGGTGCTGGCCGTCGGCCTGTTCGCGAGGGGTGTAGCGGCGCTCGGGGTCCGGGCG
>NZ_VCKX01000747.1 GCF_005889725.1 Nonomuraea zeae
CTTAGTTTTTTTTGTTCAAGGAGAAGACGGCATACGAGTTGTCTTAGGGTCTCGTGGGCTCGGAGATGTGTATAATAGACAGGGCCGTAGCCCTGCTGGCCATATCCCTGCTGGCCGTAGCCCTGCTGGCCATATCCCTGCGGTTCGTATCCCTGCTGTTCGTACCCCGGCTGTTCATACCCCGGCTGTTCATACCCCTGCTGCCCGGGCCCTTGCTGCCCGGGCCCTTGCTGCCCGGGCCCCTGCTGCCCGGGCCCCTGCTGCCCGGGCCCTTGCTGGCCGTACGGAGGCTCCCCGTGCGGCTGCCCGTACGGGGGCTGCCAGTGAGGGGCTTGCCCGGACGGCGGCGGCCCGGACGGCGGCTGCCCCTGAGGAACCTGTCCGGACGGCGGGCCCGACGGAGGGCCGGACGGCGGCTGCTCGGGCAACGGCCGCGCGCCGGACGGCGGCGGGATGAACCCCCCGGAACCTCCGGAACCCCCGGAACCTTCTGAGCCTCGGGAATCCCCGGCACTTCCGGGCCCCCCAATCCCCTG
>NZ_VCKX01000089.1 GCF_005889725.1 Nonomuraea zeae
GGGGTGGCCGGGTCCGTGGTCGCGGGGGTGGCGGAACGGACCTCACGCAGCCGCCTGAGCGCGGCTGTGATGCCCGCCAGGCGCTCTCCGGCCGCCGCCAGGGGAAGTACGGGCTCGAAGGCCACCAGGGCGGTCAGGGCGAGCACAGCCGTGCCGACGGAGGAGGCCCCCGCCGACTGGGCGAGCAGGACGACCACCGCCACCGTCAGCCCCTGCACCAGCGTGCCACCCGCCAGGGCGGCGGCGTGGACGCGGGCCTGGCGGCGTTCGAGCGTCGCCAGGGCCTCGTCGGCGGCCAGCGCCTTGGCCAGCGCCTCGTCGTCGGCCCCGTACGCCGCCAGATCGGCGGAGCCGTGCACGAGGTCGGCCACCCGGGCCGCGAGGGCCGCCCGCGCGGGGGCGATCCTGGCCGACCAGCGGCGGGCCGCGGCGGCCGTACCGGCGGGCAGCAGCACACCGGCCAGGACGAGCCCGGCGGCCAGCACCAGCGCGGTCACCGGCAGGACGGTCAGCCCGATCACGACGGCGGCCAGCCCGGCGATCGCCGCCGCGGCGGCCGGGAGCAGGCAGCGCACCAGCAGGTCCTGTACGGCCTCGGTGTCGTCGACCATGCGGCTCAACAGGTCGGCACCGCCGTGGCGGGGCTGCTGGGGCGGGATCAGGGCGTCGTAGAGGCGCTCCCTGGTGCCCGCCTGGGCCCGCAGCGCCACGTCGTGGCCGGTGAGGCGCTCGGCGTAGCGGAAGACGCCCTTGCCCGTGGCGAACGCCCTGGTCGCCACGATCGCCACGCTCAACGCGGCGAGGGGCGGCTGCTCGGCCGCCCGGGTGATCAGCCAGGCGGCGGCGGCGATCAGGCCCAGCCCGGCCAGGTCGGCCGCGGCTCCCGCCAGCACGGCCCAGACGAGCCGCATCCCCATGCGCCGGTTCATCGCTCGCTCCCGTCCCGCAGCGCCGCCCCCACGTGTCCCCGCTCCGACCGCCCGTCCCTCACCTGAGCGCCGTCCACCTGCGCACTGCCCGCTTCGTGGCCGTCCGGCTGGGCGGCGTCCACCTGGGCACTGCCCGCTTGGTGCCTGTCCGGCTGGGCGGCGTCCACCTGAGGGCCGTCCGTTCGGGGGCCGTGCGCCGGGGCGTCGTGCGCCGGTGGGCCGGCGGAGGCCGGGCGGGTGGTGTCGGAGACGATGCGGCCCTCGTGGATCCGGATGACGCGGTCGGCGAGGTCGATCATGGCGGGCCGGTGCGCGACGATGACGGCCGTGCGCCCCTCGGCCAGGTCGGCGGTGGCCGCGACCACGGCGGCCTCGCTGCGCCCGTCGAGCCGCGCCGTGGGCTCGTCGAGCAGCAGCACCGAGGCGTCGGGACGGCAGAAGGCGCGGGCCAGGGCGATCCGCTGCCGCTGCCCGGCGGACAGGTTGGTGCCGCGCTCGCCCACGACGGTGTCGTATCCCTCGGGCAGGTCGGCCACGAAGCCGGCGTGCGCGGCCGCGGCGGCCCGGCGGACGTCCTCCAGGGAGGCGGAGGGAGCACCGAGCCGGATGTTGTCCGCCACCGACGTGGCGAACAGGTGCGGGCGCTGGGCCACGAACGCCAGCCGCGCCCGCCAGCCCCCCAGGTCCAGCTCGCGCAGGTCCACGCCGTCGATGAGGACCCGGCCCTCGGACGGGCGGATGAACCCCAGCACCAGGTGCAGCAGCGTGCTCTTGCCGCCGCCGCTCTCACCCACCAGGGCGACCCGCTCGCGCGGGCCGATGGTGAGGGAGACGCTCTCCAGCGCGGCCCCGTCCCGGCCGGGGTAACGCACGGTCACATCTTCCAGCCGGATCTCCGGCGCCCCACCCGACGGCGCCCCACCCGACGGCGCCCCAGCGGACGCCTGGTAGGGGCGTACGTCATCACGCTCGTCCTCGCCGGCCCCGTCCAGGACGGCGAAGGCCGCGTCCGCGGCGGCCACCCCCTCCATGGAGGCGTGGAACCGCGTCCCCATGGCCCGCAGCGGCAGATACGCCTCCGGCGCCAGCAGCAGCACCAGCAGCGCCGTCGTCAGATCCAGCGACCCCCCGAGCAGCCGCAACCCGATCGGCACCGCCACCAGCGCCAGCGACAGCGACGCGCACAGCTCCAGCACCAGCGACGACAGGAACGCCACCCGCAGCGTCCGCATCGTGGCGCTCCGGTGCGCGTCGGCCACCTGCCGGATGACCGACGCCTGATAGCGGGCCCGCCCGAACGCCCGCAGCGTCGGCAGCCCGCGCACCACGTCCAGGAAGTGCCCCCCGAGCCGCGACAGCGCCAGGAACTGCCGCTCGGTCACGGCCTTGGTGGTCATGCCGACGAGCGCGCCGAAGACCGGGATCAGCGGCAGCGTGACCAGCACGATCACCGCGCTCGACAGGTCAGCGGCGAACAGCCGGACCAGCACGGCCACCGGCACCACCGCGGCCACGGCGATCGACGGCAGGTAGCCGGTCAGGTAGGCGTCGAGCCCGTCCAGGCCGCGCCCGGTGAGCGTGACCAGCTCGCCGGAGCGGTGCGCGGCCAGCCGCCCGGGCCCGAGGTCGCGCAGGCGGCCGAGCAGCCGGTGGCGCAGCGCCGACTTCACGCCGGTCGCGGTGCGCCCGGCGAACACGCCCTGGGTCCACGCCAGCAGCGCCCGCACGCCCACGACCCCCGCCAGCCCCGCGAGCGCGGCGGCGGTGAACCTGCCGGACAGCACCCCGGCCAGCAGCTCGGCCTGCACCAGCACCAGGAGCCCCGCCAGCACCGCCACGACCATGGTCACGGTCAGGTGACGGCGCACCGACCGCTCGGCCCGCATGAGCCGCAGGAGATCCTTATGCACGTGCCCTCAGAAGAACGACGGGAGCAGGACGGCGTCCTTCCCTGGCCGGAAAGTGCGCCATACCCATACTTGCGCGCCCAGCATGATGGGTGCGACGGGCAGCACCATGACACTGAGCACATTCAGCGTGGCGGGCGGCGCGCTGTGCGCCAGCAGGTACGGCATCGCGCCTGCGAGCACCCCCACGGCGGGCAGCGCGGCCACTACACCTGAGATCACCAGGGACCGCCCCGACCTGGACGCCCCGAACACGCCGGGCGTCCGCCACGCCAGGAACGTCCACCCGTGGAAGGCGAACAACAGCGTCACCACCATGCCCAGCAGCACCCCGAGCGGGTGCACCGGCGGATGCTCGAACCCGGTGGCCGCCGCGTACAGCGCCATCCCCCAGCAGAACGACAGCCCCAGCGACCCGAACGCGATCATCGCGTCCCAGAAGCCCCGCCACCTGAAGCCGTCCAGCCTGCGGCGGAACCACAGCCCGGCGTCCCGCAGGATCCAGCTCAGCAGCATGGCCACCACCAGGGGGTACAGGCCGAACAGCACCTCGCCCTCCAGCAGCGGATAGACCCCGAACAACGTCCCGGCCACGGCCACCAGCCAGACCTCGTTGGCCAGCACGTACGGCGCGACGGCGGCCACCAGGCGATCGCGCCCCTCGCGCGTCCTGCCGAGTAACGGCAGCAGCAGCCCCACCCCCAGATCGAACCCCTCCAGGGCGAAATATCCGGCGAGCAGCACCGCGAAGAAGACGAACCAGATCACTTCCATCTCGACAACTCCTCAGTAGCTCAGGGCGGGGGACCGGGGCTCGTCCACGGTGGCGCCGAGGGCCGGGCCGCTCGGCCCGCGCTTGATCGCCTTGGCGATGAGCACGTAGTCGACCACCGCCAGCAGCCCCAGCACGGCCACGAAGCCGACGCACGAGGCCGTGATCATGCCCGGCGTGAGCCCGGGGGAGAGGGCATCGGCCACGCTGAGCCGTTCCCAGATCATCCAGGGCTGCCGGCCGATTTCCCGCGCGCCCCAGCCCGCGATCGACAGCAGGAACGGCAGCGGCGTCATCCCGATCAGGATCACGTGCGCCCAGCGCCGCCGGGGCAGGCTGCGCAGCAGCGGCAGCATCACGAGCAGCACGAACAGTCCGACGAGCTGCCCGATCTCCATCATGATCGCGAGCGAGAGCGCCGCGCCCGTGTTGCCGCTGAACTTGCCCTCCTGCACGCCGGCGAACTGCAGGTAGCCGGACATCATCGTGACGAAGATCCCGAGACCCGCCACGCCGACGCCCATCCGCAGCGACGAGGAGAAGAACTCCAGCTCGGCGGTGCGGCGGCGCAGCTTGTACGCGCTGGCGCCGGCCATCACCATGCCCCCGGCGAACAGCCCGGCCCCGATGACGTGCGGGAAGGAGAACAGCAGCGCCTTGTTCGTCAGCAGGGCGCCGAAGTCCACCAGCTCCATCCGCCCGTTCCTGAGCACGGATCCGGCCGGGTTCTGCAGGTACGAGTTCGCCACCATGATGAAGAACGCGCTCGCGTACGCCGTCAGCGTCACGAGCCAGATGCAGGCCAGGTGCGCCCGCTTGGGGAGCCGGCCCCAGCCGAAGATCCACAGGCCCAGGAACGTGGACTCCAGGAAGAAGGCCACCAGCGTCTCCATGGCCAGCGGCGCGCCGAACACGTCACCCGCGTAGTGGGACAGCCCGCTCCACGAGAGCCCGAACTGGAACTCCATCACCAGCCCGGTGACGATGCCCAGCGCGTAGTTGATGACGTAGATCTGCCCCCAGAACCGCGTCATCCGCTCGTGCGCCGGGTCTCCCGAGAGCACCCAGCGGGTGTGCATGATCGCCACCAGTGGCGCCAGCCCCAGCGTGAGCACGACGAACAGGAAATGCAGGCTCCCCGTCACGGCGAACTGCGTGCGAGCCAGTTCGAGTACATCCATCACGACTCCGTTGTTGTGCCTACCTACATATAGACAGCCTACATGTAGACTGTCTACATGAGGCAACGATGTCTAGGATCGGAGTCATGAATCCAGACGCGCTGCGCGGGCACATGGACGCGCTGCTGCTCTCGGTGCTCGAGGGCGAGCCCCTGCACGGTTACGCCATCATCGAGGCGCTGCAGGAGCGCAGCGGAGGCGCGCTCAACGTCCCGACGGGCACCGTCTATCCGGCCCTGCGCCGGCTGGAGCGCGTCGGTTACCTGTCCAGCGAGTGGGCCACGGTGGGCGGGCGCAAGCGCCGCACCTACCGGCTGACCGCCTCGGGCCGCCGCCAGCTGGAGGGCGAGCGGTCTGCCTGGCGGGAGTTCGCCAGCGTGATCGGCGGCGTCCTGCGCGCGGACGGGGTCAGTGGCGTACCGGACAGGGCCGCGACGGGCCCGTGACGCGCAGGCAGCGCGTGGCGCAGTAGATCTGCATCCCCCACATCGCCGAGGTCACGAGGTTGGCCAGCAGGGCCGGCAGCGCGGTCAGGGTGTTGGGGGACTGCGTGCCGTAAGAGAGCAGCAGGCCCAGCCCGGCGGTGACGGGCAGCGCGGTCCACACGATCACGCCCATCGACCTGACCACCAGGCGCGGCCGGCGGATCCACCGCGCGCCCCTGCTGAGCGCGAACAGCGCGAGCCCGCCGTACAGGCCCGTGGCGAGCTGGACGACGTCGAGCAGCCGTGAGACGGGCCCGAACCAGGCCGGCTGGCTGGCCCAGACCTCCTCGGTGGCGGGATAGAGACGCCAGAGCACCGACCACATGAGCACCGTGAGCGGGACGCTGATGAACAGCAGGACGCCCAGCCGGCGCCCCGACGAGGCGGTCAGCTCGGCCTGGTAGCCGGGCGCGACCTCGGCGATCTCGCCGAACTCCGCCACCGCCAGCCGCTCCGCCTCCAGCCGCTCCAGCCCGTCGGCCTCCAGGGCGTCCGCGGTGTCGGAGAGGCTGTGGCGCGCTTCGACGACCATGTCCCGCTTCGGTCCGTACGGGCCGGAGAGCGCGCGGTTCAGATCTGCCACGTAGTCGTCGATGCGCATGGCCACAAGTTTAGGGAGGAGGATCTCGGGGTCCCATCAGGGAACTCCCTGATATTTCGACGAAGAGACTTGTTAAGTAGGAAAAATCCTACGTATAGTGTCCGACATGCTGATATCCACCATCGCCACCGTCACCGTGCCCGTGGCCGACCAGGAGCGGGCGCTCGCCTTCTACACCGGCGTGCTCGACTTCGAGGTACGCACCGACAATCCGTTCCCCATGGGCCGCTGGCTCACCGTCGCGCCCAAGGGCGGCGAGACCACGCTGCTGCTCGCCTCCTGGTTCCCCGGGATGGCGCCGATCGGCGGCCTGGTGGTGACCGCGCCCGACCTGGACGCGCTGGCCGCGCGGCTGCGCGCTAACGAGACCGCCTTCGAGGGGCCGAGCGACGAGCCGTGGGGCCGCCAGCTGCTGTTCCACGACCCCTTCGGCAACGGGTACGTGGTCAGCCAGGCATGACCGCCGACCACGTGTTCGCGGCGCTGGCCAGCCCGGCCCGCCGCGAGTTGCTGCGGCTGCTGCTCGACGAGGGCGCCCAGCCCGCGGGCCGGCTGGCCGAGCGGTTCGACATGAGCAGGCCCAGCGTGTCGGAGCATCTCAAGGTGCTCAGGGACGCCGGGCTGGTGGCCGAGACCCGCAAGGGGCGGGAGCGGCACTACCGGCTGGAGGCCGCGCCGCTCCTGGAGATCCGCGACTGGCTCACCCCTTACGAACGTTTCTGGCGGGAGAAGCTCGCCGGTCTCACGACCCTGCTCGACGAGATGGAAGAGGACGGTGCATCCGGCGATGCCACCTGAGATGTCCCACGACAAGACGGCCGAGGACCTGCGCGCGATCAGGCTCGACCAGTTCATCGCGCACCCGCCCGCGAAGGTGTGGCGGGCGCTGACCGATCCGGAGCTGATCGCCCGCTGGCTCATGCCCAACGACTTCAAGGCCGAGGTGGGGCACCGGTTCACCTTCACCACGACGCCGAAGAAGCAGGTCGGGTTCGACGGGATCGTCTACTGCGAGGTGCTGGAGCTCGTACCGGAGCGGCTGATGAAGATCAGCTGGAGCGACGGCAAGCGGGCCGACTGGACGGTCACCTGGAGGCTGGCGGCCGAGGGCAAGGGGACGCGGTTGTTCCTCGACCACGAGGGCTTCGACCCCGACGACGAGGTGCAGCAGCTCTCCCGCCGGATCATGGGCGGCGGATGGCGCTCGTCCCACTTCCGCGCCATCGCCGCCATCGTGGACGAGCTTCCGGACTGAGCTCGCCGGAACGGCCCTAACGGTGCAGCATGGCCGGGCCGGGCGGCTCGGCCTGGCGTTCGGCGTGGGAGGCGGAGGACCACAGCACGGCGGCGGCGGTGAGCGCGGCCACCAGCGCGAACCAGCCCGCCGCCCGGCCCATGCGCATCCCGTACCCGCACAGCAGCCAGGACACCGACAGCCACCAGCGGTGACCGGCCTGGCGGCGCATCTCCATGGCCGCGAAGGCGAAGTCGGCGGAGGTGGCGCGGTCGGTGGGGCGCAGGCCGGCGTAGAGGGCGGCCAGCCGGTCGGGCGTGGTGCCGGTGTCCCCGGCGTCGCCCCAGCCGCGCATGGTGTGCTCGTCGGCCAGGGCGCGGCGGCGGGAGAACCAGCGCAGCATCGGCCAGCGCAGGCTCACCCGGACACCGCGCGGCGTGAGCGCGAACGTGCAGTCCTTGACCCGGACCCCCGCGGGGTGGGCGAGGCCGGCGAACCTGCACACCGACAGGTCCAGCCCGAACAGGCTCAGGCTGGCCGCCTCCACCTGCCGCAGCGAGGTCAGCATGGACCTGCCCCTGCCGGTGACGGTGGCGGGGCCGCGCAGCACCGCGCCCTCCAGGTCGGCCTGCGAGTCGGTCAGCCGCAGCGTGGTCGCGCCCGACACCTCGACGCCGCGCAGGTTCACGCCGCAGCGTGCGGCCGCCACGTCGAGGATCCCGTCGGCGCGGGCCCTGGCCACCGAGAGCCTGCCGGTGCCCGAGAGGTAGGCGTCGGCGGCGAAGTGCGCGGCCTCGAACCCGGCGGACCCGCTGACCTTGCGGAAGGACAGGGTGCGGCCGAAGCGGGTGCCGCGGAAGGTCGCCCCGTCGCCGAGACAGGCGCCGTCGAACGTGGCGTACCCGTCGAACCTGGCCCGCTCGCACGAGAGCCCGTGACCGAGCACCACCTGGCTGAACAGGGCGTCGCGCGACATCACGGCCCGGTCGAAGGAGACGTGCCCGCGCGCGGTGACGCCGTGGAAGGACAGCTCGCGGGTGAACCTGGCCCCGGCCAGCGACACGTTCCCGTCGAAGCGGGCGCCGAAGAACGAGGCCAGCCGCTCGAACCTGGCCTCGTCGAGCGACACGTCGCCCGCGAACGTCACGCCGGACAGCCTGACGTCGCCGGTGAACCTGACGTGGTCCAGCCGGGTCCTGCCGGGCCGGGAGCGGGTGGCGTGCAGGATCCGCGTCAGCAGATCGCCGCTGACGGTCGTGCCGCGCAGGTCGAGCAGGCGGCCGGGGGCCAGCTCCTCAAGAGCTTGCAGGAGTTGTTCGGGTGACAGGTGCGCCAGGCACAGGCCGGACGGCCGGCTAGCGACTCCGGTGCAGGCAACCGAATACGCGCAGGTGACCCAGTCCATGGACTGGTCATACCCCCGGAGGGGGATGTCAAGGTTCGACGATTTAATGTTCTAACCACATTTATGTAGAAAAATGCGCTCTAAAATGGCTCTAAAGTGCCGGACATGAGCGCTTTATCCCGAGTATTCCTGGCAGCGCTGATCGGGGTGGTCCTCCCGATCTCCTTCCTCGCCACCGCTCAGGTCCCGGCTCTGGCCGATCCGGCCGCCCCCTGCGACACCCCCGCCTCCCATCGTGTGGCCCAGGTCCAGGGGAGCGGGGACGCCACCCCGCTCGCCGGCCGGACGGTGCGGGTCGAAGGCGTCGTCACCGGCGACTTCCAGCGGACCGACCAGCTCAGCGGGTTCTTCCTGCAGGATCCGCGGCCCGACTCCGACCCGGCGACCTCCGAAGGGCTGTTCGCCTTCGCCCGGGAGTCGGTCAAGGACGTCAACGTCGGGGACCGGGTCCTGGTGACCGGCCGGGCGACGGAGTTCAACGGGTGGACCGAGCTGTCACCGGTCACCGCCGTGGACGTGTGCGGGACGGGTAGCGTGGCGGCGCAGCCGTACCGGCTGCCTTCGGCCGGGCTGGAGCCGGTCGAGAACATGCTGCTCACGTTCCCGCAGGTGCTGACCGTCAGCGAGCACTACAACCTGGGCCGCTTCGGCGAGGTCGTGCTGTCGTCCCAGGGGCGGCTGTTCCAGCCGACGGACCGGCCGGGCGTGGACCCGGCGCTGGACGAACGCCGCTCGCTGCTCGTGGACGACGGCTCCGGCCGGGAGAACCCGCCCGTCCTGCCGCCCATCGTGCGCACGGGCGACGTGGCGCTCGGGGTGACGGGCGTCCTCGGGTACGGCTTCGGCGCGTACCGGCTGCAGCCCACCAGGCCGATCGGATACAAGAACGTCAACCCCCGCCTGCCGAGGCCGTTCCCGGTGCTCGGGAACGTGAAGGTGGCCTCGTTCAACACCCTCAACTGGTTCACCACGATCGGCTCGCGCGGGGCGAGCACCGCCGCCGAGCAGCAGCGCCAGCTCGCCAAGCTGGTCGCCGCGCTCAAGGGGCTCGACGCCGACGCGGTCGCCCTCATGGAGGTCGAGAACAACGGCCAGACGGCGCTCCAGGCGCTGGTGGACGCCGTCAACGCCGAGGTCGGCGCGGGCACGTACGCCGCGCTCACGCACCCCTACCCCGGCACCGACGCCATCCAGGTCGGCCTGATCTACAAGCCGGGCCGGCTGACCCCCGTCGGCCCGGCCAAGGCGTCGCAGGACGCGGTGTTCAGCCGCCCGCCGCTGATCCAGACCTTCCGCCGGAAGGGCGGCGGCCAGCCGTTCACGATGCTGGTCAACCACCTGAAGTCCAAAGGCACCTGCCCCGCCGACGGCCCCGACGCCGACCAGGGCGACGGGCAGAGCTGCTGGAACGCCACCCGCGTCGCCCAGGCCCAGGCGCTGCTCGGGCTCATCGAGGACCAGGACCTGCCGAGCCCGATCGTGCTCGGCGACCTGAACGCCTACGGCGAGGAGGATCCGATCGACACGCTGGAGGCGGGCGGCCTGACCAGCGTGACCAAGAGGTTCGTGCCCGCGCCGCTGCGCTACAGCTACCTGTTCGACGGGCTGGCGGGCGAGCTCGACCACGCGCTCGTCGGCCGCGAGCTGCTCAAGCGGGTGACCAGCGCGACCATCTGGCACATCAACTCCGACGAGCCGCGCATCCTCGACTACAACACCGAGTTCAACCCGCCCGGCCTCTACCAGCCGGACGCCGACCGCTCCTCCGACCACGACCCCTTGGTCGTCGGCCTGACCCTGCCGGGCGGCCGCTGACCCCGCGGGGCGCGGCCGTCCCGAGCGGCCGCGCCCCCCCGGCGGAGCATGGAATGCTGGTGATGGGTACGTGGTTGACACGGATGCATCGCAGCGACGACAGACTCCAACGACGAACGAGGAGCCACTTGTGGCGACTATCGAAGTAACCGAGAAGAACTTCAACGACATCGCCGACAAGGGGATCGTCCTGCTCGACTTCTGGGCAGAGTGGTGCCCGCCGTGCAAGAAGTTCGGGCCGATCTTCGAGCAGGCGTCGGACAAGCACGACGACATCACCTTCGGCAAGATCGACACCGATGCCGAGCAAGGGCTCGCGCAGGGTTTCGACATCACCTCGATCCCCACGCTGATGGCCATCCGCGACGGCATCGTGGTCTTCGCCCAGGCCGGCGCCATCCCCGGCCCGGCGCTCGAAGACCTGATCCGTCAGGTGCGGGCGCTCGACATGGACGGCATCCGGTCCGAGCTCAGCGAGGAGCTCAAGAACGCCGAGCAGAGCTGACGTCGCCGAGCCCCGTCCCCCGGACGGGGCTCCCGTGTTCCCGGCCGCTGTCCGGCGCGCTCTTGCGGGCGGCTCGTGCGGTCAGCACCGTCGCCAGCGGCAGGACGGCGATCGCCACGAGCGCGCCGGTCAGCCCGGCCACCCGCGACAGCGCGCCCGCCAGCCCCAGCCCGAGCCCGCCGCCGACGAAGAACGCCAGGTTGAGCAGGCCCATCGCGCCGCCGCGCCGCTCCACGGGGAAGCGGGCCGACATGCGTGCCGTGAGCACCACCTGAGCCAGGGAGAAGGCGGGGAAGCCGAGCGAGGCGGCCGTCACCAGCGCCGCCGCGGCACCGGTCAACCCGGCGACCACCAGGCAGGCGGCGAACGCCGCGGCCACCGCGGGCAGCAGCCACGCCCTCGATCCGGCGACCCTGGACAGCACGACGCCGAGCAGCGCGCCGGGCAGGAGCCAGGCGCCGATGGCCGGGACACTCCACCCGTGCGTGCCCGCCAGCACCTGAGGGGCGACCCACATGGTCGCGAACAACCCGCCGTACACGCCGATCCCGGCCACCGACGCGCCCAGGAAAGCGCGGTCACCGGCCAGCGCGCGGGGGACGAACCCGTCCGGCACGGCACGCACCCGCAGGACCAGCCCCGCCCCCGACGACACGAGCACGACGCCCACCAGCACGGCCACCGGCGCGTCCAGGCCCAGGTTGGCCGCCTGCACGAGGATCAGGAACGCCGAGGCGGCCCCCGCCAGCAGCCCCGCCCCCACGAGGTCGACGCGGCCTCCCGAGCCCGGCCGGCGGGCGAGCGGCAGGCAGAAGGGCACGGCCAGCAGGGCCAGCGCGGGCAGCACGAGCGTGAGCCGCCACGACAGAGCCTGCGTGACCAGGCCGCCGGCCAGCGTGGCGCCCGCGGAGAAGACCGCCATCGCGCCCCCGTACCAGGCCAGCACGCCCGGCCGCCGCTCCGGCGCGGTCGCCGCGACCAGGCTCAGCGCGGTCGCCGACAACGCGCCGGAGCCGGTGGCCAGCACCGCGCGGCCGGCGACCAGCCCGCCGAGCGAGGGCGCCAGCAGGCAGACGGCGGCGCCGGCGGCCAGCACCGCCGACCCGAGCAGCAGGCTGCGCCGCGCCCCCCACGCGTCCGACAGCCGCCCGAACAGCGCCGTCCCCACCCCGAGCGCCAGGGCGTGCGCGGTCAGCACCCACACGACCGCGCCGGGCGCCGCCCGCAACGCGGCGGCGACGCCGGGCAGCGCCACCCCGGCCGCCGTCACGCCGAACACCGCCGGGCCGAACAACCCGCCCAGCCTTATCCCGATATATGCATTCGCATTCATGGAGGCCAGTCCATCCCGGGAAGAACGGCCGAACCAGGCGATGTTCTCCCCTACAGACATCACCGATCGTGATGGGATGGAGGATCGCCCGTGGAGCTGCGTCAGCTCGCCTATTTCGTGGCCGTCGCCGACGAGGGAGGCTTCGGCCGGGCCGCCGAGCGGCTGCACATCGTCCAGCCCGCCGTCAGCCAGCAGGTGGGCAGGCTGGAGCGGGAGCTGGGCGCGCCGCTCTTCGACCGGTCGAAGCGGCAGGTGCGGCTGACGGAGGCGGGACAGCGGCTGCTGCCCGAGGCCCGCGCGGTGCTGGCCGCCGCCGACCGGGCCAGGCGCGCCGTCACCGGCAGTGCCGACGCCACGACGCTGCGCATCGGGGTCTCCCGCGCGCCGGGGCAGCGGCTCTACGCGATGCTGGAGCGGCTCGCGCCCGCGCTGCGCGTGCGCCTCATCAAGATGGAGAAGCCGGCCGAACGCCTGGCGGCCGTCCGCTCGGGCGAGCTGGACGCCGCCCTGGTACGCCTGGTCGAGGCGGCGCCGGGCCTGGAGCTGTTCCCCGCCTGGACCGACCCGCTGGTGGTGGCGCTGCCCGCCGGCCATCCGCTCGCCGCCCAGCCGCAGGTCCGGCTGGAGCAGCTCGGCGACCTGCCGGTACGGCTCGCGCCCCGCGAGAACAACCCGGCCTTCCATGACCTGGTCACCGGGTCACTGGCGGAGGCGGGGGTGCGCCCGCCGCGCGGGCCGGAGTTCACCGGTCTGCACGACACGCTCGTGGACCTGGCCTCCGGGCCGCCGTCGTGGACGCTGTTCTACCCGGTCTTCGACGACCTGCCGCCGGTGCGCGGGGTGGCGTACGTGCCGCTGGCCGGGCCTGAGGCGCCCACCTACGCCGCGGTGCCTCCAGGGCCGCCGTCCGCGCAGGTCAGGCAGCTTCTCGAGGCACTGCGGTAAGTCTCAGGGCTTGCGGGCGACGCCCACGTACCCGAAGGTGATCCCGTTCCCCGGCGCATCCGGGTCGTCGGGACGCCAGCCGTTCGGGTACGTCAGGCCCGGCTCGGCCAGCTCGTAACCGTCGAAGAAGCGCAGGATCCCGTCGTGGTCCCGGATATTGAGCGAGGCGGTGGCCTTGCGGTAGATCTCCAGGGCCTGCGGCGTGGTGTCCGGCGTGCTGTCCACCGCGTGGCTGATCACCAGATGGCTGCCCGGCACGCTTCTGTCCTTGAGCTTGCGCACGATCTCGTACGCCTGCTCGTCCGGGATGAAGTGCAGGATCGCCAGCATCAGGAAGGCCACCGGCTGGTCGAAGTCGACCAGGTCGCCCAGCTTGTCCAGCAGCGCGTCCGGCTCGCGCACGTCGGCCTGCAGGAAGTCCACGTTGTCCTGCCTGGCCAGCAGCGCCCTGCCGTGCACGCACACCACGGAGTCGTAGTCCACGTAGACCACGCGCGCCTCAGGGGCGATCTCGTGGGTGTTGCCCTGGGTCGGCAGCCCGGCGCCCAGGTCCACGATCTGCCGTACGCCCGAGTCGACCACGTGCCGCACGGCCCGCCGCAGGAAGGCCCGGTTGGCGCGGGCTCCCTGCTTCGTGTCGGGAAACGTTTTCAGGATCTGCTCGGCCGCGGCCCGATCGGCCGCGAAGTTGTCCTTGCCGTCGAGGTAGTAGTCGTACATACGCGCGACGTTGGGGATGTTAGGGTCGACCCCCTCCGGGGCACTATCCACGTTTTCTCCCGAAATTTCCGCACTTTTCGGGGTGATCATAGCCGTGAAAAGGCCACTTCCACTGGAATATGGTTCGGACCGGCCCGCCAATGAGACGCAGATCACCATCGGCCTCACCTGTCACGCGTACCAGCCCTGCCGCACGCCGCAAACGGAGCCGGCCGCCCACACGGGGCGGCCGGAGGGGGTGCGGAGGAGAAGGGGAGAGGCAGGTCAGCCGCGGTAGAGCTCGGCCACCCGGAAGGCCAGGTCGAGCGACTGGCTGCGGTTGAGGCGCGGGTCGCAGGCCGTCTCGTAGCGCGTGCCGAGGTCGGTCTCGACGATCTCGTGGCCGCCGCCGACGCACTCCGTCACGTCGTCACCGGTGAACTCGATGTGGATGCCCCCGGGATGCGTCCCGAGCGCCCGGTGCACCTCGAAGAACCCGGCCACCTCGTCGAGCACGTCGTCCAGGCGCCGGGTCTTGTGCCCGCCGGTCGCCTCGAACGTGTTGCCGTGCATCGGGTCGCAGATCCAGGCCACCTGGGCCCCGGCCGCGCTGACCTCCTTGACCAGCGGAGGAAGGTGGTCGCGGATCTTGGAGGCGCCCATCCGGGTGATGAACGTGAGCCGCCCCGGCTCGTTGGCCGGGTTGAGCCGCTCGACCAGGGCCAGCGCCTCCTCGGGCGCGGTGGTCGGGCCGAGCTTGACGCCGATCGGGTTGCGGATGCGGCGGAAGAAGTCGACGTGCGCCCCGTCGAGCTGGCGGGTGCGCTCGCCGATCCAGACCATGTGCGCCGACACGTCGTACGGCAGCCCCGTACGGGAGTCGATCCGCGTGAGCGCCCGGTCGTAGTCGAGGATGAGCGCCTCGTGCGAGGAGTAGAACTCGACCGTGTGGAACTCCTCCGGGTCGGCGCCGCAGGCCCGCATGAACGCCAGCCCCTGGTCGATCTCCCTGGCGAGCTGCTCGTAGCGGCGGCCGGCGGGGGACTCGGCCACGAAGTCCTGGTTCCAGGCGTGCACCTGGCGCAGGTCGGCGTAGCCGCCCTTGGTGAAGGCGCGGGCGAGGTTGAGCGTCACGGCCGAGGAGTGGTAGGCCTTGAGCAGCCGCCACGGGTCCGGCTTGCGGGACTCGGCGGTGAAGTCGAACCCGTTGACCATGTCGCCCCGGTAGGCGGGCAGCTCGACGCCGCCGCGGACCTCCGTGCCCTTCGAGCGCGGCTTGGCGAACTGCCCCGCGACCCGGCCGATCTTCACGACCGGGACCTTGGCCGCGTAGGTCAGCACGATGGCCATCTGCAGCAGGGTCTTGAGTTTGTTGCGCACGTTGTCGGCGGTGGCGCCGGAGAAGGTCTCGGCGCAGTCACCGCCCTGCAGGACGAACGCCTCGCCGCGGGCGACGGCGGCCAGCTGCTCCTTGAGCTGGTCGCACTCGCCGGCGAAGACCAGTGGGGGCAGGCCGCCGAGCTCGGCGACGACCTTGTCGAGCTCGCCGCGATCGGGCCAGTCGGGCTGCTGCGCCGCGGGGAGGGCTCGCCAGGAATCGAGATCCACCAGATTGCTGCTCACGAGATACGAGGGTATTCCACTGGCTCGGCGCTACCGACCCCATTGTCCACGTTGTGAGAAGGGAGTTATACGCGGGCGGGCGCGCGGACGGTCAAATTTCCTTGACCTGCACGTGCTCGGGCCGGATCCCGAAGCCCAGGAAACGGGGTGCCAGCCGGTTGACCAGCGGCACCTTCGTCAGGTCGCGCGGCAGCCTGGAGGCGTCGAACCGCCGGTTCAGCGCCCGGCTGACGACGAGGGTCTGCACCACCCGCTGGGCCGCCTGGGTGAGCCGGGCGGGCAGCATCCGCCGCCGCTGCAGCCGGTGCAGCGCCGCCTCGGGGATCGGCGTGCCGGATCTGAGCGGGCCGGCCAGCAGGTTGGCGGTGGCCACCGCGTCCTGCACGGCCAGGTTGATGCCCACCCCGAACACCGGCGACATGGCGTGCGCGGCGTCCCCGATGCACAGGAACCCCGGCCGGTGCCAGCGGCGCAGCCGGTTGATCGCGACGGTGAGCACGCTGACGTCGTCGAAGCTCCTGATCTGCGGCGCGCGGTCCGCGATCCACGGCAGCAGCCGCGCCACCGGCTCCCTGAGCGCGTCGATGCCCTTGCGGGTCAGCTCGCCGTACCCGCCCTTGGGGATCAGGTACGCCAGCTGCCAGTAGGTCTCGCGGTTGATCGCGACCATCATGTGGCCGCTGGACACCCGCAGGAACGTGTCGTCGCGATCCTGCTCCAGCCGGGGCAGCCGGAACCAGACGACGTCCATCGGCGCGCCGAGCTCCTGCGGCACCAGGCCGGCTCGACCGCGCAGGGCCGAGTGGCGGCCGTCGGCGGCGACGGTCAGGTCCGCCCTGATCTCGTGCTCGCCCGACTCGTCCCGGTAGCGGAGCCCGCGTACGGTGTCGCCCTCGCGGATCAGGCCGTACGCCTCGGCGTTCATCAGCAGCCGGAAGCTGGGGTAGCGGCTCGCGGCCGACGTGATGAGCTTGAGGAAGTCCCATTGCGGGACGAACGCGATGTAGTTGTACTTGCCGGGCAGTCCGCGCAGGCTCGCGACCCTGGTGTCGCCGGTGTCGGAGACGAGCGTGAGCCCGTACGCCTTGCGGTGGGGGAGCTTCAGGAACTCCTGCGCCAGCCCCAGCTCGTCGAGCACCTGCAGCGTGGACGGATGGATCGTGTCGCCGCGGAAGTCACGGAGGAAGTCGCCGTGCTTCTCCAGCAGCGTGACCTCGACTCCCGCCCGGGCCAGCAGCAGCCCCAGCATCGCTCCCGCGGGGCCGCCTCCTGCAATCACACAGCTCATAATTCATCACCTAGTGAGATTGTGCCAAGGTCATGCGAAATGAACAAGGCTCTACGGCCATCCGGCGTGCCCGAGCGGCCGAAGTACATGCGTGAGCCGCCTCTCACGCTTGGGAGTGGAAATGAACGACGAACTCCACACCCTCTCCGGTGCCTACGCCGTGCACGCACTGCCGTACGCCGAGTGGGTGCTGTTCGAGGAGCACCTGCTCGCGTGTCCCGGATGCTGGAGCGAGGTGCGGCGTCTGCGGGAGACGGCCGCCCGGCTGGCCGAAGCGGTGGCCGAGCCGCCGCCCGCGCGGCTGCGCAAGCGGCTGCTCGACGCCGCACACCGTTCGCGGCCCCCCGACGAGCAGCGGGGGCCGGAGCAGGGGCCAGGGCAGGGGCACGACGACAGCCCGACCATCTGGCGCCCTCCGGCGACCCGCGGCCCCGTGCCCCTGCCGATCGAGGGGCTGGTCGAGGGGCCGATCGAGGGGCCGGGAGAGGGGCTGATCGAGGTGCCGGTGGACGGGCCGACGCTCAGCCTGCCGCCGGAGAACGGCGACGAGGCCACGCTGAGCGTGCCGCCCGGCGACGGGCACGGCCCCACGCTGAACCTGCCGCCCGGTGACGGGCATGGCCCCACGCTGAACCTGCTGCCCGGGGACGGATGGCAGGAGGCGCTCAGGCCGGTCCAGGCGGTCCCCGTGCCGGCCGCGGGGCTCCCGGCGCCGGTGGAGGGCGGCGGCCAGGTCGTCCCGCTGCGGCGCGGGCGGTCGAAGGCGCTGGCCGGCCTGGCGGCGGTGGCCGCGGCGGCCGCGGTCGCGCTCGGCGTGGTCGCCTTCGACGCCCGCCGCGACCTGGGCGACGCCACCGCGCGGAACGAGGGCCTGATCGCCGTGCTGGCCGCCCCCGACGCCGAGACCATGCGCCAGCCGATCACCTCCGGCGGCACCGGCACGGTGGTGATCTCGCGCTCGGCCGGGCGCATGCTGTTCGCCTCGTCGGGCCTGCGCGAGTTGCCGGCCACCCAGGCGTACGAGCTGTGGCTGATGGGCCCCGACGGCCCGCGCCCGGCCGGGATGCTCGCACCCGCCGCCGGCGGCCTGACCGAGCCCATGCTGCTCACCACCCTGGGCGACGACGACCACGTGGCGCTCACCGTCGAGCCGGCCAACGGCTCGGACCGGCCCACCACGCCACCCGTCATGCTGGCCCAGTTGCCCACAGCTTGAGCGCTGCATGAGTGCCCGCATGAGTGCCCGTACGAGTGCAGGGAGGCCTGGAGCCTGAGTGGCTGGCCGTTGGGCATGGACGGCTGGGATGATTCGGGCCGATAGTGCATGTCATGCGTAGATTCGTGGCCCTGGTTCTGGCCGCCGCCGTGTCCTTTGTGCTCCCCGAGTTATCCGTGCTCCCCGCTCACGCCTCCGCCGAGCCCGGCGCGGCCACCGTCGTGCCCGTGCAGGTCACCGGCGCTCCGGCCAAGCGGTTCAATCTGATCATCATGGGCGACGGCTACACCGAGGCCGAGCAGGCCAGGTTCAAGGCCGACGCCGACCGGCACCTGAACGTGATGTGGTCGATCGAGCCGTTCAAGTCGTACCGGAACTACATCAACGTCTACCGGATCGACATCGTCTCTGGCGAGTCCGGCATCAGCTGCGACCCCGGACTCGACGCGCCGAGGCGTACGACACCGCTCAGCATGGGCTTCTGGGGCCGGTGCAACCCGGCCAGCGTCCAGCGCCTGATCACCATGGACAACGCCGCCGCCACCCGCTACGCCGACCTGGTCACCGGCACCGCGTCCGGCAACCGGCAGATCCTCGCGCTCGGCAACAGCGGCACGTACGGCGGGGCGGGCGGCTCGTACGCCACCGCCTCCGGCAGCAACAGCATGTCCGCCCTGATCAGCCCGCACGAGCTCGGCCACTCGCTCGGCGGCCTGCAGGACGAGTACGACTACTACCAGCGCGGCGTCCCCGGAGGCGCCTACACCGGGCCGGAGCCGTCGAGCGCCCACCACACCCTGCTGACCGAGCGGCAGCTCAGCGAGCAGCAGAAGAAGTGGTGGCGCTGGCTGGGTGAGCCCAGCGAGTCGGGCGGCCCGATCGGCCGCTACGAGGGCGGCCTCTACTACACCACCGGCGTCTGGCGGCCGAGCAGGCACTCGATGATGAAGACCCTCGGCTACTACTTCGACCAGGTCAGCCGCGAGGTCATGGTCCAGCGCATCACGGGCAAGACCATGGTCATCCAGGACTCGACGCCGGTGGACGCGCCCGTCGGCGCGGACCGGGTGCTCTGGGTCGAGCCGATGCGCCCGGTCGGCCACTCCCTCACCACCACCTGGAACGTGGACGGCCAGGACCTCCCGGGCGACCGGACCGCCCTCGACCTGCGCACGCTCTCGCTCACGCCGGGAACGCACACGGTCAAGGCCACGGTCACGGACCCGACGGCCTTCGTCAGGGACCCGGCGATCAGGGCGGCCATCACCAGGACCCGGACCTGGACGGTGGACACCGCGCTGACCACGCCGCCGGACGGCATCGAGCCCGCCTTCGTCTCCTCCACGCCCACCGACCGGCCGCTCGGCCGCGACGAGGTCGTGTACGTGGAGACCACCCATCCGGCCGCGAGCCTGCCCGAGGTCACCTGGACGCTGGACGGCGCACGGGCCGGCGAGGGCGCCGACCTCGACCTGGGCGAGCTCGACCTGAAGCCGGGCGCGCACACGCTCACCGCCGCACTCGGCGCGAGCACGCTCACCTGGACGGTCGACGCGGCCCCGCCCGCCACCCGGTACGAGCTGTCCGAGCCGCTCGCGAGGTCGGGCAGCACCTACGTCTACAACGGCCCGTTCTCGATGCGGCTCACCGGCGACGACGACCGCGACGGCTACGTGGTCTCGGAGTCCAGGGTGGACGGCGACGGCTGGTTCAACTACTTCGGCTGGCCCACCTCGTCCGAGCTGCCATGGGTGTTCACGGAGGAGGGCACGGTCATCGACTCCCTCGTGTACGGCAAGCTGCCGCGCGGGCGCCACGAGATCGAGTACCGCTCCATCGACGCCGCGGGCAACTACGGCAAGGCCAGGAGCTTCACCGTCACCACCATCGCCCCGCCGCCCGCCTGCACCCGTACCGTGACCGGCGTCCACCGCGGCCCGCTCGCCGCCGCCGATGGCGTCACCTGCCTCGTCGACGCCCAGGTCATAGGATCCGTCACGGTGCAGGCCGGGGCCTCGCTGGTGGTCACCGGCGGCCGGGTCACCGGCACGCTCACCGCCGCGGGAGCCGCCGCCGTGCACCTGCTCGGCACCCGGATCAGCGGCGCGCTCAGCGTCAGCGGCGCGCGCTCCCTGACCGTCGTGGGCGCCGATCTGCGCGGGGCCGTGCTGCTGAGCGGCAACACGGCGCCGATCCTGTCGGGCACCACGGTCAAGGGCGCGCTCGCCTGCTCGGGGAACGCCCCCGCGCCGGTGGACCTCGGCGTGCCGAACAAGATCTCCGGCGCGCGGGCCGGCCAGTGCGCGAAGCTAACCGCCGGCACCGCCGCCGCCACCGGAGCCCGCGAGGCCGGGGGAGGTGCGTACGAGGCGGTCCAGCACGCCGCCCAGTGAGCTGATGGCCAGATCGCGGACCCTGGCGTACTCCTCCTCGGGGTACTGCCGGGGTCCGTTCTCCACCAGCAGGATCAGGTAGAGGTAGGCGCGGTAGAGGTCGAGCCTGGCCAGCGCCGCCGGGGTCAGCTCCAGCGGCGTCACCTCGCGGTAGCCCGCCAGCAGCGGGTCGTCCTCCGTCAGCTCGCCGAAGATCGTCGGTGTGACGAACTCCGCGATCGGGTCGCCCCAGAAGGCCCGCTCGTGGTCGATGATGGCCTGGATGCGCGGCGGGCCGCTCAGGTCGAGGAAGACGTTGCCCGCCCACACGTCGAAGTGCACCAGCCGCGGCGTCGTCACCTCGTCGAGCACCGGCGCCGCCGCCTCGAACACGGCCATGATCTCCCCGGCCGGGCGCGGCAGCGCCGTCGGGTAGCGCTCGGTGTCGCCGAGCAGCGCCGCCACCATCGCCAGGAACGCCTCCCGCCAGGTTGCGCCGACGATCCCGGCGTGCGGGTAGCCGAACACCTCGCCGGTCACCGTGTTGAACCTGGCCAGAAGGCGGCCCAGCTCCCTGCGCAGCGCGTCCTCGCCTTCGGGCTTGACGTCGTTCCACGACACGCCGTCCAGCGCGCTCAGCAGCAGGTAGTCGCCGCCCAGCACCGGATCGTCGAACCCGGCGCGCAGCAGCGTCGCCATCGGCACGCCCGCGTTGAGCGCCAGCTCGTAGGCGGCGGCCTCCATGCGCAGCAGGTTGCGCTCGTAGCTGAGCTGGTCGAGATCGGGCGGCGGCGACAGCTTCAGCACCACCTCGCGCCCGTCGTCGAGCCGCAGCCGCCAGACGGCGTTGGCGTAGCCGTCGGTCAGCTCGGTGGCGGACACCACGCCCGCGCCCACCGCCCGCCGGGCCAGCGCGTCGAGCTCGGCCGCGGATAAGCGGCGCTTCGTCCTACTGTCCACGGGACCCCTCTCTGGTGTCAGACGGCGCTGATCGTCCAGCTTGCCACGTGCTCGTCGCCCGGCCGCAGGACGACCAGGTCGGTGCCGGAGTTGAATGCGTCGGGCGGGCACGTCATCGGCTCCACCGCCACGCCCTCGTAACCGAGCTGACGGCTGGTGCAGACCTGCACCCACGGCAGCACCCGGGGATCCCACGTCATGCGCACCCCGCCCACCCGGACCTCGCCGCGGGCCAGCCCGGTGAAGGCGTTGTCGATCACGGTGCCGTCCGGCTCACGCGGCTCGCCGAAGTCGAAGCGCGAGCCCGGCACGGCCGACAGCGTCCCGGGCAGCAGCCGCTCGTCGGTCTCCAGGACCTGGGCGGCGCTCAGGTGCAGCTCGTCGCCGAGCAGCCACGGGTGGGGGCCGCAGCCGTAGGGGGCCGCCCGGTCGCCGGTGTTGCGGGCGGTGACCGTGGTGGTCAGCCCGCCGGCGTCGAGCCGGTGCACCACCTGCAGCGCCAGCGAGAACGGGTAGCCGGCGGCCGGGACGATCGCGTGCGTGAGCCGGGCGAAGGCGTGGTCGTCCTCGGCCGACAGCACCTCGGCGACCTCCCAGTCGACGCCGGAGACCAGCCCGTGCAGCGCGTGGCCGCGATCGGGCTCGTTCACCGGCAGCTCGTGGACCTGCCCGTCGAACGTGTAGCGGGCCCCGGCCACCCGGTTGGGCCACGGAGCGAGGATCGTGCCCGCGTAGTAAGGGACCGGGCCCTCCTCGGGCCAGGTGGTGACCAGGTCGCGCGGGCCGTGCCTGAGCATCCTGAGCGCGGCGCCGCGCCGGCTGATCTGCGCGGCGTAGCCGCCTGCGGCGAGCTGGGGCACGCCAGGGTCCTTTCGTGAAGCCGCTGTGGACGAGTGCGGGGGATCGGCTGCCGCGGGGCTGCCGGGGGATGGTAAAGCCAGGTAACGCCAGGTCAGGCGGATTCTCTGCGCACGAGGTGGGTGTCGAGGATCACGACGGGCTGGCGCAGCTCCTCGCCGTTGATGCGAGCCACCAGGAGCTGTGCCATCTGCCGGCCCATGGCCTCGGTGGGCTGGTGGACGGTGGTCAGCGGCGGGTCGGCGTGCAGCGCGGCCTTGGAGTCGTCGAACCCGATCACGGCCACGTCGCCGGGGATCGCCCGCCCCGCGGCCTTGAGCACGCGCATCGCGCCCAGCGCCATCGGGTCGGACGCGGCGAAGACCGCGTCGAGATCGGGATGCGCCGCCAGCAGCTCCGACATCGCCGCCGCGCCGCTGTGCTCCGAGAAGTCACCGTAGGCCACCAGCTCGGGCAGGCCCGAGAGCAGCAGCGCGTCGCGGTAGCCGGACAACCGGTCCACGCCCACGCCCATGTCCTGGGAGCCCGCGATCGTCGCGATCCCGGTGCGGCCGAGGCCCAGCAGATGCTTGACCGCCTGCCGGGCGCCCGCCCTGTTGTCCATGTCCACGTAGCTGTAGGGGTCGAGGCCGACGGGCCGGCCACCGAGCACGGTCGGCACGCCCATCTCCTCAAGTCTGCCCGGCAGCGGGTCGGCGCCGTGCAGCGACAGCAGCAGCACGCCGTCGACGTGCTGCCCTGTCAGGTAGTGCTCGAGCCGCTCGTGTTCTTCCGGCGAGCGGGCCATCGCGAGGATGAGCTGCAGGCCGGTCTCCGCCAGCGCCGAGCCGATCCCGCGGATGGTGCCCGCGAAGTACGGCTCGTCGAAGACGCGGAACTGCGACTCCGACACCACCAGCGCGACCGTGTCCGTGCGGCGCGTGACAAGTGCGCGCGCCGCACGGTTGGGCACGTAGCCCAGCTCGCGAATTGCCAGCTCGACAGCCTCGCGGGCCCTGGCACTGACGTTCGGCGAGCCGTTGATGACTCTCGACACCGTGCCCCGGCCTACACCGGCCCGAGCAGCGACTGCCTCAAGAGTCGGTCGGTTCATGGCGCCTATTCTGCCGGATGATCTCCGAGTACCAGAGCGCGCTGTCCTTGAGCAGCCGTTCCTGTGTCTCGAAGTCGACATGAACCAGGCCGAACCGCTTGCCGTAACCCCAGGCCCACTCGAAGTTGTCCATGAGTGACCAGGCGAAATAGCCTTCGAGCGGCACGCCCGCCTCGATGGCCTCCTTGCACGCGCCGAGGTGCGCCTCGACGTACGCCTGCCGCTCGCGGTCGTGGATCCGCCCGTCGACGAGCACGTCGTCGAAGGCGGCGCCGTTCTCCGAGACCACCATCGGGATCGGCGGGTAGTCCCGCGCCACCCTGGTGAGGATCTCCACCAGGCCGCTCTCGTCGATCTCCCAGCCCATCGCGGTGACGGGCCGGCCGCCGTTGACGAACGACACGTGCTCGCTGCCCACCCACGGAGAGGCCGAGTCCGTGGGGGCGGCCGCCGCCGACGCCTTGCCGCCTGGTGCTCCCGAGACCGTGAAGCGGCTGTAGTAGTTGACGAGCAGCACGTCGATGGGGGCGTTGATGGTCTTCATGTCGCCCGGCTCGATGAAGTCCACCTCCACCGGCAGGTCGTTGAGCACGTCCTCCGGATAGCGTCCGGTCAGCAGCGCGTCGAGGAAGAACCTGTTCTGCAGGCCGTCGATCCGCCGGGCCGCGTCCAGGTCCCGCGCGCTGTCGGTGGCGGGGGTGACCGCGTACAGGTTCACGCAGCCGCCGACCCGTCTGGCGTCCATCGCCTGCACGGCCAGGCCGTGCGCCAGGTTGAGGTGATGCGCGCCCCTGATCGCGTTCTGCGGCTCGCGCCGGCCCGGGGCGTGCTCGCCCGAGGCGTAGCCGAGGAACGCGGCGCACCACGGCTCGTTGACGGTGCTGAAGGTGTGCACGTGGTCCTTCAGCGCGTCGTGGACGGCCGCCGCGTACTCGGCGAAGCGGTAGGCCGTGTCACGGTTGGGCCAGCCGCCCTGGTCCTCCAGCGCCTGAGGCAGGTCCCAGTGGTAGAGGGTCAGCCAGGGGTCGATGGAGTGGCCGCGCAGCTCGTCGGCGAGCCGCTTGTAGAAGTCCAGGCCCTTGTGGTTGATCTGGCCGGAGCCCGTGGGCTGGATACGGGGCCAGGAGACGGAGAAGCGGTAGGCCGTCAGGCCCAGCTCCGCCATGATGGCGACGTCTTCCCGGTAGCGGTGGTAGTGGTCCATGGCCACGTCGCCGTGGTGCCCGTTGAGCACCCTGCCGGGGGTCTTGGTGAAGGTGTCCCAGATGGAGACACCGCGCCCGTCCTCGGAGACGGCTCCTTCGATCTGGTACGCCGACGTCGCGGCGCCGAACGCGAAGCCAGTGGGGAAGCGCAGGCCGGAACGCGTCTGTTCCTCTTGTGTCGTCACGCCTTGACCGCACCTTCCATGAGACCGCCGACGATCTGGCGGCCGAATGCGACGAATACTGCGATGAGCGGAATGATGGACAACGCGGTCCCTGCGAAGATCAACGTGTAGTTCGTGGAGAACCTGGCGTTGAGCTGGGTGATCGCGATCTGCACGGTCGGGTTGTCCGGGGTCAGCACGATCAGCGGCCACATGAAGTCGTTCCACATGAGCATGAAGGTGTTGATGCCGAGCACGGCCATTCCGGGCCGTACGGCGGGCAGCACGACGTTCCACCAGATCCGCAGCGTGGCGGCGCCGTCCACCCGGGCGGCCTCGACCAGCTCCATGGGAACGGCCTGCCGCGTGTACTGCGTCATCAGGAACACCCCGAACCCGTTGAGCAGGTAGGGGAGGATGACCGCCGTGAGCGTGCCGGTCCACTCCAGGCTCACCATGAGCCGGTAGAGCGGCACGACGCCCATCTGCTGCAGCGGCACCGCCATCGTCAGCAGCACCAGGACCAGCAGCACATTGCGGCCCTTGAAGTTCAGGTTCGCGAAGGCGAACCCGGCCAGCGTCGAGATGACGACGACGGAGACCGTGACGACGCTCGCCACGATGAACGAGTTCGTCAGGCCGAGCAGGAAGTGCGCGTCCTCGTTGTTCAGCACCGCGACGATGTTGTCGCCCAGATTGCCGCCCGGCAGGAACGCCGGAGGCACCGACACCGCGTCCGCGTTGGTGCGCGAGGCGATGACCAGCATCCAGTACAACGGGAATGCCGACACGAGGACGGCCAGGCCGAGCATGACCCGGGTCATGATGGTCGGTGACCAGTTGGTCATTTCGTGCCCCCGATCCTGCGCACGAACAGGAAGTTGATGGCCGCTCCGATGAGGATCAGCAGGAACAGCAGCCAGGCGGCCGCGGCGGCGTAGCCGTAGTCGAACTCGCGGAAGCCCTGCTTGACGATGAACATGGCCACCGTCTGGAACTGTCCCTGCGACCCGCCGTCGACGTTGCCGTTGTAGAACGTGGTCGGCTCGGAGAACAGCGTCAGGCCGCCGATCGTGGAGTTGAGCACCACGAAGATCATGGTCGGGCGCAGCATCGGCAGCGTGATCTGCCAGAACTGCCTGCGCCGCGAGGCGCCGTCGATCGCCGCGGCCTCGTACAGGTCCTTCGGGATCGTCTGCATGCCGGCCAGGAAGATGATCGCGTTGTAGCCGGTCCAGCGCCAGTCGACCATGGTGGCGATGGCGATCCACGAGGGGATGCGCTCGGCCCGCCAGTTCGTCGCGTCCACGCCGAACCAGCTCAGGATCCAGTTGACCAGACCCCAGTCGCGGGCGTAGAGCTGCGTGAACACCACCGCGACCGCCACCACCGACGTGACGAGCGGCAGCAGGACGCTCATCCGGATCGCCAGGCGGAGCTTGAATCGCTTGTTCAGCGCGTTGGCCAGGAACAGCGCGAGCAGCATCTGCGGGACGGTGGCGAGGATGAACATGCCCACCGTGTTGGTCACGGCGTTCCAGAAGTCCTCGTCGGCCAGCAGCGCGGCGTAGTTGCCCAGTCCGGTCCACTCGGTGGTGCCGGCCAGGTCGTAGTCGTAGAGCGAGTAGTACAGGGTGAAGGCCAGCGGGAAGAGACCGAAGGCGGCGAACAGCAGGAAGTACGGGGACACCAGGGCATACGGCATCGCCTTGACGTCCAGTTTGGAACGCCAGCGGCGGCCGGGCGGGCGGGCGCGGCGATGGTTGTTGCGCACCGCCCGCGGAAGGGTGTCGAGGCTCATAACAGACCTTTCAGCGGCAACGAGCCCGGCCCGCGCTCGGCGGGCCGGGCGGGGGAGTCAGCCCGCGGCCTTCACCGCGTCGTCCACCAGCTGCTGCCAGGCCTTGTCGTAGGCGACGGAACCGTCGTCCATGCCCTGGATGACGGACTCGATGGCGTTCTTGACCTGGGCGTGCTTCACGCCGAGGAAGACCGGCTGGAGGCTCGAAGCGGACTTGGCGAAGATCTCACCGATGGGGGCGTTGTTGAAGAACTCGTTCTTCGCGCCCTGCACGGCGGGGTCCGCCTGCGACTTCGTGTTGCTCGGCATGTTGCCGAAGTCCGTGAAGATGCTCGCCTCGGTCTGCGCGCTCGTCAGGTAGTCGGCCACCATCGCCGCTTCCTTCGGGTGCTTGCTCTGCTTGGGCACGGCCAGCCAGGAGCCGCCCCAGTTGCCGCCGCCGCCGGGCACCGACGCCACGTCCCACTTGCCCTTGCCGCCGTCGCCCGCGTTGCCGCTGACCACGCCGAGCATCCAGGACGGGCAGCCGACCGTGGCGAACGCGCCCTTCTGGGTGCCCGCCGCCCACTCGTCGGTGAAGTTGCGCAGCTTGGCGGTCAGGCCCTGCTGGCTCATCTTCGTGGCGAAGTCGAAGCCCGCCTTCACCGCCGGGTTCTTGTCGACGATGAGGTTGTTGTCCTTGTCGAAGTAGGTGACGTTGCCGTTCTTGGCCGCCTCCTGGTACAGGACCACCTGGTAGAGGGTGTTGGTGCCGTCGGCGAACTTGGTGTCCTTCACCTTCGACTGGAACGTCTTGCCGACGTTCATGAACTCGTCCCAGGTCGGCCAGAGTGCGCTGACCTTCTCCCGGTCCGTCGGCAGGCCGGCCTTCTTGAACAAGTCGGTCCGGTAGCAGAGGCTCATGCCGCCGATGTCGGTGCCGAGGCCGAACAGCTTGCCGTCGGCCGTGACGCCGTTCTCCCACTTCCACGCGGGGAAGTCGGCCTTGCGGGACTCCAGGCCCTGCTCCTTGAGGTCGGCCCACCACTCGGGGTGCGCCTTGGCCAGGCCCATGCCGCCCTCGTCGATGCCGACCACGTCGCCCGCGCCGTTGCCGGCCTGCAGCCACTGGATCATCTGCGGCCAGTACTGCTGCTCGAACTGGTCGGTGAGGTGCTCCTCCTTGATCTGAATGTCCTTGTGCTCCGCGTTCCACTTCGTGATGGCGTTCTTGTAACCGAAGTTCGTGCCGCCGCCGAAGGTCTGCACGCGGATCGTGACCGGCTCGGCCGCGGCCGAGGAAGCGGGAGCGCTGGACGCCTCCGGCGTGCCGCCGGAACCGCACGAGGCGACGGTCAGCGCCGCCGCGGCCAGGGCCGAGGCCGCGGCAAGACCGCCGCGACGCTTGCTGATCATCATGGTGGACCCCTTCTCGGGTGAATGTTGGGGAGGTGCACCGCGGCACGCGCTCCGCCGCGGTGGGAGTCTTTGGGAGCGCTCCCACAAAGGGTGCACTTAGCGGGTGAGCACGTCAATCCACCGAAACGTAACCGTTACCAATGGTGCGATTTGGCACAGTTGAACGGGATTTTTCGTAACATACCTCTCAAAGACCTGATTGGGAGCGCTCCCACCACAAGAGACATCTTTTGTGTCGCATCAAGGGCATGTCGCCCGCACGCTGGGCACTTTCTCCCGGTTGCGCCCCCTGTCACGGTGGGCGCATCACCGTGGTCAGGGTGCGCGCATCGCCGTGGTCAGGGTGCGCGCATCGCCGTGACCCGGGTGGGCGCATCACCGGCGCTCGATGCCCGTGACCCAACCGTGCCGAGACCCTGGACGTGATCGGGATCGGATGTGCAGTAGGTTGGGCGACATCTGGTCGCGGGGCCTGACGCGGCGCCGGCGCTCACGCGTGGCCGGGGCGTGAGGCGGCCCGGCTTGAGGCGTGGTGCGGGCCGGCCGTGACGCGGGGCTCCGGGGGCGGGCCCGACGTCCGGGAGCAGGGCGCCGGCCTGGGGCGATGCCGAAGGGTGACCTGGCGCGACAGAGGGCTCGGCAGGGCGGGTTAAGGTGGGCATCCTTCACGTGCTTCGGCACACACTTCGTCAGGCGGCGGGCCGACTCGGGGTCCGGCCGCGTGAGAATGGATGGTCCATGGTTGGCATGCCGCGACGGCGGGTCGCTGTGTTCGGCGCCGGATACATCGGGCTGGTGACCGGTGCCTGCCTGGCCGAGCTCGGGCACGAGGTGACGGTCCGTGACATCAACCCGGAGAAGATCAGGCTGCTGCGCTCCGGCGAGGTGCCGATCTACGAGCCGGGGCTGGGCGACATGATCGTGCGCAACAAGGAGCGCCTGACGTTCACCCTCGACCTCGACGAGGCCCTGGACGGCGCGGAGATCGCGTACGTGTGCGTGGACACCCCGCCCTCCGCCTCCGGCGACGCGGACCTCTCGCGGGTCTGGTCGGTGGTGCGGTCGCTGGAAGGGGCGGCGCACCTGCGGGCGGTCGCGGTGAAGTCGACCGTGCCGGTGGGCACCGGCAGCCGCGTGCGCGCCGCGCTGGACGCCGCCGGCCTCGCCCACGTCGGATACGCCTCCAACCCCGAGTTCACCGCCGAGGGCACGGCGGTCGGCGACTTCATGCACCCCGACCGCATCGTGGTCGGCGCGTCCGACGAGGCCACCGCCGGGCTGATCTCGGAGCTGCACCAGGGCGTGGACGGGCCGATCGTCGTGATGGACGTGCGCTCCGCCGAGATGGTCAAGCTGGCCTCGAACGCCCTGCTCGCCACGAAGATCAGCTTCATCAACGAGATCGCCACCCTGTGCGAGAAGACCGGCGCCGACGTCGAGGAGGTCGCCCGCGCCGTCGGCCTGGACCACCGGCTGGGCAGCCACTTCCTGCGTCCGGGCATCGGCTGGGGCGGCTCCTGCTTCCCGAAGGACTCCGAGGCGCTGCGGCAGCTCGCCAACAACACCGGCTACCACCTGCAGCTCCTGTCGGCCGTGATCGAGGTCAACAACCTGCAGAAGCGCAGGGCCATCCAGAAGCTCAAGGACGAGCTCGGCACGCTGGCCGGCACGCGGGTGGCGCTGCTCGGGCTGACGTTCAAGCCGGGCACGGACGACATGCGGGAGGCGCCGAGCACGGTGCTGGCCGCCCGGCTGCTGGCGGAGGGGGCCGAGGTCCGCTGCTGGGACCCGATGGCTCGCCCGGCCGACAGCGAGCCGTGGACGTCCACCACCCGCTACGAGACCCCCGAGCTGGCGGTCGACGGCGCCGACGCGGCGATCGTGGTCACGGAGTGGCCGCAGCTCAAGGAGGTCGACTGGGCGCGGGCCGCTTCGGTGATGCGGCGGCCGGTGCTCTTCGACGGGCGCAATCTGCTGGATCCGGCCGGCATGCGGGCCCTCGGCTTCACCTATCTCAGCGTCGGCCGGCCATGACCGCCCCGCCCGCCGTCGTCGGGGGTGGCGGCGGGCGCGGATCACCGGACCGGCGCCTCACCGGCCGGTGATCGTCGAGTCGGGCGCGTCACCGGGGTTGAGGGGCGCCGAGTCAGGCGCGTCATCGGGGCTGAGGGTCAGCAGGCGGCGGCGCGTTCCTCCAGGAGGGCGCGCTCCCTGGCGTTGCGGGTCATCGCGGCCGCCCGCTCGAACTCGGCCCGCGCCTCCTCGGTCCGCCCCAGCTTGAACAGCAGGTCGCCCCGCACGCTCGGCAGCAGGTGGTAGTCCTTCAGCGACGGCTCGCCCGCGATCTGGTCCAGCAGGCCGAGCCCCACGGCGGGTCCGTAGGCCATGGCGAGGGCCACCGCGCGGTTGAGCTCGACCACGGGGGAGCGCGACAGCTTGGCCAGCGCTTCGTACAGGTGCGCGATGCGTACCCAGTCGGTGTCCTCGGGGGTGAGGGCGCGGGCGTGGCAGGCGGCGATGGCGGCCTGCAGCGCGTACGGCCCGTGCGCGCCCCCGAGCTCCTCCGCCCGGTCGAGGGCGGCCAGCCCGCGCCGGATGAGCAGGCGGTCCCAGCGGGCTCTGTTCTGCTCCAGGAGCAGGATCGGCTCGCCCGACGGGCCGACGCGGGCTGCCGAGCGGGAGGCCTGGATCTCCATGAGCGCGACCAGGCCGTGCACCTCGGGCTCCTTGGGCATCAGGCCCGCCAGCACGCGGCCCAGGCGCAGCGCGTCCTCGCACAGGGCGGGCCGCATCCAGTCGTCTCCGGCGGTGGCCGAGTAGCCCTCGTTGAAGATCAGATAGATGACCTCGAGCACGGAGGCCAGCCGCCCGGCCAGCTCGCTCGCCTGCGGCACCTCGAACGGGATCCGCTTGTCGGCCAGGGTGCGCTTGGCGCGCACGATGCGCTGCGCGACCGTGGGCTCCGGCACCAGGAACGCCCGCGCGATCTCGTCCGTGGACAGGCCGCCGAGCACCCGCAGCGTCATCGCCACCCGGCCCTCCACCGACAGCGCGGGATGGCAGGCGGTGAACACCAGCCGCAGCAGGTCGTCCTCGATCTCCCCGGCCTCCGGCGGCTCCTCCTCCTCCGTGCCGAGGCGGTGGCCCAGCTCGATCAGGTTGCGTTCGAGGCGCTCGTTCCTGCGGATCAGGTCGATGGCGCGGCGCTTCGACACGGTCATCAGCCAGGCGCCCGGGTTGCGCGGGACGCCGGATTCCGGCCACTGCTCCAGCGCGGCGACCAGCGCGTCCTGGGCCAGCTCCTCCGCCAGGCCGACGTCGCGCACCAGCCGGGCGAGCCCGGCGATGAGCCGGGCCGCCTCGATCCGCCATACCGCTTCGATCGCGCGATGCGTGTCGGAAGATGCCATCACCGGCCCATGAGACCAGCCACGGCCCGGCGACCGCAACCCGCCTGACCAAGGCCGGGCGACCGCAACCCACCGGCCCTGCGGCTACCGCGGCCCCTGCGGCCCCTGCGGCCCCTGCGGTCGGGTCACGCCGGCGGGTCGTCGGCGCGGAGCCGGCGGCGCAGCGCCTCCTCGCGCTCGCGCTCCTGCGCCGGCAGGGACTCGTCCGGTACGTCCGACGCGTCGAACACCCGCCACACGTCCAGCCCGATCCCGTCGTGCCCCGGCGGCACCGGAACGCGCAGGGCCCACTCGATGGCCTCCTCCCGCGACTTGACCTGGATCAGCCAGAACCCGGCGATGAGCTCCTTGGCCTCGGCGAACGGCCCGTCGATCACGCTCGCCTTGCCGCCGCTGTAGGCGATCTGGGCCCCGTGCGAGCTCGGGTAGAGCCCCTCACCGGCCAGCAGCACCCCCGCCCTGGTCAGCGACTCGTTGTAGGCGTGCATGTTGTCGACGAGCTCCTGGCTGGGCAGCGCCCCCGCCTCGGTCTCCGCGTTGGCCTTGCCCACGATCATGAACTTCATGGAGTCGTCTCCCTCTCGTTCCCGCCGGTCGTGCCGGCCGTCTCGATGACGCGTCGAACGACCGGGCGGCGGATCGACACGTCGGCCGCAATCTATTCGGGGAAAAGCCGCGAGGCGATCCCGTCGAGCACGTAGTCCAGCCCGGTCTCGAACTGCCACGCCGGGTCGTTCTTGCGCGCGCCCTCGTAGATGTAGCGCCGGAACGTCGGATAGCGGCCGGTGTCGAGCAGGTAGCGGAGCTGGGGGGCCAGGCTCGTGTACACCTGCCGCTCGTCGGACCACCCCTGGCCGGCCATGAGCTGCCGCATCGCTATCTCGGCGCTGGTGACGCCGTGGGTGTAGGAGTTGACCGTGGTGGCCACGGCCATCATCGTGTCGGCGTCCAGCCCCAGCTCGCTCACCGCCCGCAGCGCGCGTTCGGACACCGCCGTGCGGCTGGGCGTCAGCGCGAGCACCGCGCTCGGCGGGAGCTGGGCCAGCCAGAGATGGCTGAGCATCAGCTCGCGCGTGCGCACGGCGATCGCGCGCAGCGCCTCCCGCCAGCCCGCCGTGTCGCCGGGCAGCTCCAGCTCGCGATAGACGTGGTCGACCATCAGCTCCAGCAGGTCGTCCTTGCCCGACACGTGGCGGTAGGCGGCCATCGGGGCGACGCCCAGCTCGGTGGCCAGCCGCCGCATGGTGACGGCGTCGAGCCCCTCGGCGTCCGCGACCGCGACCGCCACGGTGGCGATCCGCTGCGGTGACAGCGTCTGCCGGGGCGCGGGGGCGGGACGTTCGAGCCGCTCCCACAGCGGGGCTTCGTCCTTCTGGTCAGCCATGATCGCCTTTCTACGCGGCACTCGTGTACAAGGTATCAGCGGTAGACAACGTACACATCGCTGTGTACGTTGTCTTCGGAAAATACGTTGTACACATGAAGGAAGGTCCCATCGTGGAGACCCCGTTGCGCGTCGCCGTCCTGCTCGGGAGCATCAGGGACGGCCGCTTCGGCCCGACCGTGGCGAGCTGGATCCGCGGCCACCTGGACGCGCGCCAGGACATGACGGCCGACGTCATCGACCTGGTGGAGACCCCGTTGCCGACCGTGTTCCCGGTCCTCGGGCAGCCGCCCGTCTCGGAGGAGGCCGTGGCGCAGCTGGCGGCGGTGTCCCCGAGGCTCGCGGCGGCCGACGCGTTCGTCATCGTGACGCCGGAGTACAACCGCAGCTTCCCCGCGTCGCTGAAGAACGCCATCGACTGGCACAGCCGCGAGTGGCACGCCAAGCCGGTCGGGTTCGTGGGATATGGCGGCTTCTCGGCCGGGCTGCGGGCGGTCGAGCAGTTGCGCCTGGTGTTCGCCGAGCTGCACGCCGTCACCGTGCGCGACGCGGTGGGGCTGCAGGCGCCGTGGGCCCAGATCGGCCCCGACGGCACCGCCCCGAACCCCGGCGGCGACGCGGCGGCCAAGGCCATGCTCGACCAGCTCGCCTGGTGGGGCCACGCGCTGCGCTCGGCCAGGGCCGCCCGGCCCTACGGGGCATGACCATGAGCAGGTCACTGTACGCCGGGGTGTTCGGGCTGATGCTCGGCATGTTCCTGGCCATGCTGGACGGGCTCATCGTGGGCACCGCGCTGCCCACGATCACCGGCGAGCTGGGCGGGCTGAGCCTGCTGCCCTGGGTCGTGACGGCGTACCTGCTCGCCGGTGCGGCCACCACCCCCATCTGGGGCAAGCTGGGCGACCTGTACGGCCGCAAGGGCATGTTCATGTCCTCGATCGTGATCTTCCTGGCCGGATCGATGCTCGCCGGGCTGTCGCAGGACATCGGCCAGCTCATCGCGTTCCGCGCGGTGCAGGGTCTCGGGGCGGGCGGGCTGATGGTCGGCGCGCTGTCGATCATCGGCATGCTCGTGCCGCCCCGTGACAGCGGCAAGGTGCAGTCGATGGTCGGCGCCATGATGCCGATCGCGTTCGTCGGCGGCCCGCTGCTCGGCGGCCTGCTCACCGACCACCTGAGCTGGCGCTGGACGTTCTACGTGAACGTGCCGGTCGGCGCGCTCGCGCTGGCCGTCGTGGGCCTGGGGATCAAGCCGGTCGGCGAGCGGGTCAAGGCCAGGATCGACTATCTCGGGGCGGTGCTGCTGACCACCGGCATCCTGGCGCTGACGCTGCTGGCGAGCTGGGGCGGCGGCACGTACGCGTGGACGTCGCCGCAGATCCTCGGCCTGGCCGCGGTCGCGGTCGTGGCCCTGGCCGCCTTCGTCCGCGTCGAGCGGCGGGCCGCGGAGCCGATCATCCCGCCCCGGCTGTTCCGGGACCGCAACTTCACGCTCGCGCAGGTCGTCAGCTTCCTGGTGGGCGCGGTCATGATGGCCGTAACGGCGTACCTGCCGCAGTACATGCAGTTCGTCCAGGGGCTGTCGCCCACGGCCGGCGGGATGCTGCTGTTGCCGCTGATGTTCGGCATGCTCGCGGCGCAGCTCCTGACCGGCCGCCTCGTCAGCAGGAACGGCCGCTACCGCGTCTACCCGATACTCGGCGGCGGCGTGCTCGTGGCGGGCGTGCTGCTGCTGACCTGGCTGGACACCGGCACGGGCACGGGGCTCGCCTCGGCGCTCACGGTGGTCGCCGGGGCGGGCATCGGGCTGCTCATGCAGAGCACCATGCTCCTCACGCTGAACAGCGCCGAGCCCAGGGACCTGGGCGCGGCCAGCGGCACCGTCACGCTGCTGCGCACCATCGGCGGCTCGCTCGGGATCGCCCTGCTCGGCGCCCTGTACAGCGGCCGCATGGAGTCGGGCCTGGCCACCGGCCTCGGCACGGAGGAGGCCGGGCGGCTGGCGGGGGGCGGCGGGCTCACACCCGAGTCGATGTCCGCGCTGCCGCCGGCCGTCCGCGCCGTCGTCGGCGAGGCGGTCAGCGGCGGGCTGCGGGGCGTGCTCATCGGGGCCGCGGTCCTGGCGGCGATCGCCTTCGCCGCCGCCTGGTTCATCCGGGAGGTGCCCTTGCGCACGGAGGTCCACGCCGCCGGGCCGGCAGCGGAGAAATCTACAGCGTAAAGGCGGCGGCCTGGTCCAGGAAGGCGCCGGCCGCCGGGCCGCAGCCCTCCCGCGACGGGACGGCCAGCGCCAGCGAGCGGGTCGTCCTCGGCACGAGCGGCCGGGTGACGGCGCTGCCGAGGTCGGCGGGCAGGCCCAGGGTGGGGACGATGCTGACGCCCAGGCCCGCGGCCACCATCTCCAGGATGGCGGCCGGGCCGCCGGCCTCGAAGGCGACGTCGAGCTCCACCCCGGCCGCGCCGGCCGCCGTCATGATCAGCGGCCGGCAGCCCGCGGTGGTCAGGATGAACGGCTGTCCCGCCAGGTCGGCGAGGTGGATGAGCTCCTGGCCGGCGAGCGGGTGGCCGGATGGGAGCACGGCCACCATGTCGTGGGTGCTGAGCGGGACGGTGAACAGGCCGGGCGCGGGCCCCTTCACGGGCAGGGTGATGACGCCGACCTCGGCGGCCCCGCGGTGCAGCCAGGCGCGGATGTCGTCGTCGGCGCCCTCGAACAGGCGTACCCGCACCTGCGGATAGCGGTCGGTGTAGGACCGCAGCAGCCGCGCGATGAGCGTGCCCGTCGCGCTGGGGAGGCTGGCCAGGCGCAGCTCGCCGGTGATCTGCCCGGCGGCGGCCGCCACGTCGGGGCGGATGAGGTCGAAGTGCCGCAGCGTCTCGCGGGCCCGGTCGAGCGCGCGGCGGCCGGCCTCGGTGAGCGCGATGCCGTCGCGGTGCCGTACGAACAGCGCCGCCCCCAGCTCGCGCTCCAGCGTCGCTATCGCGCGGCTGACGGCGGGCTGCGACATGCCGGTGTGGTCGGCGGCGGCGGTGAAGCCGCCGTGCTCGGCCACCGCGACGAGCACCCTGAGCTGCGCTAATGTCATACCGTCATACCCTAGTTGGTATTTGACGCCGGGTGATCAGGACACGATGGTTATGCCATGTCTACACGGATGACGATCGACGTCGACGGGCTTTCCACGAGCTATCTCACGGCCGGTGAGCGGGGCCCTCTGTTGCTGCTGCTGCACGGCACCTACTGGAGCCGGGTCTGGCTGCCGGTGATCGACGACCTGGCGGCGGCGGGGCTGCGGCCGGTCGCGGTGGACCTGCCGGGCCTGGGCCGCTCGGAGGGTGAGCTGACCGCGGAGACGGCCACCGTTCCCGCGCTGGCCGCGTGGGTGCGGCGGTTCGCCGATGCGCTGACGGGCGGTGCGGACGAGCCGCTGTCGGTGGCCGGGCACGACATCGGCGGCGCGGTGGCCCAGCACCTGCTGGCGGGTGGTGACGGGCCGGGCGTGCGGCGGCTGGCGCTGGTCAACTCGGTCACCTACGACTCCTGGCCGGTGCCTGGCGTGGCCCGCTACCGGGACCCGGCCGTGGTGGCCGCGACGACGACGGAGGAGCTGCTGGCCGCCCGCCGTACGGCCGTCACCGCGGCGCTGGCCCGCCCGGCCACGGAGGACGAGCTGGCCGATTACCTCGACCCCTGGCGCGACCGGCGCGTCTGCCGCTCGTGGATGGCGCTGGCCGGCGCGGCCGACAGCCGCTACACGTTCGATCTCGTCCCGGCGCTCAAGGGGGACCTGACGCCGAAGCTGCTGGTGTGGGGGGAGGACGACGCCTTCCAGGAGGTGCGCCACGCCGAGCGCTTCGCCGCCGAGATGCCCGCCACCACGCTGGTCCGCGTCCCCGCCGCGGGCCACATCCCGATGGAGAACGACCCCGCCGCGGTCGCCGGCGCCCTGGCGGCCTTCTTCCTGGAATGACCGCGGCCTCGCCTGAGGGGGCGAGGCTTTCGAAGGAAACGCGGCGAGTGCGCCTGCTTGGGGGAAACGCGGCGAGCGCGCGTCCGGGGTGGGACGCGCGCTCGCCGTTCATGGAAGGCAAGGAGCCTGCCGGTGGCCGATCAGGCGGCGTACTGCGGATAGCCGTAGCCCACGACCTGGGACTTCGGACGGACGCGCTCTTCGACCTTGCCGTTGCCGGTGTTGCCTTCGATCGTCGAGATGGTGCCGTCCTGGTTGTCCTTCACGACGAACCCGACGTGGTTGATGTCGCTGATGGACTTGCTGCCGCTCCAGGAGAAGAAGACGACGGCGCCGGGCTTGGCCAGGGTGCCGAAGCGGTGGTTGGCCTTGAACCACTTGGCGTGGGCGACGGTGTAGGCGTCCCAGCCGACCTGCGGGCGGGCGCCGGTCTGCTCGCCGACCCAGGAGACGAACATCGAGCACCAGGCGGCGTTCAGGTACGCGGCCCGGCTTCCGCCGTCACGGGCGATGGTCTCGGCGGCACGCTGCGAACCGGCGTACCACTGCTGGAACTTGGTGCCGCCGCCGGCGGCGTTCTCGGAGGTGCCGACCTGGGCCTTGGCGAAGGCGAGGACCTGGTCAGCGGTGACGTTGACCTTGGTCTCCTCGACCCTGTCGCTCTTGGCGCCGGCCTTGTGGGCGGCGAGGGCGGCGTTGGGGTGGCGGGCGGCGGTGGCCGCGGCGGCGCCGGTGGCGGTGTCGGCGTTGGCCGTCAGGGTGTGTGCGCCGAGAGCCGACGCGGCGATGGTGGCGCCGAGAACGGCGCGTGCGATGATCTTCGGGGCAGCAGTGAAACGGTGCTTCGCCATCGAGGGGGTTACTCCTTGCTTCCATGCCGCTTACCGGGTTAGCTGACGGGTTCGGGCGTGGAAGCTGCCCTACGGCACCGAAGTGCCGATTCACCCCAAAGGACTGGGTCCCCGGTTCCGCCCGAAGGCGGATTCAGCGGTCACAGGACGTTCCTGTGATGCGTCGTGCGATGGTTTGGACATCGCCGGACAAACCGGACGTATGCCACGAGATGCCACATAAGGTAATACATGCGGCAAGAGGATTACAAATGGATAAAAGCCCAGCTAGGGAAGTTGCCGCCGAGCGTCGGCCAGAAGCCCCATCATGGCAAGGGATTCGTCAAGTGGCATGATCGAGGATTCGGTCCTGCCCTCGGCCGTCGCGGCGCGGACTTCGCGGAGCTCACCGGCGTATCCGTTGTCCGCCGGATCGAGCACGTGCTCTTCCGGCTCCATGGAGGGCCCGGTGAGGAGGATCCGCCGCGGCGCCCAGAACGGCGCCGGGATGTCCGCCCGCATCCGGGTACCCACAACACGGGCATCGTTCGGGTAATTCCCGAGCAACGAGACTTCCACCAGGGCCTTTACGCCGCCGGGGTAGAGCAGGACGCCGCCAGCCTCCGCGTCCACCCCGCTGGGCGCCACAGAGCCGGTGACGCGCAGCTCCGAGGGCATGCCGAGCAGTAGCTGGGCCAGGCCGAACGGGTAGATCCCCAGGTCGAGGAGGGCTCCGCCGCCCAGCTCCGGCGCCCACAGGCGGTGTGCCGGGTCGTAGGGGGCGGCGAAGCCGAAGGAGGCCTGCACGGAGCGGATCTCGCCGAAGCGCGGATCGGCGGCGATGAGCCGGATGAGCGGGTTGAACCGCGTCCACATGGCTTCCATGAGGAACACGCCTGCCTCCCGTGCCAGGCGCACCATCTTCTCGGCGTCGTCCATGGTCGCGGCCAGGGGCTTCTCGCAGAGCACGGCTTTACCCGCGGCGATGGCGGCCTCGGCCACCTGGAGGTGCTGGGCGTGCGGGGTGGCCACATAGACGGCGTCCACCGCCGGATCGGCGCACAGCCGCTCATAGGAGTCGTACGCCGATTCCGCGCCCAGCGTGGCGGCCAGGGCCTGGGCCCGGCCCAGGTTCCGGGAGCCGACGGCGGCCACCCGCATGCCGGGCTCCGCCGCAATGGCCGCGCCCACCGTTCGGGCGATACCGCCCGTAGCCGCTATTCCCCACGCAAAATCCCGCACGCGGGAGAGCGTAGACGTATCACGTCATGTTGAACGTGTCGGGGTCCGGCCCGATGCGCTCCCCCCTGTTCAGCGCGCCGATGGCGGCCATGTCCTCGGCGTCCAGGATGAAGCCGAACACGTCGATGTTCTCGGCGATGCGCGACGGGGTCACCGACTTGGGGATCACGACGTTGCCGAGCTGCAGGTGCCAGCGGAGCACGATCTGCGCGGGCGTCTTGCCGTACTTGTCCGACAGCACCGCCAGCGCCGGGTCGCTGAGCAGCCCTTTGCCCTGGCCGAGCGGGCTCCACGCCTCGGTGAGAATGCCGTTGGCCTCGTGGAAGGCGCGCATCTCCCGCTGCTGCAGGTACGGGTGCAGCTCGATCTGGTTGATGGACGGCGCGATCTCCCCCTCCTCCATGAGCCTGGTGAGGCTCTGGACGGTGAAGTTCGACGTGCCGATGGCCTTCACCCGGCCGTCACGGTAGATCTTTTCCATCGCCTTCCACGCCTGCACGTACTTGTCCTGCTGCGGCACCGGCCAATGGATGAGGAACAGGTCGATGTAGTCCAGCCCCAGCCGGGAGAGGCTCTCGTCGAAGGCCTCCGCCGCGCGGCCGTGGTCGCCGTTCCACAGCTTGGTGGTGACGAACACCTTCTCGCGCGGCAGCCCGCTGGCGCGTACGGCACGCCCCACGCCCTCTTCGTTGCCATAGGCGGCGGCGGTGTCGATATGCCGGTATCCGGCCTCAAGCGCGGTCGACACGGCCTGCTCGGCGCCGTCCGCGGGAACCTGCCAGACGCCGAAGCCCAGTTGCGGGATCTGCACGCCGTCGGTGTTGAGCATGAGCGAGTTCATACCCTCCATTGTTCACGCAGCGTTTCTGGCGGCTTAAGGCGGCCGGGCTAGCTTGAAGCGGTCGTGAACAGGCCATCACCCGGGGAGGGCAAGGAGTGGTCAAACAGGCGTCGGCCTGGGTGGAGTCCCCGCTCCAGATGCTGTGCGCCATCGAGGCCCACCATGCCGGGCTCCTCGGTCCCGCGACCGCCGTCGTACCGCGCGCGGGGCTGCGGCCCCTGACGGCGACGCGGCGGGAGCTGGGCTCTTTCGTGCTGCCCGGCGGTCTGGAGCTGGCGGAGCCGCGTGAGCGCATGCCCAGGCGCGTGCAGGCCGTCGGCGACGCCTTCTCGGGCCGGGTCCAGGTGCGCTGGCTCGTCTCCGTGCCCGGCCGCGTCGTGATCGTGGACGACGGGCTGGCCACGATCCGGCTGCTCGAACTGCTGGCCGAAGGGCCGTACCGGCCGCTCCTGCGGGCCCGCGCGCGGCCGGGCCGGCTGCGCTCCGCGCTGGGCCTGGCCGCCGCGCTGCGCCTGCGCATGAGCGAGGTGTCGGTCTTCACCGCGCTGCCCGTCGGCGACAAGCTGGCCGAGGCCGTCCGCGCGGCGGGCGTCGACCTCGTACGCCACGACTTCGCCTGGCTGCGGGCCCAGCCGCCGAACGCGGAGGGACCCGCGGAGCGCACGGTCGTCCTCGGCACCTCGCTCGTCCGCAACGGCCTCGTGCACCGCGACCGCTACCTGCGCTGGCTGACCGAGCTGGCGTCGCGGGAGCCGCTGGCCTACTACCCGCACCGCCGCGAGGACCCCGTGGACGTCGCGCTGATCCGGGAGCGCCCCGGGATCACCGTCCACGACGCCGGCGCCCCCGCCGAGCTGACGCTGCGCGGCCTGGACGCCGGCCAGCGCGTGCTCAGCCTCCCCTCGACCGCGATCACCTCGCTGCGGGTGCTGCTCAGCCCGCGCGGTGTCGCCGTCGAGCCCGTCGACGTTCCCGATGACTGGTGGACCAGCAGGGCGGCCCCCGCCCTGCGATCACATTTGACTGGAGTGTCTGGGTGAGAGTGCTGGCGGTCGCCGACTCCGACTCGTATCTGAAATGGGCGGCCTGCCTGCTCGGCGACCTGCCCGCGGGCTGCGTGACGGAGCTGGTCGTGGTGCGCACGCCGATCGTGCCCTCGCCGGAGCAGATCGCCGCCGCCGTGAACGGCAGCGTGCACGGCGGCGCGAGCGGCAGCGCGCACGGCCGTGTCAGCGGCGGCGTGCTCGGCGGAGGCGGTGCGAGCGGGCTGGAGGCACCCCCGGCGGTGCTGTCGGCGCGCTCCGTGCGGCGGCTGGCCGAGCGGACGCGGCCCGACGTGATCCTCGTGGCCTGCACGGGTCCCGTGGTGGACGTGCTGGTGTCAGAGGTGCTCGCCGGGCTGCGGCCGCGGCCGGTGTTCGTCAGCGGGCTGCCGGGCATCTCGGTGCCCGCGACGGAGAAGGCGTGGCTGTTCCGCAGCGGCTGCGACCTGTTCGTGGTGCACAGCGAGCGGGAGGCGGCCGAGTTCGCCGAGATCGCCGACCGGCTCGGCGGGGGAGGGGCGG